>JANOEA010000440.1:0-5004 GCA_031412975.1 Pseudomonadota bacterium | reverse complement strand
TCGCAGAGGGCGCGATCGTCGCGATCAAGGGCATCGGCGGTTACCACCTGGCCTGCGACGCGCGCAACGAGGCCGCGGTCGCGCGCCTGCGTGCGCGCAAGCAGCGCGAGGCCAAGCCGCTGGCGGTGATGGTGGCGAACCTCGAATCGGCACGACGGGTCGCCGATGTGAGCGCGGCGGAGGCGCGGCTGCTCGCCGCGCATGAGCGTCCGATCGTGGTGGTTGCCGCGCTGCCGGCGAACGGCATCGCAGCGTCGGTGTCGCAGGATCTGCCGACGCTGGGCCTGCTGCTGCCGTACACGCCGCTGCATCACCTGCTGTTTCACGTCGCCGCCGGCGCGCCGACCGAGCCGGGCTGGCGCCATCGCGCATGGCCGACCGCGCTGGTGATGACCAGTGCCAATCCGCACGGCGAGCCGCTGGTGCATACCGATGCCGACGCGCGCGCGCGCCTGGCCGGCATCGCCGACGCGATCGTCGGCCACGACCGCGCGATCCTGGTGCGCTGCGACGACTCGGTGCTGCGCATCGTGGATGGCGCGCCGGCGTTCATCCGCCGCGCGCGCGGCTTCGTGCCCGAGCCGATCGACCTCGGCCGCGAGTTCCCGCCGCTGCTCGCCACCGGCGCCTACCTCAAGAACACCGTCTGCGTGACCCGCGGCCGCGAGGCCTTCGTCTCGCAACATGTCGGCGACCTCGACGGCCCCGAGGCGCGGCGTTTCCTGCACGAGACCGCCGCGCACCTGCTCGCGATCCTCGACGTCAGGCCCGAACGCATCGCCACCGACCTGCATCCGGATTTCCCGGGCCGCACGTTCGCGACCGCATCGGGCCTGCCGGTGATCGCCGTGCAGCACCACCACGCCCACGTCGCCGCGGTATTGGCCGAGCATCACGTCAATGGTCCGGCGCTGGGGCTCGCGCTGGATGGCTACGGCTACGGCGCCGATGGCGGGGCCTGGGGTGGCGAGTTGCTGCGCGTGGAATCCGCCCGCTGCGAACGCATCGGTCACCTGGCGCCGCTGGCGCTGCCGGGCGGCGACCGCTGCGCCCGCGAGACCTGGCGCTGCGCGAGTGCTGCGCTGCACGCGATGGGGCGTGGCGAGGAGATCGCGCGACGCCATGCCAGCGAGCCGCTCGCGCCCGCGGTCGCGCGCCTGCTCGCCGGCGGCAGCGTGGCCACCAGCAGCAGCGCGGGGCGTTGGTTCGACGCGGCCTGCGGGCTGCTGGGGCTGCACTGGCACTCGGCCTACGAGGGCCAGGCGCCGATGGCGCTGGAGGCACTGGTGCGGGTGCCGCGGATCGTGGAGGGCGGCTGGCGCATCGTCGACGGCGTGCTCGACCCGTTGCCGCTGCTGGTGGCGATCGACGGGATGGACCCGCAGGCCGGCGCGGAAGCCTTCCACGGAACCCTGATCGCGGCGCTCGCGGCATGGGTGGCCGGTGCGGCGCGCGAGACCGGCTTGCAGGTGATCGCGCTGTCGGGTGGTTGTTTCCTGAACCGGGTACTGGCGGAGGGCCTGGCCGACGCGCTGCGTGCCGCGGGCCTGCGGCCTTTGCTGCCGCGCCTGCTGCCGCCCAACGACGGTGGCATCGCGCTGGGCCAGGCCGCGGTCGCCGCGGGCAGCTGATTGCAACGCCAACGGGACGCAATCGTGCGCGAAATTGACCTCGCGCAAGGATCCCGCCGACCGCCCCCGCCATAACAGGGACCACAGCGGCGGCGTCCCGGGAGGGTGCCATGTGCCTCGCAATACCGGCCGAAGTCATCGAGGTCCTCGACGCGACGCGCGCGCGCGTGAGCATCGGTGGCGTGGTCAAGGAGATCGCCCTGCATCTGGTCGAGGGCGTGGTCGTCGGCGACTATGTGCTGCTGCACGTGGGGTTCGCGCTCGGCAAGATCGATCCCGAGGAAGCGCAGCGCACGCTCGAAGCCCTGCGCGCACTCGGTGAGCCGCTGGAGGACGCCGCATGAAGTACATCGACGAGTTTCGCGACGGCAGCGCCGCGCGCGTAGTGGCCGAGCGCATCGCCGCCGAGGCCGACCCCGCACGCGAGTACCGCCTGATGGAGTTCTGCGGCGGCCACACGCACGCGATCTTCCGCTACGGCATCCCCGATTTGCTGCCGCCGAACGTGCGCATGATCCACGGCCCCGGCTGCCCGGTCTGCGTGCTGCCGATCGGCCGGCTCGATCTCGCGATCGACCTCGCGATGCGCCCCGGCGTGACCCTGTGCACCTATGGCGACATGATGCGCGTGCCCGGCTCGCGCAAGCGCAGCCTGTTGCGCGCCAAGGCCGAGGGTGCGGACGTGCGGATGGTCTACTCCGCGACCGACGCGCTGCGGCTCGCGCGCGAACTGCCCGATCGCGAGATCGTGTTCTTCGCGATCGGCTTTGAGACCACCACCCCGCCGACCGCGGTGGCGGTGCAGATCGCCGCCGCCGAAGGGCTGCACAACTTCTCGGTCTACTGCAACCACGTCTTGACCCCGCCGGCGCTCGTGCACCTGCTGGAAACCGCCAATCCCGAGGATCCCGAGCCGGTGCGGATCGACGGTTTCGTCGGTCCCGCGCACGTCAGCGTGGTGATCGGCACCGACGCCTACCAACGCTTCGCCGAGCACTACCGCAAGCCGGTGGTGATCGCCGGCTTCGAGCCGCTCGACGTGCTGCAGTCGATCCTGATGCTGGTGCGGCAATTGAACGACGGTCGCGCCACGATCGAGAACGAGTACAGCCGTGCGGTGGTGGCCGGCGGCAACCTGCGCGCGCAGGCGATCGTCGGCGACGTGCTGGAGGTGCGCGAGACCTTCGAATGGCGCGGTCTGGGCGACGTGCCGTTCTCGGCGCTGCGGTTGCGCGCCAAGTACGCCGCGCACGATGCCGAGAGCCGCTTCGCGGTGGTGCCGGTGAAGGCACGCGAGAACAAGGCCTGCGAGTGCCCGGCGATCCTGCGCGGGGTCAAGCGGCCGACCGACTGCGGCATCTTCGGCACCGTGTGCACGCCGGAGAACCCGATGGGCTCGTGCATGGTGTCGGCGGAAGGCGCGTGCGCGGCGTATTACACCTACGGCCGGCACAAGGCCCCGGCAATCGCCTGATGCGCGCGCCGCGCGAGCACGCCATGGACACCATCGAACCGGAGTCGCGGGCGCTGAAGGCGCGTACCCTGGACCTGACGCGCGGCCGCGTGGACATGAGCCACGGCGGCGGCGGGCGCGCGATGGCGCACCTGATCGACGAGGTGTTCCGCCACGCGTTCGACAACCCGCTGCTCGACCGCGGCGACGACCAGGCACAGTTCGAGGTCGGCGCCGGCCGGCTGGCCTTCACCACCGATTCCTACGTGATCTCGCCGCTGTTCTTTCCCGGTGGCGACATCGGCAGCCTCGCGGTGCATGGCACGGTCAACGACCTCGCGATGGCGGGTGCGGTGCCGAAGTGGCTGTCGTCGGCCTTCATCATCGAAGAAGGCTTTCCGCTGGCGGACCTGAAGCGCATCGTCGATTCGATGGCCGCCGCAGCGCGCGCGGCCGGCGTGCAGGTCGTCACCGGCGACACCAAGGTGGTCGAGCGCGGCAAGGGCGATGGCGTGTTCATCAACACCGCCGGGATCGGCGTGGTGCCGGCGGGCGTCGACATCCATGCGCGGCGCGCGCTGCCCGGCGATGCGATCCTGGTATCCGGCACGCTCGGCGACCACGGCGTGGCGATCCTCTCGCACCGCCAGGGTCTGGCCTTCGAGACCGATCTGCAATCCGACTCCGCGCCACTGCACGGGCTGGTGGCGGCGATGCTGGTCGCAGCACCCGATTTGCACGTGCTGCGCGATCCCACCCGCGGCGGCGTAGCGGCGACCTTGAACGAGATCGCGCAGGCCGCGGGCGTCGGCATGCACCTCGACGAGGCCGCATTGCCGATACGCGCGCAGGTGCGCGGCGCCTGCGAACTGCTGGGCCTCGACCCACTCAACGTGGCCAACGAGGGCAAGTTGCTGGCGATCTGCGCGGCCGACGACGCACAGCGCCTGCTGGCCGCGATGCGCGCGCATGAATTCGGCCGCGATGCCGCGATCATCGGCACGGTGGTCGAGGACGCCAACCGCTTCGTATCGATGGAAACGGTGTTCGGCGGTCGCCGCATGGTCGACTGGTTGACCGGCGAGCAGCTGCCGCGCATCTGCTGAGGCGCCTGCATCGCGCCAAGGCATCGCCATGCCGAACAGGCCGCGCCGCGTGACTTGCATCGCAGCGCGGTGATGCTGTCGTGGGCCTGGCTGCCGCGCTGGGCCGCGTGTGCGGCGCGCTCAGCGTGGTCGCGGCCGCATGCTGATCGCGTCTTCCTGTTCCTGACCCTCGATCTCGCCGGCCATCGCGCCGATCGCGCGGTCGAGTTCGGGCAGCAGCACGCCGTCGAGCGCACGTGCGCGGCGCGCGGTGCGGCGATACTCATCAAGCAGCCGGCGCAGGTTGGCTTCGCAGGCGGCAAGTGCCGCGGCCTCGGGCAGCAGTGCGGCGAACGCCATCGCGCAGGCAGCGGACTCCGGGCTGCGCAACTGCGGGTCGGCCAGCAGTGGCGGACTGACCCGGGCGTCCAGTGCGCGCAGCGGCACGCCCATCAGGCGCTCGCCGGTTTCGACCAGCCGCGCGGGGTCCGCCGCTGCGAGCGGCAGGGTGGCGAGTTCATCGAGCCCGTGGCGGCCGAGTGCCGCCCACAGCGATTCCTGCGCCACGCTGCGCGCCGCGCGCACTCGCGGCCACAGCGTGGCGTGGTGGCGCAGTTCGCGCAGGATGCCGCCGGCCAGCAGCAGGCATTTCTCGTCGAGGAAGCTGTAGCCCTCGCGCATCGCCGCGTGTTCGTCGCGCAGTTCGAGCAGGGCGCTGCGACTGGCAGGGGATTCGCTCATGCCGCGGTGCCCGTGCCCAGGTGCGCGGCGATCTGCGCGTCCGACAGCCGCGTCAGTTCGCCGTGCGGCAGGTCTTCCAGCAGGCGCCAGCCGA
>JANOEA010000439.1:0-7650 GCA_031412975.1 Pseudomonadota bacterium | reverse complement strand
CCTCGAGATACAGGCGCGCCATCTCCTCGGCGTTGAATGGACGCGAGCCGATGCGGCCCAGGATCGCGATCTGGTGTCCGGTCTCGTCGACCGCGCGATCGCGCTCGAGCGCGCGCGACAGCGACAGCGCGGTCTTGCGGGTGGGGTAGGTGGCGACCAGTTGCGGCCGCGGCTCGGCGGCGAAACCGTAGAACTTCGGGTTGGATTCCGGCGAGGTCAGTTGCACCACGCGCAGGCCGTTGCGGCCATCGGCGATGTACAGGAACGGCGATGCGTTGGTGGTGCCGACCATCACGTCGCGCGCATCGTTGATCGCGCCGCCTTCGTTGTACATCGCGTACAGGGCGGGCGACTCGGGACGCGTCACATCGACGATCGCCACGCCTTCGCTGCCATTGGCCACGTAGGCATAGGTGCGCGCGACGTGCAGTTTGCGCGCATCGCTGAGGGTCGCCAGCGCGCCGGGCACGATGCGCGGCCGCTCGGGATGCGTGATGTCGACCGTCTGCAGGCCGTCGCGGGTGGTCACGAACAGATAGCGGAACTGCTGCTGGCTCGCGCGCGGATCGGGCAGCTCGATGGTCGCGGCCAGCCGCGGGCGCAGTGGCTCGTTCATGTCGAGCACCACGATGCCGGTGGGGGTGGCGACGTAGAACCAGGTGCCGGCGATGGTGAGGTGGCGCGCACCGTTGAGCACGCCGCCCTCGTTCCAGGTCAGCGCGCGATCGAGGTTGTTGTTGCGCGGTTCGAAGTCGTGCAGCGTGTCGATGTTGACCGCGATCAGCCCCTCGTCCGCATCGGTGATGAACACGTACTCGTACAGCGGATGCATCGGCTGCTCGAGATTGGTCTTCTGCATCAGCTCCGAGCGGCTGCGCGAGGGCTGCACGGGCTGGGTGGTCGGCAACACCACGCAGGTCGCATTGCTTGATGCGATATGGGTGTCGTGGCCGACGCCCGAGACCGGCGAGCTGATGATGCGCTGCGAGATGCCCTTGTTGGCGATACTGGCCACGTCGTAGACGCGCGTGCCCTTGCTGCCTTCGCTGACGTAGAGGTACTCACCGCGCAACTGCAGGCAGCTCGCGACGCCGGCGCCGTGCCGATAGCCCTCCTGCAGCACCTGGCCTTTGGCCGTGTGTGCCTTGGCGCGATCCGGATAGGCGTAGCGATGCAGGTAGGAGCCGATCACGGCCTGCGGCTCGTCCCACTCGGTGACCACCGCGGCGCTGACCTCACCTTCGCCGCCGACCCAGGTGTTGAAGCCGACGAAGTCGGCGAAGCGCGTGCCCTGCAGCAGCAGCTGGGCCATGATCGCGTTGTTGTCGTTGGCCTGCGACAGATGGCAGTCGGTGCACTGCTTGGTTTCGGTGCGGCGCTCGGTGTGCGGATAGTGCGGCGCAAACGCCTGCGAGCTGTAGCCGGCCGCGGAGATCGGCGGCTGCTGGATGTAGATCTTCTCGCGGTTGATGTTGGTCGACGACAGCACCAGCGCGGACGAGGAGCGCACCGGCGCGATCTTGTAGTTCTTGACCTCGCCGTGCACGCCGAGCTGGAACATGTCGTCGCGTGCGACCTGCGGATTGTAGGTTGCGTAGTTGCGCGTCGCGCCGCCTTCGTAGTGGTTGCGGTCGGACTTCCAGTTGGCCTGGATCGGCAGGTGGCAGCCGCCGCAGCTGGTGGTCCAGGAGGTGTGGCAGGTGTAGCACAGCAGTTTGTCTTCGCCGTGCGCGCGCTGGTCCTTCGGCACCTGCTGGCCGTACTCAAGGGTTTCGGTATTGACCGACATCGTGTGCGCGCGGTCGGCCTTGGCCGAGTACGCGGGACTGCCCGTGGTGGACACGTCCTTGGTCAGGCTCATGGTCCACTCGAGGTCCGGCGTGACCGCGGAGCGCTGGACCAGCTTGCCGTCGATCCACTCGAAGCGCTTCTTGCCGTCGGGATTGCGGATCAGCTTCAGGTCGCGACCGTACTTCGAGGCCATCGGGCCGGAAGTGCGCAGGGTGGGGTATTCGTCGGCGGTGCCGTGGCAGTCCTCGCACATGATCTCCACGCCGGCGGCGACTTCGCCGACGATGTGGCCGTTGGAGTGGCCGTCCTGCTGGAAGTGGCAATCCACGCACTGCATGCCGACGTCGACATGGATGCTCGACAGATGCACGGCCTTCTGGAACTTCTTCGGATCGTCGTCGGAAACCTGCACGCCGCTCGCGTCGAGTAGATTGCCCTTGCGGTCGCGCTTGAAGATCGCGCGGAAGTTCCAGCCGTGGCCGTGGTAGTCGGCGAACTGGGTCGCACCGAGCTGCGGGTTCATCTCCGCGACCTGGTCGAGGAAGTCGGGCTCGGCCCACTTGCCGCGGATCACCGCTTCTTCGGGATTGCGCAGGTTGATCGCGCGGATCTGCGCACCGGTGGGGTTGCGCTGTTCGGCCGGCCACATGCTCGGCGCATCCGGCTCGTAGTCCCACATGGTGTAGCCGAGCATGGTGTTGATGAACATGTTCGGCTGGTGCATGTGGCAGATCATGCACTGGCTGGTCGGGATCGCGCGGGTGAACACGTGCTGGAGCGGATGGCCGGGCTCGTTGCGCGGGATCGTCGGGTCCTTCTGGATGGTCTTGCCCTGGTTGCCGAACTGCGCGTAGATCGCCGAGTGGCGTGGATCGCGATCGTTGGCGTAGACCACGTGGCAGGCGCTGCAGCCCGAGGAGCGGAAATCGCCCGGGTTCTCGTTGGTGCCGAGGAACCACAGGTGCGGGTCGTTCAGGCGCGTCTTGTGGATGTTCAGCGCCGGCACCGCGATGCGGCTGCCGGTGCCGGGGCCGCGATTGGACTGGCGGATGTCCGGGCGACCGGGCTCTTCGAGGCGCTGGATCAATCCCAGCGAATTCGGCAGGCCGGTTTCGGGGAAGGTGGTGGCGATGTTGCGACCGCCGCGTTCGAACACGCGGAAGATGTCGGCCGGCGGAATCACTTCCCACGCGGGCAGCGGATACAGGATCGGCAGGATCCCGCGCTGGGCCATCTCGGGGGTGACTTCGACGCGGTTCTTGATCCCGCCCCATTCGCTGTCGCGGCCGTAGTACTCGCCGAGGATGTAGCGCTTGTAGGGCAGGATGCCGTTGTTGTACGAGGCACCGCCCCACAGCATCGCGCTGGTCGACATCAACGAGGTGGTGGTCGCCTTGACGATCGGCAGGTGGCAGGCGCCGCAGGCCTCTTCGGCCACGCGCAAGTCGCCGGGATTGATGAAGCGCACGAATTCGGCCGCTTCATCGTTGAGGTGCGCCATCGAGCCTTCGGGATTGCGGCTGGCCGGCCACAGCCAGCGCTGCGGATAGCGCGGCAGCACGTGCGCGCCTTCCATCGCCGCGAGGTACGGGCCCTCGTAGTGCTCGGCCGCGTGCTCGCCGGCGTGGGTATGGTCGTTGTGCTCGAAGGTCGACTTCAGCGGATTGATCGGGCCGATCGGATCGCGGCCGCCATGCTTGTCGTCGTAGCCGGCCGGGGAATTGATCGACGCATTGCCGCCATGGCAGTCAGTGCAGCCGAGCACCACCGCGCTGCTCGCGTGCATGGTCTTGGCTTCGGAATCGGTGTGGCAGGTCAGGCAGCCCGCACTCTTGGCATCGGCCTCGGCCTGCGTCTGGAACGAGGGCGCGGGCGGCGCGGTGGTGTAGTCGCGCTCGACCGGTTTGGCCTTGGCCGCGTACGCCTGCGGGATTGCGGCTGCCAGCAGCAGCGCGGCGATTCCAGCGTGGAAGTACAAACGCATGGGATCAGCTCCGTCAGTACGTGAAGGTGAAGTTGCCGAGGACCGAGTAGTACTCGTCGTCCTCCCCGTACAGGTTCTTCAAACCCTCGCCCGGGAACAGCACCGCACCGGACAGGCGCAGCACGATGTTCTGGGTCATGAACGGACGCCAGATCCAGGCGACGGATGCATCGGTGCCGATACTGGTGTCGATCGGGCTCTGGTTGCGCGCGACTTCCAGAACCGCCGTGTCATCGAACCACAGCTGGTTCAAGTTGAACGACACCCGGTGCAGTGCGGTGATGTCGAAGTCGCCGCCGATTCCGATCAGGCGCAGGCCCGGATTCTCGAAGTTGCTCTGCCCCTGTTCCTTCGACGGGCGCAGGTTGGGGATCATGCCGTTGCGCTGCGACAGCGTGACGAGTCCGCCGCCGACCAGCGGGATGTTCTGGCGAACCCAATAGGAAGTGTCGGCGCCCGCGAAGATCGGATTCTCGAAGATCGCGTCGAAGCCTTGCGACTTGTCGTCGAACGGGTCGTCGTCGCCGCTGCTGTAGGCGAGCGAGGCGCGCAGCCTGATCCAGTCGAAGTCCCGCGACAGTTCGGCGGCGAAGAAACCCGCTTCGATGTCGGTTTCGCGGCCGGTGAAGGTATTGATGTTGTCGCCGAACAGCAGGTAGCCCGACACCGTGAGGTTGTAACTCCGCCAGTGCCCATCGCCGTTGTAGCCGACGTAGTAGGCGTCGTACTCGCGCGGGCCTTCGAAGCCCAGCGACGCGGGGCGCTGGATGAAGCCGTTGCTGTCGAAGAAACTCTCGTCCTCGCGATTGCGGTTCCAAACCACGGTGCCCTGCGAGGTGAAGCCGAGCACCGGGAAATCCTGCCGATACAGGTTGGCGACGATCACGTCGTCGTCGCGCAGGCTTTCGGTCGGGTCGTTGAGGCCCGAGTTGAGGTCCTTCTCCATCCGCCGGAACCACGCGAGGTTGTACTGCAGCTTGTTGTTGTCGCGGTTGCCGAACAGGCGCACGCCCAGCTGCAGGTCCTGGAACAAAAAGCCGCGGAAGTCGGTCGAGAACGGCTGCACGCCGAAGCGGATGGCGTCGAAGTCGTAGCGGTCGGAGACGTCGCGCAGGTGGCGATCGACGAACAGTTCCTGCAGGCCGACGAAGCCACTGTCGCGCGTGTTGCCGCGGCGCGGATCGACGTTGAGCACGCGCACGTCCTGCACGTCGACGCGGTTGTACTGCACGCCGAGGGTCAGGCGGTATTCCCAGTCCGGTGGGCGAAACGTGGTGTCGCCCTTGTAGTAGATCAGCCCGATCAGGAAGGTCTGCGCGAAGATGGTCTGGTCGATGCCGGAGAAGATGTCGTTCTGGCCGGGATTCTCGCTGGAGGTGATGCCGGTCGGAAACGGCGTGCTGCGCGGCTCGACGATGGTGTCGGCGATGCCGATCAGGGCCAGGAACCAGTCCTCGCCGTGGATCGGTTTGTCGCCCTTGAAGATGTTCTGGTTGTACGGGTCGTACCACGGGTACTTGAAACCCAGCGCTTCCATGATCCGCCAGCGATCCGGCAGCGGGATGAACTCGCCGACCATGTCGACCGGCGCGGGGTCGATCGCATCGGGGTTCTGCTCGCGGAATTCCGGCGGGCGTTCCGCGGGATGGCCCGGGCGCCGGCGCAACATCGGCGAGCTGAACGGATCGTAGGTCGGCGCCGGCACGAGGCCGAGCAGTTCGAGGTAGCCCGGCGGTGCGGGGTCTGCCGGCGAGGCCGATGCACCGTGGCCGATGCAGGCGCTGGCGATGAGCAGGCTCAGTGCGGCGGTTTTCAGCGTGCGCATGTCACTTGCCCTCGCACACGTTCTGTTCGTTCGAATCGAGGAACGGGCCTTGCGGACACTGCACGTAGCGCAGTCGCGCGCCGCGCGGGGTCAGCTGGTCCGAACGCCGCGCGATCGGCGCATGACCGACGCCGCTGTTGAGCGCGACACCGGCGTTATGCAGGCCGAGGAACGACACCATGTCGTCCTGGTCGATGCCGTCGCCGGACACGCCGATCGCGCCGACCAGGCGATCGCCGCGGTAGATCGGCGAGCCGCCCGGGAAGATCTGGATGCCGTTGGCGGCGCGCTTGTTGCCCAGCTCCGTGCAGTTGCCGACCGGGAAGATCGCGAGCACCTGCGCCGGGGTCAGCGTGCCATCGCGCAAACCGATGTAGCCGGTCAGGATCGTGCCGATCTTGTTGTTCACCAGGTCCAGCTGGAAGCCGACGTTGAACGGGCTCCATTCGGCGAACGGCAGGCTGATCGGTCCATTGGGCTGGCCGATGATGCCGTCGGGAAAGAACGGCCGCGCGATGTTGCCGATCGCGCGCGGCGTGATCGCCCATTGCCCGTCGCCGAAGAACGTCGGCTGCGCGAAGAAGCTGCGCGCGTTGTCGAGGTAGGACACCAGCGTGCGCGTGTTGGCCGGTGCATTCAGGTCGCGAACCGGGGGCGCTGCCGCAACGTTCGGATAGAACGCCGCGTTCGAGAACAGCGCGGTGGCGCGCGCCTTCTGCAGCGAGACATCGGTACCGAACAGCGGTGCGTCGCGGGTGCGCGCAACAGCGAGGATTTCGCCGTTGGAATCGACCACCGAGACCGTCACCCGCACCTTTGAATCGGTCGGACGCCGGATCTGCGCGCGCGCGCGGTTCGCGACGGCCAGCGCCTGGCGCGCGATCTCGCGCACCTCGTTGGCGTTCAACGCGCCGGTGGTTTCGGTGCCCGCCCGCGGGCGGAATCGCGGCTGACCGTCGGGTCCGACCAGCACGAATGCATCCAGGCCCGGATAGTCCGCGGCGTCGGCCACGTAGCCGGAGGCGGGGGTGGTGAACGCGGTGCCGGTGAGCAAGCCGCCGGCGGCTGCATAGAACAGCGGCACGTCGATCAGGCGGCCCTGGGCCGCGCCCAAGGTCGCGAATTCGGGCGCCGATTGCGGATTGCGCGTGAGATCCTCGAACTCGACGTCGGTGAAGCGGAAGGTCTTGCCGTCGGCGGTGATGCGGTCGCCGCGGCGATCCAGCGGCGCGCCGAAGCCGAAGGTGCCGGCCCATGCGATCGCCTCGTCGATATCGCGATCGCGGTCGCCGATGAACGGATCGAGCGTGTACTGCGGATCGGCCGCGACGCCGATGCCACCGACCACGGTGCCGCCCTTGTACAGCGGGAAGCCACCCGGATCGGCCGACAATCCCAGCGGGGCGGGCTTCGGACCCACCGTCACCGCCCCGGTCGCGCCGGCCAGGGTCAGGGTCGGGCCCGGTAGCTGGATCAGGTCCGAGCACGCCAGTTGCGAGAACTGCACGCCGAACAGCGGGCCGCTCGGTGCGTTGAACTCGCGCGGATTGAAATGCTCCTGCACGATCTGGCTGGCCGTGCGGGTCGAGAAGGCATTGCCTTCCGAGGACAGGTAGGCACCGCTCACCGCCTTCGAGATCGCGGCCAGTTCGGCAGGCGCCTCGAGCCCCTCGAGGCCACCACTGAGCCCGCGACTGGAGGTGATGGTCACCGTCGTGCGCGCGTTGGTCATCCGATACACGGCCAGCACGTTGCCGACCCGATCGACCACTGCGATGGTGGCCGGCGTGTTGAGCGCCTGCGCCTCGTTGACCGCCTGCGCGATGACCCGACCGACATCGGACGCGGTCAGCAGCGAGGTGGCGGTGACGCAGGAGCCGTTGCAGCCGGCGTCGCCGGCGACCGGGGTTGCCGGCGCGGTGCCGACATCGGATCCCGAGTTGCCGCTGCCGCTGCAGCCGACCAGCGCCAGACAAAGCGCGCCCGCGACTGCTCCCATTGCATGCATACGTCCCATCGACGCCCCTCCCCAAAGTGGCGCCTACCCGAT
>JANOEA010000438.1:0-2904 GCA_031412975.1 Pseudomonadota bacterium | reverse complement strand
CGTCAAGCGATGGTGTACCGCGCATGTTCGTGTCATGGCTCGGTGGCCGTCCATCGCAAGACAGCACGGTGACGCAGGTCCGCTACGACAATCCGTTTGCGGACACCGGTTGCGCCGGCAGCTTTCTCTTCAATGACGACTATTCGAGCGCAGGTTCGCGCCGCGACGAAGTGCTGTCCGTGCGTCGCGCTGGCGGCGACGGCAGCGCCTACGCGGTTGGCACCTATGAGATCGCCGGCGGCGAGTTCCGTGCCTTCATCGCGCGCTACCGCGGCGACTGCACGCGAGATCCCGCGTTCGCTGGCGGCTTCGTGGCGGTCGACGCCCGGCGCGACATCTTCCAGCCGGCACGTCGCGTGCGCTTCAACGACGTGCGCGTGGATGCGTCCGGCCGGCCGGTTGCGGTGGGCGGGGTGATGTACAGCACGACCGGGATCTCCGAAGGCGACTGCGTGATCGCGCGGTTCAACACCAACGGCACGCTGGACGGCACTTTCGATGGGGACGGCATCCAGCTGTATCGGCCGACCTCCCCGTTCGCCGCGCTGCGCTGCGAGTTCACGGATGTCGACTTCGATTCCAGTCAGCGTCCCGTCGCATTGATCGAGGTCGAGAACGCCACCGCGCCCAGAACCGGCGGTGGGCGTAACTCCGGCGACGTCGCCGCGATCCGCTACAACACAAACGGTTCCCTGAGTTCGAATTTCGGATACTCGGCTCTTGGGGCGGGGCTCGCCAATGGGGGCATCGGCGCAGGCCTCGTGGTGCTGGACAACGACGACATCGTGTTCGCCAGCAACATCATCACCACCAACGGATCGGGGAATCTCATGTCGCGCGGCGGCGCGCGTGCGCTGCGGCCGGATACCAGCAACGGCGTGCCGATCTGGACCTTCTTCGAGCCGTGGCCTGGCAGCCCGGCGAGTGCGATGGTCAGCGATGTGATGGAACTGCCGGGCAGCGGGTTCCTGATGGCGGGCTTCACCGGCGCCGGCCGTTTCGGTCACACCACCGGCGTCCTGGGTCGCTGGACCTTCGGCCAGCGCTACAGCGTCAGCGTGTCGACCAGCGGCGCTGGCAGCGGCACCGTCACCGGCGGTGCGATCAACTGCAGTTCGTCGCCGGGCGGTCCTTTCGACTGCTTTACCGTGATCGACGAGGGCCAGAGCATCACCCTGACCGCCACGCCGGGTCCCGGCTCGTTGTTCAGTGGCTGGTCGGTCGCGGCGTGCGGGCAGAACCCGGTGTGTACCGTGCAAATCAACGCCAACACCGCGATCACTGGGTCGTTCGGCGCCAACATACTTTCCGTCGTGCGCAGTGGCGCCGGCAGTGGGGCCGTTACCAGCAATATCGGTGGCATCAATTGCGGCAATACCTGTTCCGCCAACTACAACGTGGGGCAGGTCGTGACCCTTACCGCCGCTCCGGCGCAGAACTCCGTGTTCGTCGGCTGGCTGGGCGGTGCTGCAGCGTGCGGGTCGAACCCGAGCTGCGCAATCACCATGAGCGGACCCACCAACGCCACGGCCGTCTTCGAGCCCGCATTCCGGACGCTGACCGTCGCCGTGGTCGGCACGGGAACGGTGCTCAGTACGCCCCAGGGGATTTTCTGTCTACCGACCTGTGCGGCAAACTACGGCACGGGCGCAAACGTTGAGCTTTTGGCGGTGGATCAGTCCGGCGGCTTTACATTCGCGGCCTGGAGCGGGGACGCAGCGGCCTGCGGCAGCAACCGCACCTGCAACATCTCGATGAGCGTCTCCCGCAACGTCACCGCGACGTTCGTGCGCCCCTTGATCGCGGTAACGGTCACTGTGCAGGGTAACGGTAGCGTAAGCACCGTTCCTGGAGGCATTGCGAACTGCATTGGCACATGTTCCGCGAACTTCCCTGCAGGCGAGGCCGTGACACTGGTCGCGAGCCCCGGCAACGGACAACGCTTCGTCGGCTGGGGTGGGGATGCCGTCAATTGCTTCACCAACACGAGCTGCGCACAGTTCCCTACGTCAGCATTCCAGGCGACTGCGACGTTCGCTAGCGCCGCCGAGGCGATCTTCGGCAACAGCTTCGAACCGTGAGCGTGACGCGGCGTGCGGGTGCTTTCATTCGGCGCGTAGCCGAACGGCAGTGCGTTGCGTCGGGTCTGCCGCGCCCGGTTCAGTACCGGCACGCGCACTGGCCAAGCGCTCGATCAAATACAGCGGCCGCTGCTTCGACTCCTCGTACATCCTGCCCAGGTACTCGCCGATCATCCCCAGCGCGATCAGCTGCACCCCGCCGAGGAACAGCACCACCGCCATCAGTGAGGGATAGCCCGCGACGGGGTCGCCCCACAGCAGGGTCTTGAGCACGATCCAGCAGCCGAACCCGAAGGCGGCGAGCGCGGTGAGCCCGCCGACATAGGTCGCAATTTTCAGCGGTGCCGCGCTGAAGCTGGTGATGCCCTCCAGCGCGAAGTTCCACAGTTTCCAGTAGTTCCACTTGGTCGCACCCGCCGCGCGCGGCGCGCGGTCGTAGGGCACGCCAAGCTGGCGAAAGCCGACCCAGCCGAACAGGCCCTTCATGAAGCGATGGCGTTCGCGCAGGGTGTTGAGCGCATCGAGCGCGCGGCGGCTCATCAGGCGGAAGTCGCCGGTGTCGGCCGGTACCGGGGTGCGGCTGAGGCGGCCGATCGCGCGATAGAACGCCGCCGCGGTCGCGCGCTTGAGCCACGATTCGCCCGCGCGCGAGCGGCGCACGCCATAGACCACGTCGTAGCCATCGAGAAAGTGCTGCCAGAAGGTGGCGATCAGCTCCGGCGGGTCCTGCAGGTCGGCATCGAGCACCACCACCGCATCGCCTTCGGCATGGTCGAGGCCCGCTGTGAGCGCGGCTTCCTTGCCGAAGTTGCGCGACAGCACG
>JANOEA010000437.1:0-13262 GCA_031412975.1 Pseudomonadota bacterium | reverse complement strand
TATGCCCGTGACTACCTTGAACAGCGGTCGCTGGCCCGATCGGGTCCAGCCATTGAGGATGCCGGCGCCAAAAGCGCCGTCGGGGCCGCCGCCCGACAGCGCCAGGTGGGCGTAGTGGATGCGGCCATCGGGCCCGCGTGGAAAAAGCCCCGGGGGCTCCTGCTCGAACGAGAGGGTCAGGTCGGCCATCATGGCCGCATCGATCGCCCCCAAACCCGCGGCGCGCACGACGGGCATCCCCGGCAGGGAAACCTCGCCAACCAGTGCCGCGGGCAGTGCATTGCGCGGCAGCGTGCTGCAGGCGCTGGCCAGGAGCGCCAGCGCCGCCGCACCCAGCAGCCTCAGGGTACCGGCCGCTAGCGGGCGGCCCGTGAGGGATGCGGCCATGGGCTCATTCGGTCGCCGGCGGCGTCCCTGCAGACGGCGCTGGGGCTGTGGTGTTCACCGAAACGTTGGAGGTAGGCACCATCGCATTGGACAGGTCCACCCAGCCACCGCCCACCGCGCGGTAGACGCCGATGACCTGCGCGTTGCGCTCGGCGAGCAGGCGCGTTGCCACCAGCTCCGCGGCAAACAGCTCGTTGTCGGCGATGAGGACGTCGAGGTAGCCGGTGATGCCGCGGTCGAAGCGGATGCGCGAGAGCCGGGCGACGTCGCGCAGTGCGTCCACGCGCTTGCCCTGCTCGGCCGACTCCTGCGCCTTTTTCTCCGAGCCGGTGAGCGCGTCGTTGGTCTCGCGGAAGGCGTTGAGCACGGTCTGCCGGTAGCCCAGCAGCGCCTGCTCCTTTTGCGCCTCGGCGGCGCCCACCTGGCCCTTGATGCCGCCGAACGTGAACACCGGCCCGGCAATGTCGGCGCCGACGAACCACGTGGAGGCCGGGCTGGTGAGCAACTCTGAGAAATCGGTGCTCACGCTGCCCAACAGGCCGGTGATGGAAATGTTGGGGTAATACAGGGCGCGCGTGGCGCCGACGTTGGCGTTGGCGGCCACCAGGTTCTGTTCGGCCTGCAGGATGTCCGGCCGACGCTGCAGCAGCACGGTCGGCAGTTCGGCGGGCACTTCGGGCGGTAGCAGTTGATCGATGGTCTTGCCGCGCGGGATCGGGCCGGGGTTGCGACCCAGCAGCAGCGAGATCAGGTTCTCCTGCGCCGCCACGGCCTGCTCGAACTGTGGAATGAGCGCCTGCGCCTGCTGGGCCTGCGAGGTGATCTGCATCACTTCGATGCGCGACACGATGCCGACCTTGAAGCGCCGATCGAAGATGCGCAGGGTCTCGTTGAAATTGGCGGCGGTGGACTGGGCAATCTCCAGCTGACGGTCCAGCGCCCGTAGCGTCACGTAGCTGGTGGCGACGTTGCCCACCAGCGTCAACACGACACCGCGCTGGGCCTGCTCGCTGGCATACACCTGGGCTTGGGCGGCCTCGCTCAGGCGACGCACGCGCCCGAACAGGTCTGCCTGCCAGGACGCGCCCAGGGAGGCCTGGTAGAGCGAGAAGGTCGGGTCGGCCCCCGGAGGCAGCGGCGGCTGGCCGATTTCGCTGGCCTGCGCGCGGCTGGGCTGTACACCGTAACCAACTTGCGGAAACAGCTGCGAACGTGTGGCGCCCAAGGCACCGATGAACTGGTCCACACGTGCAGCCGCGATGCGCACGTCGAGGTTCTCGCGCAGGGCGGACTCCACCAGTTCGTTGAGAACCGGGTCGCCGAACTGCTCCCACCAAGCCGTGTTGGCTACCTCGTTGGCCTCGGCTGGATCCATGCGCCACGCTGATGGCGCGTCGATGTTCGGGCGAGCGTAGTCGGGCCCCAAGGTGCAGCCACTGGCGAGACCGATCGCAAGGGCAAGTGCAGCAGTTCTGAGGATCATGGGCTTTTTCCGGAGGGGAAAACTTTTTGGAAAGTAGAACAGACTTGGGACGGGCTGTAGTTTGCACCTGGAGTGTTGCTGTTGTCCCGGATGTAGAAGACTTCCGGGTTGAAAGACCAGCCGTCTGCCAATGCCGTGCAGGCTCAGGCCGACACCCGGCTCGTCCGGGTTAGCGTTGCTGGCGGGCAGCCTTCAGCGCATCCCCTGGGCGATCCAGGTGCATCATGTTCAAGAGGTCCAAAGACGCATCGTCTCCCGTCTGCACGAGCGCAAGCGCCATTGTACATTGACCCCGCCGCTGGGCGGTGCAGAAATTGGCAGCGATGAACGGCGATGGGAGGCAAGCGCCCCGCGCGGCCGTCAAGGTGCAGGTTGTATTATTGTGGTGCCGGCACCGTTCCCCAATTTGCGAGCGCATTCCCGATGACCTTCCTGCGTCTGCTCCCCGTGCTGCTGGCCAGCGCGCTTACCGCCTCCGCCACCGCGGCCGACTGGGGCCCCGGCACGGTGGCCGGCACCAAGATCGCTCCGGGCCAGACCCTGCGCTTCACCCTGATGGGCGAGCGCACGTTCGAAGGCGCGTTGATCGACGTGGCGGTTTTCGCAGCGCGTGGCGTCCGCCCTGGGCCCACGCTATGCGTCACCTCGGCCATCCACGGGGACGAAGTCAACAGTGTGGAGATCGCCCGCCGCGCGTTCGCCAGCGTGGACAGCAAAGACATGGCCGGCATGTTGGTGGTGCTGCCCGCCGTGAACTCCTACGGCTTTCGCACCGAGAGCCGCAACATGCCCGACCGCCGCGACCTCAACCGTGCTTTCCCCGGCAACCTCAACGGCAGCGTGGCGTCGATCGTGGCCGGCGAAGTGTTCGGCCGCGTCATCAAGGACTGCTCCTACGTGATCGACCTGCACACCGGCAGCAACCTGCGCACCAACCAGCCGCAGGTGCGGGTGGACAAAGGCAACGCCCAGTCGGTGCAGTTGGCCGAGCAGTTCGGCGTCGGCATGATCGTGGCCGGGCAAGGCCCGGACGGCAGCCTGCGTCGCGAAGCAGTGAAAGCGGGCATCCCCGCCATCATCTACGAGGCCGGCCCGCCCTACGTTTTCCTCGAGGAAGAAATCGCCCGGGGCACCCAGGGGGTGAAGAACGTGATGAGCCACCTCGGCATGACCGACGAACCGCATGACTCCCGGCCCGCCAAGTGGCTGCAGCGCTCGCGCTGGCTGCGCATCCCGCAGGGCCGGGGCGGCATCTACCTGCCAACGGTGAAGGTCGGCGACGTGATCAAGGCCGACCAGCTCCTGGCCACCGTCACCGACCCCATCACCGATCATGTGCACGAGATCCGCGCCCCCGAAGGCGGCGTGGTGATCGGGATGGCGTTGCCCCAGGTGCTGCTGTCGGGCTCGGCCGTGATCCACCTGGGCAAGGTGGAATAGCCAGGGAGCCGCGGTTACTCCGCGAACTTCGCGTCGAGCATTTCCACCAGTGCGTCGCGGTCATAGGAGTGCGCGTGGCCCTGGTTGAGCTGCACCAGTTCCTCGATGGCCTTCTTGATGGTCAGTTCGGCTTCGCTCTGCGCCGGGACAACCATGTAGCGGCGCTTCGGATTGGCATCGAACAACGCATGCTGCACGGCTTTGGCGACGGCATCCGGCTCGGGGTACCTGGAGCGATCGGCGGCTGGCGACGAGATGCCCGCGCGCGCGGCGGCGGTGGCGCCGATCTCCGAGTTGAAGTTGCCGGGCTCGATCAGACTGACCTGCACGCCAAGCGGCGCCAGTTCTCCGGCAAGCGAGTCGCCGAACGCTTCCATGGCGTGCTTGCTCATGCTGTAGATCCCGAGCGTCGGCGACGACAGGATTCCGGAGATCGAGCTGATCGTGGTGATGCGGCCCTTGGACTCGATGAGCAACGGCGCAAACGCCTTGGTGACGCGGTAGGGGCCGTACACGTTGACATCCATGACGTAGTGAAGGTCCTCTTCCTTGCTCTGCATCATCGGCCCCGAGACGGCGACGCCGGCATTGTTGACCAGGCCATGAAGGCCTCGCTTCGCCTCGGTGATGGTCTTGACGGCGGCCGCGATCTGATCGGGCTTGGTGACGTCCAGGCGCACCGCCTGCACGTTTTCGATCGCGTCGAGTTCCGCGAGATCCGTGTCCTTGCGCGCCCCGGCGTAGACGAAGTACCCCTCGGACGCGAGCTGCTCGGTGACCTTGCGGCCAATGCCGGTGCTGGCGCCGGTCACGAGCACCGCCTTCTGCGCGCTCGGAGCTGGCGGTGCCGGCGTTTCTGCGATCGCCAGCGAGGATGCGAGGAGCAGCAACGGGATGGCGAGAAATCTGCTTGCGTTCATCGGGTGAACTCTCCTGGCGGCGCGGCGGGAATCGGACTTTGCAGCGCATCGATCATAGGTCCAGTGGCGAACGATGGGAAATCCAAAGCCCGCACGCACAGTGCGTCTTGCACTGCGTAGCCTCGGCGAGGGGCAGCGGCGCTAAGATGGGCCGAATGAGAACGGAGAGTCCCGCCATGCGTACCGTCCTGCTCTGCCTGGCCCTGGCGATTTCGGGATTCGCGGTCGCGGCCGATGCGCCCGCATCCAATCCGCTGGTGGGCACGGAATGGCGCCTGATCCGCATCCCCGGCCGTAATCTCGGCCAGGTGCCGGTGCAGAACCACCCGCGCCTGGCCTTCGAGGACTCTCGCGCGAACGGCCGCGGCGTGTGCAATCCACTCACGGCGACCTACACGCTGACGCCACCGGATGGCCTGGTATTCGGGCGCGTCGGCGGCGCGATGATGCGGTGCCGCGAGGGGCAGCAGCTCGAGGCCTTCTTCATCGACCAGCTCCAGGGCGTGCAGCGCTTTTCGCTCGAGGGCGACACCCTGGAAATGGTCACGCGCAGCGGACGGCGCCTGCAGTTCGAGCGTTTGCCGGTGAACACGCCCTGATCCAAGGCAGAGCACCGCAAAATCGGAAGCGCAAAGGCGATGAACCCGCCCACCCTGCTCATCGCCGATGACCATCCGCTGCTGCGCAGTGCAGTGACCCATGCGCTTCGCGCGGCCTTCCCGGGGGCCGAGGTGATCGAGGTCGCGAGCGCGACGGCGCTGAACAAGGCCTTGCAGACACAGTCCGACGCGGACTTGATCCTGCTCGACCTGACCATGCCGGGGGCCCACGGATTCTCCGCGCTGCTGCACATCCGCGGCGAGCATCCGCAGATCCCGGTGGTCGTGATCTCCTCCAGCGAGCACCCGCGGGTGATCCGCCGCGCCCAACAGTTCGGTGCGGCGGGCTTCATCCCGAAGTCCTCGCCTTCCGAGGCCATCGGTCAGGCGGTGGCGGTGGTGCTGGAGGGCGGCACCTGGTTCCCGCCGACCACCGCCGAGCGCTCCGAGCGCGACGCCCAACTTGCGGCGCGGCTGGCGCAACTGACGCCGCAGCAGTTTCGCGTGTTGGAATGCCTCGCGGATGGCCTGCTGAACAAGCAGATCGCGCACGAGTTGGGCCTGGCCGAGAACACCGTGAAGGTGCACGTGACCGCCATCCTCAAGAAGCTGGATTGCCACAGTCGCACGCAAGCCGCGGTGCTGGTGAAGTCCCTCGCGCCCGAGGCTGCGCTGTAGTCGAAGCGTCGCCGATGCGCCTCAGGGCGATGGCACCGCGTGGCGGAGCAGCAGCTGCATCATCAGGCCGCGCAGGGCCGAGGGCCGGACCGGCTTGCTCAACAGTCCCCAGCCGCGCTCGACCGCGCGAAGACGCAGGGCTTCATCGCGTTCAGCGATCACGAGGATCGTGGCCGGCGCCTTGCCCCAGCGCTCGCACAGCTGCGGATGCAAGGCCAACCCGCTGGTGTCGCCGAGCTGTGGGTCGAGCAACAGCACGTCGGGGCAATTGGCGGGTTGCGCGGCCGCGAGGGCCTCGTCGGGCCCCGCGCTGAAGTCCACGCGGCAGTCCCAGCGCTGCAGCAGGCTGCGCGTCGCTTCGCACGCGCGTGCGTCGGCGTCCACACACCACACGCGGCAGTGGCGCAGCGAAGCGTCGTCCGTCTCGTCGGGGGGCGGCGGCGCAGCATCGGGCGCCGTCGCTTCGACCCGCGCAAACGGCACCTCGACCGCGAACACGCTGCCGACGCCGAGGTGCGAACGAAGGCTGATGGGATGCCCGAGCAGGCGGCCGATGCGCTCGACGATGGCAAGGCCCAGGCCGGCGCCGCGGTCGCTGGCCACACCGTCGTTCAAGCGCCGGAATTCCTCGAAGATCTCGCGCTGCAGGCTGTCGGGAATGCCGGGGCCCTGGTCGTGCACTTCGATGCGGACGCCGCCGGCGGTACGCCGCACGCCGAGCAGGATGCGGCCGCGCGGGGTGTAGCGCACGGCATTCGACAGGAAGTTCTGCAGGATGCGGCGCAGCAGCGCTTCATCGCTGCGCACCCGCGCGCGCGTGGCGATGCGCGCCAGGCACAGCCCGCGGCCTGCCGCGAGGATGCCGAATTCGCGCGCGAGCGCTTCGAGCAACGGGTCCAGCGGGAAGTCGCGCAGACGCGTCGCCATGGCGCCGGATTCGAGACGCGAGATGTCGAGCAGGCTGTTGAGGATCGCGTCCTGCGCCATCAGCGCCTGCTCGATATGCTCGGCAACGCGTTGGCCCTCGGTGCCCGCCACGCTGCCGCGCAGGCCCGAGACGAACATCCGCGCTGCGTTCAAGGGCTGCAGCAAATCATGTACGGCCGCAGCCACGAAACGCGTCTTGTAGCGGTTGGCGCTTTCGGCCTCCTGCTTGGCCTCCACCAGGGCGCGGGTACGCTCCTGCACGCGACGCTCGAGCGTGTCTGCCAGCGAGCGCAGTTCGCGCGCCGCGTTGGTGTAGCTGGTGATGTCGGCGTAGCTGGTGACGAAGCCCCCGTCGGGCAGCGGGGTGCCGCGGATCTCCAGCACCGTCCCGTCTTCCTTCTCGCTCTCGCGCAGGTGGGCCTTGCCGCTGCGCAGGTGCTCGATGCGCCGCGCGATGGCGTCTTCCACCGGGCCGGGACCGAGCAGGCCGCGTTGCGCGTTGTGGCGGAACATCGCCTGGATGGGCCGGCCCACCTGCAGCAGGTCGGGCGGGAAGCGGAACAGCTCGACATAGCGCGTGTTCCAGGCGACGAGATGGAGATCCGCGTCGATGATGACCACGCCCTGCGGCAGATGCTCCAGGCTTCGGCTCAGGCCGGCGTCGGCACGACGCGCCGTCTCGACGATCACGTCTTGCGCGGTGCGCAGTTCCTCGGCGTGCTGGCGCAGCACGGTTTCGAGTTCCTCGCGGCTGCGCTGGCGCAGCGTGGACAGGCGCCGGCGCTGCTGGATGAACAGCAGCAGGAAGCTCAGGGCCAGCCACGCACCACCCGCGGCGAACGCCGCGGTACGCGCGCTCGCGGCAATCAGCGAGGCGTCATGCAGCAGATGCAGCGTCCAGCCCTGCTCGGGGAGGGGCGTGGTCTGCCAGAGCAGGTCGCGCCGGTTGGCGTCCGCTTCGAACGGCCGCAGGGCCTGGCCGGCGTACTGGCGCGTGGCCGCCAGTTCTGCGCGTTCGACGGCACTGAGCGGGGCGAGCGTGCGATAGCGCCACTCGTCGCGGTTGGCGAGGAAGACCACGCCATGGTCGTCGCTGACCATCACCACGTCGGGCGAGCCCAGCCACTCGGCCTCGATCGCGTCGAGCTCGATCTTGATCACGACCACGCCGACGATTTCGCCCTCGGGGTCGCGCAGGGCCTCCGACAGGAAGTATCCGGGTTCGCCGGTGGTGAGCCCGATGCCATAGAACTGTCCGCGACCACGTTCGAGCGCCTGCCGCACGTACGGCCGGAAGTTGTAGTTCCCACCGACGTTGCTGGTCGGTTCGCGCCAGTTGCTGGCCGCCAGCGCCACGCCCTGCCGGTCGATCAGCGTGAGGGTGGAGGCACGCGTCACGCTGTTCGCTTCCTCGAGCCGGCGGTTCAGGCGATCGCGCGTGGCCTCATCGATGGGCGAGCGCAACGCCGCGCCCAGTTCGCCGTCGAGGGCGAGCACCGCCGGCACGGTGCGGTAGCGGTCGATGCGCTGCTGGATCGCCTGCGAGTGCAGCGTCAGCTGGCGTTCGAGTTGCGCGGTTTCTTCGCGATGTGTCCTCGCTTCCACGACGCGATACGCGATCCACGAGGCCAGCACGGTGCCACCGCCGGCCAGCAGCAGGATCGTCAACACAGCGCGGTGGCGTCGGGATTGGAGCATCGGGTGACAGTAAACCCGCTCGCGGCGCCGAGTGCCAGCCTGGGGAGCCTCGGAACAAGCCCGGCTGCGGGGCTCGGAAGGATTGCGCACTAGTGCAACACGACACTTAGTACGTTTGGATTATCGGCAACGGCAGGGCGCCGGGGTACAACGTCGATATCCGGGCGAATCGACGCCACGCCATCGCATCCGCCGCCCATGCGCGCTTCCGCCCCGCTCGATTTGCCGATAAGACGCCAGCCCCTGTACCGGCAGCTGTATGTGCAGGTCATCGCCGCGATCGTGTTGGGCGCCGCCCTGGGCCACTGGGATCCGCCGCTCGCCGAATCGATGAAGCCGCTCGGTGATGCGTTCATCAAGCTGGTGAAGATGATCATCGCGCCGGTGATCTTTCTCACCATCGTGACCGGCATCGCCGGCATGACCCACCTGCGCTCGGTCGGCCGTGTGTTCGCCAAGGCAATGGTGTATTTCATGTTCTTCTCGACCCTGGCGCTCGTGGTCGGCCTGTTGGTGGCGCATCTGGTGCAGCCAGGCGCGGGCATGAACATCGATCCGGCCGACCTCGATCCGACCGCGGTGCAGGGCTTCGTGCAGCAGTCGCACGAGCTCACCCTGGTCGGATTCGTGCTCGACATCATCCCCAAGACCCTGCTCAGCCCGTTCGTCGGCGACAACATCCTGCAGGTGCTCTTCATCGCCGTGCTGTTCGGGCTGTCGCTGGCCATGGTGGGCGAGAAGGGCCGGCCGGTATTGTCGTTGCTGGAGTCGCTGCTGGCGCCTGTGTTCCAGTTGGTGCACCTGCTGATGCGCGCCGCGCCGATCGGCGCCTTCGGGGCGATCGCATTCACCATCGGCAAGTACGGCCTCGACAGCCTGGTCAACCTCGCGTGGCTGGTCGGCTCGTTCTACCTCACCTCGCTGCTGTTCGTGGTGGTCATTCTCGGCGCCGTGGGCTGGTTGTCGGGCTTCTCGATCTTCCGCCTGATGCGCTATCTGAAGGCCGAACTGCTGCTCGTGCTGGGGACGTCCTCGTCCGAATCCGCGCTGCCTTCGTTGATGGAAAAGATGGAGCGCGCCGGCTGCGCCAAGCCCGTGGTCGGCCTGGTGGTGCCGACGGGCTATTCCTTCAACCTCGACGGCACCAACATCTACATGACGCTCGCCGCACTCTTCATCGCGCAGGCGACCAACATCGAGCTGAGCTTCGGGCAGCAGATGACGCTGCTGCTGGTGGCCATGTTGAGCTCCAAGGGGGCGGCTGGCGTCACCGGCGCCGGCTTCATCACCCTGGCCGCCACCCTGGCCGTGGTGCCCGAGGTGCCGGTCGCAGGCCTGGCCCTGATCCTGGGCGTCGACCGTTTCATGAGCGAGTGCCGCTCGCTGACCAATTTCATCGGCAATGCGGTGGCGACCCTGGTCGTCGCGCGCTGGGACAACGCACTCGACCGCGACGCGCTGGCCCTGGCCCTGGGCACCGCGCCGGCGCCCATCGCTGCACCGCCCGATCCCGCCGCCGGCCCCGGCGACCCCATCCACGTCACCACGGACTGAGCGCCGTGTGGCAGAGTTTTTGAGCGAGGAAGCATCCATGCGCACAACCAGCCGATCCACCATCCAGACCCCCACCTTCACCATCGCCGTGCTGGCGTTGTCGATCCAGGTCGCGCTGGCGCAAACGCCACCGGACCCGGCAGAGCCGCCACCGCAGGCCTCGACCGCCGCGCCGCCGAAGGCCGCACCCGCGCCAGTTGCCGAGGAACCGCGCACCCTCGACCAGGTCGTGGTGGTGGGCTCGCACATCGCTGGCACTGCGACCACCGACGCACTGCCGGTGCTGGTGCTCGACGCCGAACAGATCGAGGCGACGGGCGCGGTCTCGGGCGATGAGCTCCTGCGCACCATCCCGCAGATGGGCGACGTGCTGTTCGACGCCTCGAACAACCCGCAGACGAGCAATGCAGCGCGCGGCGACGTGAACTCGGTCAACCTGCGGTCGCTGGGAGTGGGCAATACGCTGGTGCTGCTCAATGGCCGGCGACTGGTCCAGCACCCGACCAGCCAGGGCACCTCGGACACCGGCGTGGTCCCGGTGCAGAGCTTCAACTCGAACTCGCTGCCGGTCAACGGCATCGAGCGGCTGGAGGTGCTGCTCGACGGCGCTGCGGCCATCTACGGCGCCGATGCGGTTGCCGGCGTCGTCAACACCGTGCTGCAGAGCGACTTCGACGGTGCGACCGTCAGCGCCCGCTATGGCAGCGCTGAAGGCACCAGCATGGACGAGGTCGATGTCAGCGTGTTCGCGGGCAAGACCTATGACCGAGGCAACATCTCGATGTTCCTCAATCTGTTCGACCGCACGGAACTGCTGGCCTCGGACCAGGATTTTACCGCCACCGACGACCTTCGCGAGCTGTTCTCCGGCAACCCGGATTTCGTCGGGGTCACCGCGCTCGACGGTCGCTCCTCGAACACGCCGTGGGCACGGTTGAGCCTCGGGCCGCGCGCGGTGATCCGCTCGAGCGGCGTCGCGGTCACCAACACCGCGGGTGCCTTCCGCGTCCAGCCGACCAGCTTCGGCTGTGGCGTGACGATCGGTCCGAGCCTGTGCCTCGTCAGCGGCAACCACAACTTCAACACCACCAACCGCGAGATGCGCTACGACACGCGTGTCGACACGACCGTGCGGCCGTCAGTCGAGCGAGTGAACCTGTTCCTGACCGGGCACCACGAGATCGATGATGGCCTCGAGGCGTTCGGCGAAGTCGGCGTCTACGATGCGAAGAGCGAGGCGCTGCAACCTCCGGTGGTCAACCTCAATGCGATCTGGATTCCCGCCAGCAACTACTGGAATCCGTTCGGACCGGTGACCTTCGCGAATGGCACCACGAACCCCAACCGCCTGCCGGGTCTGACCGGTGTCCCGACCGCCGGCCTGCCTGTGCAGTTGACGAATTACCGCTACGTGGACGCCGGCTTCCAGCGCGTCAAGGTCGACAACCAGCAGGTGCGTGCACTCGCGGGCCTGCGCGGCGACTGGCGCGGGTACGACTGGGAAAGCGCCCTGGTCTACTCGTTCGCCGAAGCCGAGGACCGCTCGCCCAACATCAACCGGACCCTGCTGCAGCGCCAGCTTGCCCTGTCCACCCCGGACGCCTACAACCCCTTCACCGGCGGATGCGTCGACACGCCCACCTTCGGCGACTGTTCCCCGAGTTCCGCGGCGGCCATCGACGGCATCGTGTTCGATCTGGTGCGCAAGTCCAGAACCACCCTGGCCATGGGCGACATCCGCCTCACGCGACCGGATTTGTTCGAGATGCCTGCCGGATCAGTCGGCGTAGCCTTCGGCGCCGAAGGAAGGCGCGAGACGCAGGAGGACAATCGCGATGCGAACCTCGATGGCACGATCACCTTCGTCGACAGCGTCACCGGTGCGACCAGCCTGACCAACGTTGCCGCAGTCAGTCCCAATCCGGACACCGACGGATCACGCACGGTGGCTTCCGCGTATACCGAGTTCGCCTTTCCCTTCGTGTCGGAGGACATGGCGGTGCCGCTGGTCCGTCGCCTCGACATGCAGTTGGCCGGACGCTACGAGCACTATTCGGACTTCGGTTCGGTGGCCAAGCCGAAGGTCGCCCTCGCGTGGGATCTGGTCGACGGCATTCGCCTGCGGGGCTCCTATTCCGAAGGCTTCCGCGCGCCCAATCTCGAGCAGACGAATGCGACCCAGTATGCGCGGCTGGCCGGGGGCATCGACCACATCCGCTGCGAGGCTGACCTGCGCGCCGGGCGCATAACCTCGTTCAACGCCTGCGGTCAGAACACGGCCAATGTGTCCCTGCTGGTCGCGGGCAATCCGGACCTCGAGCCGGAAGAAAGCACCAACACCTCTTTCGGACTGGTTCTCCAAAGCGCGTTCATCCGCGAGGAATTCGGCGACTTCACTTTCACGCTGGACCGCTGGCGCATCGAGCAGGAGCAGATCGTCGGACTGCTCGGCGCGCAGACCGCCATCACGCTCGATTACCTCAACCGGATCGAGGGTGGTTCCAATCCCCTCGTGGTCCGCGCGGCGCCGACCCAGGAGGACGTTGCCTTGTTCGCCGGGACCGGCCTCACCCCGGTCGGCGCGGTGGTCTCGATCAACGACGGCTTCATCAACTTCCTGCCGCAGACCGTCGAGGGCTATGACGTCGGGATGGAGTGGTCGCTGCCCGGCACCGACTACGGGAACTTCAGGGTCAGCCTCAACGCGACGAAGCTGACCGAATTCAGTCGCGATCCAGGCGACGTCGTCAATTCGCTATACGCCGCCCGCGACGATGGCACGATCAATGCACAAACCCCGTTGCCGGACTCGACCCGCCTGATCGGCCAGAACGGCCGGCCGGAGTGGCGCGCCAGCACAGCCATCACCTGGAACCATGGCCCGTGGCGGGTCGGCTATTCGGCCCAGTACCTGAGCTCATTCGAGCAGGCGCAACTGCTCGGGATCTCTGGCGACCCCTACGTGGTGGAGGACCGGTTGTACTCGAACCTCTTCGCACAGTTCCGCTTCGTCAACGACACCGCGCTGCGCATCGGCGTGCGCGACCTCACCGATGAAGGCCCACCGCTGGCGGATGGCGGATACCGCGGCGCGGTGCACAACTCGTGGGGTCGCAGCTGGTATGCCAGCCTCAGTGTTACGTTCTGAAGCAGGGGCGTCGACGGGCGTACTTGTCCGAATGAGGAAAGCCGCCGCATGGATGGGCGTGCTGATGCTCGCGTTCGTGTGGGAGTCCGGAGTGGCCGTCGCGGCCACTCCGGGTTTCGCGACGACGCCATGTCCGCCCGCGCTTGCCGCGGTCGCCGACTGCCACGGCAGCCGCGACGGCAACGGCGCATGGGTTCTGGTCGCAATGCCGCACCGTTGGAACCGCCGCCTCATCGTGCACGCCCACGGCGGCCCGCGTCTGCCGATGCCGCAGGCGGCCGACGCCCTCGAGGACCTCGAACGATTCGCCGTGATGGTCGGCAAGTGGGGCTACGCGTGGGTCGGGTCGACCTACCGGCGCGGAGGCTACGGCGTGCGCATGGCCGCGGCGGATGTCGAGAGCAGTCGTCGGCTGTTCGAGGCGAAGT
>JANOEA010000436.1:0-2425 GCA_031412975.1 Pseudomonadota bacterium | reverse complement strand
ACCGTGCCGCTGGCACCGCGGCGATTGAAGTCCATCTGCCAGAAACGGTCGCGCGCATGCGCGTAGCCGGTCAGGAATGCCGCATCGTTTTCGTTCGCCGCCTGGATGACGGGCACGCCCTCGGCGTCGTAGGTGATGGTGCCGGGAGCACTGAGCCCTGGCGCGGTGATGGTGGACTGCGCGGATGCCGCACTGGCGGCAACCGCAAGCGCGATGGAAACCGCCAAGGACAGCGCGCGACGCACGGTAGTGCGCTGCGAAGATTCGGTACGCATAAAACCCTCCCTCCTGTGCCGAATTGCGGCATGGTCGGTGGATTATGCGCCGCTTGCAGTGCAATCGCCGCAATTCTGCAATGCAGCATGCAGGCTTTTCTTGATTTCGCTCAATCCTGCGATGCGCCGCGCGCCGCAGTGCAACACGAGCAGCGCTCCCTCAGCGCGATGAGTGCTGCGCGCCGACGAACCAGATCGCGAGCAGCAGCCAGCCGATCATCAAATGCGCGCCGCGCGGAAGATTCCGGCCGTGCGTCGACTTGGCGAAGTGCGCGAACCCACGCGCGGCTCAGCGACAGGTCATCTGCAGGAGCGCACCCTGTGCGGGACCGTATCATCCGGGTTGCCCGCGCCGCCGTTCGCTGCGGTCGCGCGCGCGGCGCGCTCCTACAAAAACGCTACGGCATTCAATGGGCGCGAAACAACCCGCTTCAACGCCGCGCGCCTGCCACCCACACGCCAAGCATGAGCCAGCCCAGCATCAGCGCGAAGCCGCCGAACGGCGCCAACGCAGTCGGCCAACCGAACAGCGCGCGGCCAAGCAGGCTGCCGCAGAACAGCAGCACGCCGAGCACCATCGACAGGCTCGACAGGGTCAACAGCAGGCCTGCGATGGTGCTGCGCGCGAGCGCGGCGATCGCCACCAGCGCCAGTGCGTGCACGAACATCAGGGCCACTGCGAGACCAAAGCGGCGCAGGTCGTCGGCATCGAGCGATGGGGCCAGCGCGTGGCTGCCGATCGCGGCGAGCGCAGTCGCGCCGAGGCCGAACAAGGCACCGAAAATGCCGGCGGTCCGGAACGTGATGTTCACGCGCGCCGGCCCGCGTAACGGTAGTTGCTGCACAAAGCACAACGGCCGCGATTTGCATCGGCGGCGATTGCAGGACGGAGGCTGAAGCCGCGCAAGACTACTTGGCCTGCGACGGCGGCTGCAGCATGTCGTCGAGGGTCTTGTTCATGTTGGCGAACTTGAACGCCGGGATCACGTAGGTCCAGTCCCTGGTCCGCGCATTGAACGCCGCGACTTCATCGCGCAGGGTCGCCCGGCGTGTCTCGCGGTCCTTGCCCGGGTCCGACACCGCCAATGGTGGTGGCGGTGCCGCGGGCGGTTCGGCCTTCGGATCGGCCTCGAGCGCTGCCTTGGCGGCTGCTGCGGATTCGGCCTGGATCTGCGCGTAGGCGGCCGCCTCGGCCGCCTGCTGCGCATCGATCGCGGCATTTGCGGCGGCTTCATCGATGCTGGCCACGAAGCGCGCATGGTCCTTGCCGTCGGCGTTCCAGGCCGTCGCGACGACCTGCACGCCGTCGAACATCGTGTAGGTCGAGGTCCACACCCGCGCTTCGCCCGGCTCCACCGCCGCCAGCGGCAGCACATCGTCGAAACGCAATCCCGACAGCACCGAAGCGAAGCCGTTGGCGACGAATTCGGAGGCCACCGCACGACCCTTGGGCACGTCGCCGACCTGGTAGTTCGCCTCGCCGGGATCGGTCTTGAACACGCGCAGCGCCTTGCCCGGGCTTTCCATCCGCACCTCGCGCACGCGGCTCGACGGGATGTCTGCGATGTCCTTGAGCAGCCAGTTCGCGGCCACCTTGTCGACCGCGATATTGCCCTTGACCAGCAGCGACTGCGGCTGGTCGGCGCGGCGCACGAAGGTGCCATCGCCGATCTGCGTGTTGGCATTGCCCACGATCAGCCGCACCGGTTCCTTCAGTCCGGTCAATTCGATCAGCGCACCCTTGGCGTCCTTGGCCGAGATCTCCTCGACCCCGAGCGTGGCGTAGTTGGCGGGATCCGCGGTCTTGGCCTCGAGCACGCGCGCCTCGGACAGCTTGATCAGGTATTCGCGGATCTTGCTGACATCGGCCGGATAGCCGTTCTTCTCGACCAGGCCCCAGCCGGCCGGGTTGCTGCTCAGGGTCGCGACCAGCGAATTGTCCGCGCCGGTGATCTTCAGCGAGGTGATGCTGTTGAGTCCTTCGGCAAGCCCGGGCACCAGCAGCTCGCCGCTGCCGATCGATTCCTGCGGCTCGCGTACGCTGCCGGCCCACACGGCCAGCAGTACCGCGAGAAGCCCGGCGATCGCGATGCGGATGAATTTGTTGTGCATGTGCGTGTCCCCTCGATGCTCAGGATGCAGCGAGCGCC
>JANOEA010000435.1:0-9105 GCA_031412975.1 Pseudomonadota bacterium | reverse complement strand
CCGCAGCAGCAGCACGGTGCCGCGCAGGTCGCGCTGCGGCGCGCCGGCAGCCACCGCGCCGCGCAGCAGTGCGGGCGCGAGCCAGTGGTTGCCGATCATGATCGACAGCGTGATCGCGGCCATGATCACCATCCCGGTGGCTGCCGACAAACCGCCGAGAAAGGTCAGCAGGGCCAGCCCGTTGGCGCCGCGCGACAGCGGCATCGCGAGCGAATAAAGGTCCGGAGACACCATGCCACCGACGCTGAGCTGCCCGGCCCACGCCAGCGGCAGGATCGGTGCGGCGATCAGCAGCAGGTAGAGCGGGAACAGCCAGCGCGCGGTGCGCAGGAATTCGCTGCGCGGCAGCTCGACGATGCCGATATGGAACTGGTGCGGCAGGGTGAACATCGCCAGCGCGCCGAGCAGCACCAGGGCCAGGAATCCACCGCCAGCGACCGGCGGCGGCAAGGCTCGCGCGCGTTCGACCAGCGGACCCCAGCCCTCGCCGATCTGCCACACCGCGAACGCGCCGATCGCGAGCATCGCGACCAGCTTGAACAGCGACTCGAAGCCCATCGCGAGCACCAAACCCCGATTGTGCTCGGTGGCGGCCGCGCGGCGGGTGCCGAACAGCATCGCGAACGCGGCCATCAGCAGCGCGATCCAGAACGCCACGTCCTGCCAGGCCGCCATGCCGCCGCCGCCATCGGTCGCGGTGACCAGCGCGAAGCTCTGCGCCACCGCGCGCAGCTGCAGCGCGATGTAGGGCACCAGGCCGATCACCGCGACCAGCGTGATCAATGCCGCCAGCCGCGAGCTCTTGCCGAAGCGCGAGGCGACCAGGTCGGCGATCGAGGTGGAGTTCAGCGAGCGCGCCAGTACCGCCAGCCGCAGCAGGAACGGAAAACCCAGGGCGAACAGCGCGATGGTGCCAAGGAAGGTCGGCGGCAGCAGCCAGCCGTGCGCGGCCGCCTGCGCGACCGTGCCGTAGAAGGTCCACGAGGTGCAGTACACGGCGAGCGACAGCGAGTACACCACCGCCCAGCCGCGCGGCGACAGCCGCAGCCGGCGTTCGCCGACCAGGGCCACGCCGAACAGCAGGCCGGCCCAGATCAGGCCGGCGAGGATCACGATCGCGGTGGAAGACATGTTCGCAATGTAGCCGCTCCGACGGACACCGGCGCGTTGCTGCGCTGCAGGCGCAATCCGCGCTTGTCTGCCCGGCGTGCTTGGGCGACCCTAGGCGCTTCGAGGGGACTTCGATGCCAAGTCGCGCAAGGGATACCGCAGCGTTTGCCAGTGTTGCGCCGCTGGCGCTGTTCGACAGCGACCACCCCGCACCGATCGCCTGGCGCGACGGACAGCCGATCGACCGCGCACGTTTCGCAGCCGAGGCCGAGGCGGTGGCCACCGGCCTGATCGGATCGCCCTGGGTGGTCAACTTGTGCGAGGACCGCTACCACTTCCTGCTCGGCTTTGCCGCCGCGGTCGCCAGCGGTTCGGTGACCTTGTTGCCGCCCTCGCGCGCAGCGCAAGTGGTCGATGAGGTCGCGCGACGCTACGAGCGAGCCCTGTGTTTCGACGATGCCTTCGTGCAGCGACAGCTCGCGCATGCGCCGCAAACCGGCCTGGCGCACGCAGCGCCATCGCCGCAGACGCTGGTGGCGATCGGCTTCACCTCGGGCTCGACCGGGCAGCCGCAGCCGCACGCCAAGCATTGGGAAGGTTTCTGCGCGGTCAGTCGATTGAACGCAGAGCTGGTGATCGACCGGCTGCGCGCGCGTGGCCATGCCGGCGCGCCGCATCTGGTGGCCACGGTGCCGCCGCAGCACATGTACGGGATGGAGACCTCGGTGCTGTTGCCGCTGATGCGTGGCTTCGCGGTGCACAGCGGGCGCCCGCTGTTTCCCGCCGATGTGGCCGCCGCGCTGGCCGAAGTGCCGGAGCCGCGCGTATTGGTCAGCACGCCGGTGCACCTGCGCGCGCTGGTCGACTCGGGCGCGCGGTTTCCGCCGGTGGCGCTGGTGCTGTCGGCGACCGCGCCGCTGGATGCACAGCTCGCCGCGGCGACCGAGCGCGCACTGGATACCGAAGTGCGCGAGATGTTCGGGGCCACCGAAACCTGCGTGATCGCGCATCGACGCACCGCCTGCGAACAGGCATGGACGCTGTACGCGGGCGTGGACCTCGCGCCATCGCCCGATGGCACCCGCGTCGACCTGCCGTGGTTCGCCGAAGCCACCGAATTGCAGGACGTGGTGGAGCTGCTCGACGACCGGCGCTTCGTGCTGCGCGGGCGTAACCTTGACCTGATCGAAATCGCCGGCAAGCGGGCCTCGCTGTTTGATCTGACCCGCCGCCTGCTGGCACAACCTGGCGTGCTCGATGCAGTTGTGTTCCAGCCCGATGGCGAGGCGGCGGTGCGGCGGGTTGCTGCACTGGTGGTGGCGCCCGGGCGCACCGCCGAGCAGATCAGCGAGGGCCTGCGCACGGCAATCGATCCGGCATTCCTGCCGCGGCCGCTGCTGTGCGTGGCAGCGCTGCCGCGCAACGAGGTGGGCAAGCTGACCCGCGCACAGCTGCTGGCCGCGCTCGCCGCGGTGTGAGCGGGCGCGCGAGCGGCAGGTTCAGTAACCGCACTGGGTGGCGTCGAGCTCCACCAACAGGTCGCTGCGGCAGATGTCGCCGGCCAGCAGCAGCGGCTCGATCGGTTGCGGTCGGTGGCTGCGCAGCCATTCCGCGACCGCTTCCGCATCCTCGAGGTTGCGCAGGTAGACCTTCAACAGCGCTGCCGGCGCAGTCGCCGCGCAGCGCGCAGCGGCACGGATGCTGTCCAGGTTGCGCAGGCTCTCGGCCAGCTGGGCCAGCGAATCGCCGGCATGCCGGCTCTGGTGGCCGACGACGCTGGCGGTACCGGAAACCAGAAGGTGCTGGCCGCGGGCCAGCATCGCGCGCGAAAAACTCGGAGACACCGGGCCGTATTCGCGTGGATAGCGGTACGCACTGACCTGGCGCGGATTCTCCAGCGCCGTGCCAGCGGTGCGCGCGGCCAGCCAGTAGACCTGCAGCGTGGGCTCGCCATCGGTGCGACCGATCGCGGTGGCCGCGGGCAGGCGTTCGCCGACCGCAACACGCATTCCGCGCGCGCGGCCGATGCAGAACAGCCGGTAGCGCTCGTGATCGCCCGCGCCGTGGTTGATCCGGTCGAAGTAATTCCACACGCGCAGCAGATGCGGATACTGCGAGCCCGCGACGAAATCGCACAGCTCGGCGTACGCACGTTGTGCCGCATTCTCGATGCCGCCGACCTCGCGCTCGTCGATCTGGATCGAGCCGAACAGGAACTCCCGATCGTGGGCGAAACGCAGGGGGCCGTGATGGCCGTGAACGACGCAATCGCTGCTGCGCCAGACCTCGATGCGGCGATCACCGCGCAGCGGCTGCAGTCCGACCCGGATCCAGCGGTGATCGTGGTCGGGGGGCGCGGCACCGAAGCACAGTGCGGCCAGCACGTCGGCGCCGGCAGGAAATCCGTCCGCCAGCTCATAGCCGACCTTGAGCCTGGTCCCGGTCATGGCGACTTCGGTCTCAAGCATGGTCGCGCCGCAAAAGGCGTTTGAGCCGGGGATCGCGGCCACTGGCGGGGACGCCGCCGACCACCAGCACATCCATGTTTGGCGATTCGGTCGAGAGCCGGGAAATCGAACGGTCTGGTAACATGACGAGACGGGCGGCGTGGTCGCTCATGATACAGTCCGGCGTCGCGCTTGCGCGCCATTTCGCAGCCAGCGCGAGACAGCGGATGCCGCGCCGCGATGGTCGCCTTGTCGGCCATCCGCGATGCTCATGGCCCGCCATCCACCAAGTTTTGCAGAGTGACCGTTCGCATCGATCCGGGTCTTATGTCTTCCATCCAAACCGCTGCCGAACTCGAACTTGCACAGCTGATCGTGCAGTGCCTGAACCTGGACACCGTCACTGCCGAACAGATCAGCCCGGAAGCGGCGCTGTTCGGATCCGATCTGGGCCTGGATTCGATCGACGCGCTGGAAGTGGCGCTGGCGGTGTCGAAACGCTATGGCGTGCAGCTGCGCGCCGATGGCGAGGACAATCGCAGCATCTTCGCTTCCCTGCGTTCGCTGTCGAACTACATCGCGCAATCGCGACCCGCGTGAGAGGCCTGTCGGTCGCGCTTGGCGTGGCCTATCCCGCACTCGCGCACTGGGCGGTGTACTCGCAGAGCGTTGCGCTGATGCTGGCCAGTACCGCGATCCTGCTGCTGTTGCCGCTGCTGCCGGGACTGCTGGCGCGACGCGCGTGGGCGTGGATCGGCCTGCTGCTCGCCGCCGGGTTGCAGTACGTGCTCTGGCGGCATGCCAGCGTGGCCGCGCTGCTGTTCGTCCCGCCGGTGGCGATCAATCTGTTCCTGGCCTGGCTGTTCGCGAGCAGCCTGGCCGCGGGCGGCATGCCGCTGATCGAACGCGCGGCACGCCTGGTGCATGGCAACCAGACGCCGCTGGAGCCGCGCGTGATCCCATATACGCGACGCCTGACTGCGATATGGACGATCCTGTTCGCGGGTCTGGCGCTGATCAATGGCGTGCTCGCGATGCTGGCCACGCCCGGTGGCGTGCTCGAGCTGCTCGGCCTTGGCAACCCGCTGCCGGTGCCGCTGACACTGTGGTCGTGGTTCGCCAACGTGTTCAATTACCTGCTGGTCGGTGCGTTGTTCGTGCTCGAGTACGCATGGCGTCGACGCGTGTTCCCGCAGCAGCCGTACCGGCATTTCGGCGATTTCCTGCAGCGCCTGATCGCAGCGGGGCCCACGCTGTGGCGGCAGGCCCGCGAGAAGGCAAGCTGATGGGCGGGCACCCTGCGCTGCAGTTCACGATCGATCCCGCGCATCCCGCGCTGCCGGGTCATTTTCCGGGCCAGCCGGTGGTTCCGGGGGTACTCATCGTCGACCGCGTGGTGGATGCGATCGAGGCGACGCTGGCGCGCAGCGTCGAGATCGACGGCCTGCCGCAGGTGAAGTTCCCCAGCCCGCTGCTGCCGGGGCAGGCGGCGGATATCGAGCTCGACCTGCGAGGCACGCGCGTGCAGTTCGTGGTGCGCTGTGGCGAGCGGGTGATCGCGCAGGGCGCGCTCGAACTGCGGGGGCCCGCCGCAACATGAGCGCAGACAACCGCTGGAAGCAGCGACCCGAAGGCGGTGGGCGTTTCGCGCTATGGCTGCTGCGCAGCATCGCGCTGCTGTTCGGCCGGCGCCTGAGCCGGGTGCTGCTGTACCCGATCACCGCGTACTTCCTGCTGCGTCGCGGGCCGGAGCGACGCGCCTCGCGGGCCTACCTGTCGCGCATCCACGGGCGCGAGGTCGGCTGGTGGCCGGTGGCGAAGCACATCCACGCTTTTGCATCGACCATCCTCGACCGGGTGTTCCTGCTGACCGGTCAGTTCCGCAGTTTCGAGGTACGCACCGAGGGCCTCGAAGAACTGCATCGCGCAATCGACCTCGGTCGCGGCGTGCTGCTGCTCGGCTCGCACCTTGGCAGCTTCGACGTGCTGCGCGTGCTGAGCCTGCAGCGGCCCGATGTGACGGTGCGGGTGGTGCTCGATGTCGCCCACAATCCCGGCATCACGCAGCTGCTCGCCGCACTCAATCCCGGGCTCGCCGCGGGCGTGATCGACGCGGGCAAGGACGGCACCGCGATCGTGCTGGCGATCCGCGACGCGGTCGAACAAGGCGCGCTGGTGACCCTGCTGGCTGACCGCGTGCGCAGCGGCGAGTCGAGCATCACCGCGCAGTTTCTCGGCGATCCCGCGCGATTCCCGGTCGCGCCGTGGTTGATCGGTGCCGCGCTCGGGGTGCCGGTCGCGCTGTGTTTCGGCCTGTACCGCGGCGGCAATCGCTACGATATGCACTTCGAACTGCTGTCGGAGCATCTGCTGGTGCCGCGCCGCGAGCGCGCGCAGGTGCTGGCCGGACTGGTGCAGCAGTACGCGGACAGGCTCGCCCACTACACCCTGTTGGCCCCCTACAACTGGTTCAATTTCTATGATTTCTGGGACGCGCAAACGACTGCTGATGGCGTTGATCATGGCGTGCGCAAGCCTGGCCCCGCTGGCGGTCTGGGCAGCCGCCCCTGAACTCGACGTGCTGCTGGCCAGCTTGCGCCGCGAAGCGCCACAGGACTCGCGGTTCATCGAGGTGCGCTATTCGAAGCTGCTGCGCGAACCACTGCGGGTCGCGGGCACGCTGAAGTTCCTCGCGGTCGACCGCCTGCAACGGCAGATCGACACGCCGTATCGCGAGACCACCCGGATCGAAGGCGAGACCGTATACCTGCAGCGCGAGGGCGAACAGGAGCGCCGCTTCGCGCTGCGCCGCGCGCCCGAACTGCGTGGCGTGCTGTCGAGTTTCGGCGCGATCCTCGGCGGCGACCGAACCACGCTGGAACGCTCGTTCGCGGTCACTGTGGATGGCAGCGACGCCGCCTGGCAGCTCACGCTGACCCCGCGCGGCACCGCGCGCAACCGGCGCATCGAGTCGATCCGCGTGATCGGCCATCGCGATCAACCGCACTGCTTCGTGATGCGCGAGAGCGCGGGTGCGCACAGCGTGCTGGTGGTCGGCGAGCGCGTCGACATGGTGCCGGTTACCACCCCGGACCGCGATGCACTGCTCGCGCTGTGCGCCCGACATCCCGCGCCGTGAATTCGCGGCTGCCGCGCTGGACGATCGCCCTGCTGTGGCTGGCCTGCCTCGCCGCGCTGGGCACCTGGGTTGCCGCGACGCTCAGGATCGGCACCGACCTGCGCCTGTTCATGCCCGCCGCGCAAACCGCCAGCGAGCGGCTGCTGCTCGACGAACTCGGTGAAGGGCCCGGCTCGCGCCTGCTGCTGCTCGCGATCGAGGGTGATCACTCCGATGCGCTCGCGCAGACCTCGCGAGCGCTGGTCGAAGCGCTGGCGGGTGATCCCCACTTCCGCTTGCTCGGCAACGGCGAGGATCCGGCGTCGGCGATCGACGAATCGCTGCTGCCGTATCGATACCTGCTCGGAAGCGGCTTCGATCGGCAGCCGCTCGATGCCGCCAGCCTGCGCGCGGCATTGGATGCGCGCCTGCGCGATCTCGCATCGCCGGCCGCGGCGCTGGTGGAACCGTGGCTGGCGCGCGATCCGAGCCTGGAACTGTTGCGGCTGGTCGAAGCCTGGCAGCCCGCGCGCGAACCGCACCGGTACGACGATCTGTGGTTCAGTCCCGACCAGAACCGCGCGCTGCTGGTCGCGGAAACCGTCGCACCCGGCTTCGATCCGGATCGCCAGCGCAGCGCGCTGGATGCGCTCGAGCGCGCGTTCGACAGCGCGCGCGGCGAGCGGCCGCAGCGCCTGTCGATCAGCGGTCCCGGCGCATTCTCGGTGCTGATCAAGGAACGTACCGCCGGCGAAGCGACCACTCTGGGCCTCGCGGCGAGCGCGGCGATGCTGTTGCTGCTGATCGTGGCCTACCGCCACTGGCAGCCGGTGGTGTTGAGCGCGCTGCCACTGCTGTCGGCCGGCCTTGCGGGGCTCGCGGCCGTAGGCGCGCTGTTCGACAGCGTGCACGGCATCACCCTGGCCTTCGGCTTCACCCTGATCGGCGTCGCGCAGGACTATCCAATCCATCTGTTCAGCCACCAGCATCCGCGCATCGCACCACGCGCCAATGCGCGCGCCCTGTGGCCGACGCTGGCGACCGGCGTGGTGAGCACGTGCATCGCCTATGCCGCGTTCCTTGTCTCCGGCGTGACGGGCCTCGCCCAACTCGGCTGCTTCACCATCGCGGGTTTGGCGGTGGCTGCGTTGAGCACGCGATTCCTGCTGCCGCGGCTGATGTCTGCGGGCAGCCGCGACCACGGAGCGCGCGCGATGCCTGGCTGGTTGGCAGCGGCGGTCGCACCGCGCCAGGTATCGCGGTTGCTGGCGCCGGCGATCGCAGCGCTGGGCGTGGCGGTCGTCGTGTTCGCGCCCGGCCCGCTGTGGGAGAACAACCTCGGCGCGCTGAGCCCGCTGCCGCCGCAGCTGCTCGCGCGCGATATCGAACTGCGCGGCCAGCTCGGCGCGCCCGACGTACGCTACCTGCTGGTGGTCGAAGCGCCGAACGTGCAGGACATGCTGGAGGCGCAACTGCGGATCGAGCCCGCGCTGCAGGAACTGCAGGCGAGCGGCGCGATCGGCGGCTTCGATTTCGCCGCGCGCTACCTGCCGCCGATCCGGGTTCAGCTCGCGCGCCAGGCTGCGCTGCCCGATGCCGCGACGCTGCGCGCCCTGCTCGCGGATGCCAGCGCCGGGTCGCCGTTCGCGGCCGGTGCATTCGAGCCGTTCGTGCTCGACATCGAGCGCGCACGCCACCTGCAGCCACTCGATCACACCGCGCTGGCCGGCACGCCGCTGGAATTGCGCGTCGGCAGCCTGCTGGCCACGCGCGCGGATTCAGCCATCGGGCTGATCGCGCTGGTGGGAGTCAGCGATCCGCAGGCGCTCGCCGCGTTTGCCGAGCGCCGTGCGGGACAGCTGGTGCTGCTCGACATGAAAGGCGCCTCCGAGCAGCTGATCGTGCGCTACCGCGAGCGCATCCTGGTCTGCCTCGCGATTGCCGCGCTGCTGCTGGTAGTGCTCGTGCGGCTGGCGCTGGGCAGCAGCGCGCGCGCATGGCGGGTGCTGCTTCCGATGGGCCTGAGCACCATCATCGTGGTCGCGCTGCTGCACGCGCTCGGGATTCCGATGAGCCTGTTCCACCTGATCGCGCTGGTGCTCGCGGCGGGCCTCGGCCTGGACTATGCGCTGTTCTTCGAGCGCGCCGACGACGATCCGGCCGAGCAGGCGCGCACGCTGCATGCGGTGGTGGTGTGTGCGATCTCGACGCTGCTGGTGTTCGCGCTGCTGGCCAGCTCCTCGCTGCCGGTGTTGCGTGCGATCGGACTGACCGTCACCCTTGGCGTGGTCAGCAACTTCGTGCTGGCGCTGATGTTGTCGCGAAATCCCGGAACCCGCATGCATGGCTGAGCGGATCGACCTGCGGGCACTGATACCGCACCAGGGCGCGATGTGCCTGAACGAGCACATCGAGTCGTACGACGACGAC
>JANOEA010000434.1:0-1925 GCA_031412975.1 Pseudomonadota bacterium | reverse complement strand
GGCCTATCTGATCGAATCCGGCGTGATCCAGATCGTGACCACTGCCGGCGGCGCGCCGCGCGAACTGGGTCGCCTCGGAGCGGGCGACCTGCTCGGCGAAATGGCGGTCATCGACGCCGCCCCGCGTACCGCGACCGCGCTGGCGCTGACCGAATGCGTGCTGCTGCCGGTGGCACGCGACCAACTGCACGAGCGCATCGACAGTGCCGACCCGGTGGTGCGTGCGCTGCTGCGGGCGCAGTTGGCCCGCTACCGCTCGGCGCTCAATACGTTGCAAGGCAATCGCCGCATGGCTCCCACGGTTGCGGCCGATGCCGCGGCCGCGAGCCTCGGCGATGCCGGCGCGATCGACAAGATCCGCCTGGAAAGCCAGCTGCGCGAAGCGCTGGAGCAGCGCGTGCTGCAAGTCCGCTATCAACCGATCCACGACCTGCGCAACCAGCGGATCGCCGGCTACGAGGCGTTGATCCGCTGGGACCATCCGCAGCGTGGACCGGTGTCGCCGGCCGAGTTCATTCGCCTCGCGGAAGAAACCTCGCTGATCGTCCCGGTCGGCCGCTACGTGTTCGAAGAAGTGTTCGCGGTGCTCGCGCGCCTGCAGCGCCACGGCGTCGACCCGCTGCCGTTCGTCGCGGTCAACGTGTCCTCCCGCCAGCTGGCCGAGGAAGACGTGGTCGGTGCCGTGCAATCGATCGCTGCTGCGGCCGGGGTGCCGGTCGCTGCACTGAAGATCGAGATCACCGAGAGCCTGACCCTCGATATCGACGGCGTGTCGGAGCTGATCGCGCGCGCCCATGCCTGCGGGGTGCGGGTCGCGCTCGATGACTTCGGTACCGGGTTTTCCAATCTCGGACACCTGCACAAGCTGGCCTTCGACACGGTCAAGCTCGACCAGGGTTTCGTGCGCCAGATGCTGCAGTCGCCACGCTGCCACGCGATCGTGCAGGCGATCGTGGCGATGATCGCGGCGCTGGACGCGGACATGGTCGCCGAAGGCGTGGAGACCGCCGAGCAACTCGCGGCGCTGCGCGAGATGGGTTGTCGTTACGCCCAGGGTTGGCTGATCGGTCGGCCGCAGACTGCGGACGACATGCTCGCGGCCATCGACGCGGCGCAATAGCTGCAGCGCACGCGCCGCTTCGATCGGGCGCTGTCAGCGGCCGGTGCAGCGCTGCAACACCTCGGCGAGCTTGTTTTGTGTGGTCGGATCGTTGGTTCGCTTTCCGAGCACCCGCGCCGCCTCGGTTGCGTGCGCATGGGCCGCGCCCGAGTCGCCGGCGTCGCACAAGGCCGCGGCGAGCAGCAATTCGGCGTGGCCGACGTAAGCGTGATCCGCGCGCAGCGTGGCCTTGCGTACGCGCAACACGTCGCGCAACAGCGGCAGGGCGGCCGCGTGATCCCCGACCTCACCCAGGATCGCCGCAAGGACCTGTGCACTCACCGCGCACTGCGCGTGGTCCGGCGACAGCAGGCGGCGACACATCGCCAGTGCCTGTTCGGCGGTCGGGCGCGCCACCTCGGGCTTGCCGTTGCGAAGCTGCGCAAGCGCCTGGTTGGTCATCGCATACGAGAGCCTTGCATGCGCCTCGCCGTACACGCGGCGCAGCCCGGCAACCGCGGCGTCCGCCGCGCGCTCGGCATCCGCGCTGCGGCCGACGCCCAGCAACAGGAAGGTGCGGTAAGCGTCCAGTGCCGCGACCCGCGCATGTTGTGCGCCGAGCGCCGACGACAGCGCAGTCCGCGCCAGCTCGGCTTCCGCCAGCGCCGCGTCGTAGGCGCCACGCTGCTCGGCCACGTAGGCGAGCGTCAGGTGCGCCATCGCGGCCTGTTCGTTGCCGTCGCGCCCCGCAGAGACCGTACGCAGTACCTCCTGCGCCGAGCTGGTCGCGAGGCCGAGGTTTCCCTGCAGCTGGGCGGCGTTGGCG
>JANOEA010000433.1:0-1948 GCA_031412975.1 Pseudomonadota bacterium | reverse complement strand
ATCCCCAGCCCTTCCCCCGCAGGGGGGGAAGGGAGCAAAAGCAGCAGCTTCGGAACGCGCGAAACGCTGACTGAGCGCAAAGCCCTCTAGACCCATGACCATCACTTCCAGCGAATTCAACTTCCAGCCCGTGCGGCGTGTCGAGCGCGATGGTGCGGAGATCGTGCTGCTCGGCACCGCGCATGTGTCGCGGGCGAGCGTCGAGGCCGTGCGCGATTTCGTCGAAGCCGAAACCTTCGATGCGATCGCGGTGGAGCTGTGCTCGCCGCGTGCGGATGCAATCCGCAATCCCGGGGCGATCCGCGAGATGGATCTGTTCCGCGTGTTGCGCGACGGTCGGGCGGGCGTGGTGGCTGCGGGGCTTGCGCTGGGTGCGTATCAGCGGCGCCTCGCGAAGCAGTTCGGCATCGAGCCGGGTGCGGAGATGAAGGCCGCGATGGAGATCGCCGTGGAACGCGAACTGCCGTGCTGGCTGGTCGACCGCGATGTCGGCATCACGCTGCGGCGCTCGCGCGCGGCGGTCGGCTGGTGGGAGCGCGCGAAACTCAGCAGCGGGCTGCTGGCCGGATTGCTCGACGACAGCGAAGTCGATGAGGCGCAGATCGAGAAGCTCAAGCAGGGCGACATGCTGGAGGGCGCGTTCACCGAATTCGCGAGTTCCTCGCCGCCGCTGTTCGAGGCGTTGATCGCCGAGCGCGATCGCTACATGGCCGCGCGCGTGCGCGAGGAACTGGCGCGATCGGATGCGCGCAAGGTGCTGGTGGTGATCGGCGCGGGGCATCTGGACGGCATGGCGCAGGCGCTGGATACGCAGCGGGATCCGCCGCCCGTGATACTGGCGCCATTGCGCGCGGAGCCGCCGCCGTCGTCGTTCGGAAAGTGGTTCGGGATCGTGTTGCTGGTGACGGTGGTCGGCGGCTTCATCTGGGCGTTCACCCAGGGCGTGAGCGTCGGCATCGAGTCGGTGATGATCTGGGTGCTGACCACTGGCGTGCTCGGTGCGCTCGGCGCGGCGATTGCCGGTGCGCATCCGCTGTCGATATTGGCCGCGTTCGTCGCCTCGCCGATCACGCCGCTGCATCCGGCGCTCGCCTCGGGCATGGTCAGCGGCGCGGTGGAGCTGTGGGCGCGCAAGCCGCGCGTGGGCGATTTCGAGAGCCTTCGCGACGACATCGACAGCGTGCGCGGATGGCGCCGCAATCGGGTGTCGCGCGTGTTCCTGGTGTTTTTCCTGACCAGCATGGGCACGGCGGCAGGAGTGTGGATCGCGGGGTTGCGGCTGGTGGGGCGATTTGTTTGAACCTGCTTTGGACGCTGCCATGGCAGCGACTGGGGCAAGCCATCGCTGCCTCAGTCGGCGGCATGCCGGCTCCCACAAGGAGAAAGTGGGTCCAAGGCGAGCCGTGGCGTTTGCAGATTGCGACGAGGTCGGGTGCTCCTTGTGGGAGCTGCCATGGCAGCGACTGCGGACTCACACTTCACTGCAGCGACTGGTGATGCCGCAGTCGCCGGCATGCCGGCTCCCACAAGGAGAAAGTGGGTCCGAGGCGAGCCGTGGCGTTTGCAGATTGCGGTGAGGTCGGATGCTGCTTGTGGGAGCTGCCATGGCAGCGACTGCGGACGCGAGCTGTCAATCCGCCACGGTCACCACGCCACTGCCGGATGACGATCTGCTCCTGGCCCGCTGCAGCCACCTGGATGTGCCGATGCGCAGATCGTCGAGCATCGCGTAGATGGTCGGCAGGAACAGCAGGCTGACCACGGTGGAGAACGCATGCCCGCCGACGATCGCGCGCGCCATCGGGTAATACGGCGGTCCGTCGCCGCCGAGCTGGGTGCCGCCGAAGCACAGCGGCAGCATGCCGAGGATCGTGGTGCCCATCGTCATCAGGATCGGCCGCAGGCGCTCCTTGGCGCCCTCGACCAGCACTTCGGTGCGCAGCATGCC
>JANOEA010000432.1:0-7252 GCA_031412975.1 Pseudomonadota bacterium | reverse complement strand
GCGGCCCGCGGAGGGCGGACGCCAGGTGCTGATGCGGCGCTCTGCCGATGGCCGGATCGAAACGCTGACGCCGGAGGGATTCAACGTGCGCACCCGGGTGCACGAGTACGGCGGCAACAGCTATCTGGCGACCGAGCGCGGCGTGGTGTTCGCGCACTTCGCCGACCAGCGGCTGTACTGGCAGGCTTTCGACGGCGGCGCGCCGCTGCCGCTGACGCCGCCCGGTTATCAATACGCCGACGGCGTGGCGGATCCGGCGGGCGGTCGCATGCTGTGGGTGCGCGAGGACCATACCGAGGCGACCAAGGCCGCGAATGGCGAGGAGCGCAATGAGATCGTCGCGCTGCCGTTGCCCGGCACAGGCGATCCGGTGGTGGGCGCGGGCCGCGTGCTCGCGACCGGCGCCGACTTCTATGCCTATCCGCGGCTGTCGAAGGATGGCGGCAAACTCGCATTCATCAGTTGGGATCACCCGGCGATGCCGTGGGACCGCACGCGCCTGCACGAGGCCACGCTCGACGCCGGACTCGACGGTGCGCCCCTCGCAGCGCAGACGCGGGTCGATGCGGCCGGGATTTCGGTGCTGGAACCTTTCTATGCCGCGGACGGCACGCTGCATGCGCTCGCCGACGGCACGGGCTGGTGGAACCTGAGTCGTTGGGATGGGAAGGCGCTCGCGACGGTGCAGCCGATCGCGCGCGAGTTCGGTGGTCCGCTGTGGCAGCTCGGCGGGCACACGCTGGTACCGCTCGGTGATGGTCGCGCGCTGGCGCGCAGTTCGTACGAGGCAGTCGACCAGCTCGGTATCCTCGACCTCGCAAGCGGGGCGTGGAAGGCGTTCGAATTGCCGTTCACCGCTTTCAGCGAGGTGCAGTTGTCCGGGCCCGACCGCGCGGTGGCGATTGCGCAATCGAGCGTCGACACCGCCGTGCTGATCGAGCTGTCGCTGGCCGATGGCACGCATCGCGTGCTGCATCAGCCCAGCACGCCCGGGGTCGGGCCCGAGTGGCTGTCGACGCCGGAGGCGATCCGCTTCGCCACCACGCCTGGCGCGGATGGCGCCGCGCGTGAAGCGCACGCCTGGTTCTACCCACCGACCCATCCGACCAAGCGCGGCCCCGACGGCGAGCAGCCGCCGCTGATCGTGACCATCCACGGCGGGCCGACGTCGGTGTCGAAGGCGACGCTGTCATTGTCGCGGCAGTACTGGACCAGCAGGGGAGTTGCGCTGGTCGACGTCAACTACGGCGGCTCGACCAGCTACGGCCGCGCCTACCGCGAGCGGTTGAACGGGCAGTGGGGCATCGTCGATGTGGCCGATGCGATCGCCGCGGTCGATCATCTGGTCGCGGCAGGCCGCGTCGACCCGCAGCGTGTCGCGATCCGCGGCGGCAGCGCGGGCGGGTTCACCACGCTGGCCGCGCTCGCATTCCACGATCGCTTCAGGGCCGGTGCCAATTTGTTCGGTGTCGCCGACATCGCCGCGCTCGCCGCCACCAGCCACAAGTTCGAACGGCAGTACGATGTGTCGCTGGTCGGCCCGCCCGATGAGGCGCTGTATCGGGCGCGCTCGCCGCTGTACCACCTCGACGGCTTCACCGAACCGCTGATCACGCTGCAGGGCAGCGAAGACCGCGTGGTGCCACCGGAGCAATCGCGGGCGATCGTTGCTGCACTCGACGCGCGCGGCGTACCGCATGCCTACATCGAATTCGCGGGCGAGCAGCACGGCTTTCGCCAGGCCGCCAACATCGTCCGCGCGCAGGAAGCCGAGCTGTACTTCTACGGGCAGATCTTCGGCTTCACGCCGGCCGATGCGATCGAGCCGGTCGACATCCGGCACTGGCCTCGCGACTGAAAATCGGGGTAAAAAAGGGGTCGGGTCAAAAAGGGGTCAGAGTACAGTTTTCCGGTTGGAGCTCACTTCCGACCAGCGCCCCTGAAAACTCTACTCTGACCCCTTTTTGACCCCGGATTTAGCTCTGGCAGCCCGGGCAGACGTAGACGCGGCGACCGCCGGTCTGCGCGCGCTCGATCAACTCGCCGCAGGTCCAGCAGGGCAGGCCTTCGCGGTCGAAGACGTTGAAGCGGCGCGCTTCGAACGACAGGCCTTCCAGCTTCAGGCGCTGCACGCGCTGCCAGTCATTGGTGACGCCGGCGCGACGGTAGGCGACGCGGCCGATCTCGAGGATCGACTCGGCCAGGCGCTGGCGCTCATCGCCGCTGAGCTCGCGCGGTTTGCGCGAAGGCAGCAGGCCCGCGCTGAACAGCATCTCGCTGCGCAGGTAGTTGCCGATGCCCGCGATGAAACCCTGGTCGAGCAGCACCGAGGCCAGGTGCTTGCCGCTGAAGCGTGGGTCCTCGAGCTGGGCCAGCACCATCGGCACCGTGGTGTCTTCGTCGAGCAGGTCGGGGCCGAGCTTGGCGAGGAACGGGTGGGTGAGCAGGCCGGCTTCGTCGAGGACCGCGATATCGGAGGCGCTGTAGAGCAGGATCGCCTTGCGTTTCGATTCGATCGCGATGCGCAGTTCGCGCCGCGTATCGGGGCGCACGCCCGGCTCGGTGACTACCCAGCGCCCATACAGCTGGTTGTGCGTATAAATCGTCAGGCCATTGTCGAACTGCGTGAGCAGCGCCTTGCCGCGCGGGCGGATCCGGATGATGCGATGGTTCTTGAGCGCCTTCTGGTGGCGCTTCAGCGGCGTCTGGCTGAAGCTGATCTTGATCGCGCGTTCGCCCTCCATGGCGCGCGCGAGGCGATCGGCGGCACGCCGGATCTCGGGACCCTCAGGCATGGTGGGACGTCCATTGGCGGTCGGCACAGCCGGGCGGCTGCGATACGGAGAGCGCAGCGGGGCCCGCACGGCCATCCGTCGTGCCGCTGCGACCGCGGGTCGGGATTCGTGATCGGGTGCTCGGACAAGCGCTGAGGTGCCACGGATACTGCGGCGATTGGGCGTTGGGGGAATCACATGACGCGTTGCTGGACTGCACGATTGATCCTGGGCGGCGTGTTGCTGTCCGTGATGGTACCCGTGTTTGCGCAAGGCGATGCGATGCGTTCGCAAGCGCACGCCCGGATCGCCGCGTTCGACACCTGGGCGCGTGCCTTCGAGCCGGCGCAGGCCAGCGCCGAGCAGCGTGCCGAAGGGCTGGCGCTGGCGCAGGCGCGGCGCGAGGCGATGAAGCTGCTGATCGTCGAGGATCCGGCCGCAGCGCTGGAGTCGAGCCTCGCCCACGACCTGCGTGCACGCCTGCCCGCCGAGATCGCCGCGCAGATCGAGCGCCGCATCGATGGCCTGGCACTGCTGACCGAACAGGTCACGATGTACCACGATCATCCGGCCGGTCACGAGGGCCACGAAGAGGGTGATTTCCATCGCTCGGTGCGCACGCCGGTGGTGGCGATGGGCGAGCAGCGCTGGTTCGCATTCACCCATGGCCGGCGGGTCGGCGTGCGCAGCCTGTTGCCGCTGCCGGTGCACGGGATCGCGCTCGACGATGACCTGGCGTTCTCCGAACTGCCGTATCGCACGGTGGCCGAGGGCGAGACGATCGCGGGTGCGCAGGCGCCCGCGCCGCGCCGCTGCGCTGCCGATGCCACGCTGGCGGCGGCGCAGCGCCTGATCGTGACCGGCACCACGCTGGCGATCGTCTGCGATGCGTCCGAACTCGAGGCGCTGTCGCAGGAGTGGGGTGTGATCGAGCGCGAGGGCACCGACGGGCGCTTCATCGGGCCCGATGCCGGAGCACCATCGAACGACGGCACCGGGCCGAAGGCCGAGGTGTACTCGACCTACACCACCGGCCCGAAAACCTTCCTGTACATCCGCGCGCGGTTCGCCGACCAGGCCGAAAGCGCGCTGCCGAGCCTGGCCACCGTGACCGGCACCGTGAACAGCATGCGCGACCACATGCGCGCGTTCAGCTACAACCTGATGCCCGAGATCACCGGCACCTACACCACGGTGGTGACCTTGCCGAAGACCGCGGCCGAGTACGCCGGCAACGACATCCCGATCCTCAGCGATGCCGCCAATGCGGCGCTGGCCGCCAACCCGGCGTGGAACCGCAGCAACTACAGCTTCTACGCGGTGCGTTTCGTCGGCGGTCCGGGCGGTTATGCGGGCCAGGCCTATGTCGGTGGCACCGGCATCTGGATGAAGAGCGACGACGGCGGCGTGGCCGCGCACGAGCTGGGCCACAACCTGGGCCTGCTGCATGCGAATTCCTGGACGCCGGCGAGTTTCGATTCGGCCGGTGCGGGCAGCAACTCGGAATACGGCAATCCCTTCGATCGACTCGGCAGCGGCGGGGGACTGCGCTCGCACTTCACCGCGAGCTTCAAGGAGCGGATCAGCTGGCTGCTCGATCCGCAGTTCGCGCGCCTTTGGGGCAGCGGCAGCCAGCGGGTGTTTTCGCAGGATGTCGCCACGCCGGTTGCGGGCCCATCGTCGGCGGGCATGTACGGGCGCGAACGCTTGTGGATGGCGACGTTGGCGTCGACGGAAGCCGTGCCGACTGCAGTGCCTGCGATCCAGCGCGGCCACTACTGGCTGGAGCATCGCAGCCAGTACGCGGATTTCGACCGCGCGCTGCACGTGAACCTGCAGGGCTCGGCCAACTACCTGCTCGACCTCACCCCGCGCAGTCGCAACGGCAAGAACGATGGCGGTTTGCTGATCGGCCGCACGCTGTCGGATCCGGGGCTCGGGCTGCACGTGACGCCGCTGGCGAAGAACACCGGCACGCCGCCGTCGATCGACTATGCGGTGCAGGTCGGTGCATTCACCGGCAATCGCGCGCCGACGGTGGCGCTGGCTGCGAGCAGCACCAGCGTGGCGGTGAACGTCCCGGTCAACTTCACCGCCACCGCGAGCGATGCCGACGGTGATGCGCTCGCGTACTCGTGGGAGTGGGGTGATGGCACCTTCAACGGCACCAATGCAGGGAGCAATTCACGCGGTTTCGCGACGGCCGGCCACTACGTGGTGCGGGTGGTGGCCAGCGACATGAAAGGCGGTCGCGCGAGTGCGCAGGTGCTGGTGACGGTCGGTGCGCCGACCACGCTGCGGGCCAGTGGACGGGTGCTCGCGGGTGCGACGCCGGTCGAAGGCGTGCACGTCAACAACGGGCAGACCGGCAACAACTATCGCGGCACTCATAGCGACAGCTCCGGCAACTGGACCATCACCGGGCTCGCATCCGGTGCCGCGGTCACGCTGTCGGCGGGTGCTCCCGGATACACGCTGGCGCCGGCATTCACCAATCCGCAGACGCCGACGGCCGACGTCAGCGGGCTCGAGTTCCAGGCCACCGCGTTGCCGGTGGTCGCGATCGTGGCCACCGACGCGAACGCGACCGAAGCGCCGGCCGATACGCTGGTGTTCCGGCTCAGCCGCAGCGGTCCGACGACCAGCATGTTGCGGATCTGGTTCGATCGAACCGGCACCGCGTTCTCCAGCGGTACCAGTGGCGACTACAGCTGGTCGACCGGCAGCAATCGCTACGTCGAGATTCCGGCTGGTGCGGCTTTCGTTGATCTGGTGGCCACGCCGATTACCGATGCCATCACCGAGCCCAACGAGACGGTGATCGTGGACATTGCCGACGGGGTCGATTACGAACTGCTGTATCCGGCACGCGCGCAGGGCGTGATCGCGGGGACCGCGGGTCCGGCGAACGACCAGTTCGCCAATGCGATTGCGCTGACCGGCAGCACCACGACCACCAACGGCAGCAATGCGAATGCGACGCTGGAGTTCCTCGAGCCGCCGCACAACGGGCGCAATGCGGCAGGTGCTTCGGTGTGGTGGCGCTGGACGGCGCCGGTCGCGGGCCCGGTGGTGATCGATACGGTCGGCAGCGCGATCGATACGCTGCTCGCGGTCTACACCGGCACGGCGGTGAGTGCGCTGGTGCCGGTTGCGGCGAACAACAACCTCGCCGCGGGCAACACCATGTCGCAGGTGGCGTTCATGGCGCAGGCCGGCGCGGTGTACCGGATCGCGATCGCGCAGCCGAGTGCTGCGGCCACCGGTGGTGCGGTGCGGCTGAACATCGCACTCGATACCAGCGATGCGGACCTGCTGTTGCGCAACGGTTTCGAGTAAGCAAGCCCGGCATCGCGCCTGCGCGGATGCAGGCGCGGTCGTTCAGGGCGCCGCGCCGAGGCTGCGCACTGCGAATGCGGATGCCATCATGCCGAACACGAACAGCGGCACGCCGAAGCCGCTGTACCACAGCGCCTTTTCCACCGGCGCCTTGATGAAGCGCGCCATCATCCACAACTGCAGCAGCACGAAGCCGGTCACGATCGTGGCCTGCAGTGGGCGATCCCACCAGAGCAGCAGTCCGATCACCACGAATTGCGGCAGCGCCATGATCGCGCTGGCGGCCTTGGCCGCTCCATCCGCGCCGAGCATCACCGGCAGCGAGCGGATGCCCATCTGCGCATCGCCCTTGATCGCCTTGAAATCGTTCAGCGTCATGATCCCGTGCGCGCCGATGCTGTAGAGCACCGCGAGGATCAGGATCTGATTCGACGGCAGCGCGCCGCCGAGCATCGCGGCCGCGCCGGTGACCCAGGCCAGGCCTTCGTAGGAAAATCCGCAGGCGGCATTGCCCCACCAGCCGTTGCGCTTGAGACGGAACGGCGGCGCGCTGTAGGCCCACGCGAGGAACAGGCCGATGATGGTGGCCACCAGCACCCAGGTGCCGAGGGTTGCAGCGACCACCAGCGACAGGCCGGTCCAGATGATCGCGATGTACAAACCCCATTTGCCCGGGATGCGTCCCGATGGAATCGGCCGCTGCGGTTCGTTGATCGCGTCGACTTCGCGGTCGTACCAGTCGTTGATCGCCTGGCTCATCGCGCAGACCAGGGGACCTGCGAGGATGATGCCGATCAGCGCGACGTGCCAACTGCCCAGGATCGGCACGCCGGAGGAAACCACGCCGCAGGCGAAGGCCCACATCGGCGGGAACCAGGTGATCGGCTTGAGCAGTTCGAGCACCGCGGAGGGCGCGGGATAGGTCGCTGTGGTCATGGGGCTGTGCGGGATCGGGGCAGGGGAGGACTGTGTGATGTTTGCACAGGCGTTGCCTGCATGGCGCACCGTGCGGGGTAATCCTCAGCCGGCGAGCAGCGGGAAGGTGACGCCGATCGCCCACGCGAACGCCACCGCGTTGGCGATGCCAGCCACCCACGGGTGGTTGGTGCGCTGCCATGCCCAAGCACTGAACAGCCCGT
>JANOEA010000431.1:0-8064 GCA_031412975.1 Pseudomonadota bacterium | reverse complement strand
ATCAGCCAGCTCGCGTTCACGCTTTCCAACGGCCTCACTTTCGTCGAAGCGTATCTCGCGCGCGGGATGCACATCGACGATTTCGCGCAGAACCTGAGCTTCTTCTTCAGCAACGGCATGGATCCCGAGTACACGGTTCTGCCCGATCTTGCCAGTCGCGCACAGGGTGCGCTCCTACCACGCCCGCATCGGGGTTCTTGTAGGAGCGCGCCGTGCGCGCGACGGCAGCGAACGGGCGCATCGTGCATTCCGGATGTGCCGGTCGCGCACAGGGTGCGCTCCTACGTCGCGAGCATCGGGGTTCTTGTGGGAGCGCGCCGTGCGCGCGACGGCGGCGAACGGGCGCATCGTGCATTCCGGATGTGCCAGTCGCGCACAGGGTGCGCTCCTACACCGCGCCACGCGCCTGGCGAAATCGCTGCCACACCTGTGCCGCGACCGCGTTCGCTTCGCGCACCGGCGTCGGTGGCGTCCAATCGGTCGGAACCTCGCGCATCGGCCGCACGCGACCCTCGACCACCAGATCGTGGTGCAGATCGCCGAGCTTGCCGCGAATGGGTTTGGGCGCAAACACGTGCACCGGCTTGCCGGTCGCGCAGGCCTCGCTGAGCATGTTGCTCGAATCGGGAGTCACCACGATGCGCTGCGCATGCGCGAGCACGCCCAGGTAGGGATTCGGCCCATTCTCGACGCCAGCCCAAAGCCGCGCCGGCAAGTCCGCGCAGCGCTCGCGCACCCGCCGCACGAGCGCTTCCGGCGTGCGCCGCGAAGTGCTGACCAAAATCCCGCCGCGATCATGCGCGTGCCAGCACTCGAGCAGGTCGAACAAGCGATCGATGTAGCGCGCATCGATGCGCTGCGCGCGGGTCGGCCCGCCGATCAGCACCGCGGTGCGCGGCGCGCCGATGCGGGCCAGATCCGCATGCAGGATCGCCGCCTCCGCCAGCACCGCGGGCGTGATCGCATGCAGGCTGCCGCTGGTTTCGATCACGTTCCCACCTTGCAAGCGATCATGCGCCGGTGCGACCACCAGGTCCCAGTGGCGGGAATTCGCGCGCGGGTCGAGCAGCTGCACGACGAACGCGCCGCTCTCGGCACGCAGCCATGCGGTCGCCAGCGCAGCCTGTCGTCCGCAGCCGATCACCAGTGCCGGGGGTCGGGTGGCGATCGCTTCGCGCAGCGCCCGCGGCATCGCCCTGGCGGCTGCGGCCCGCAGATGCGGTGCCAGCCAGCCCCAGGGTGGGGCAGGCCGCACGACCCATTCCTCGGCCACCACACCGAGTGCGGTCGCCAACGCGGCCGCTGGACGCAGGTTTCCGCTGGCGCCATCGGTGACGATCCAGGTACGCGGCAATTCGGCGGGTGCGTCGGGGTGCATGGGCAGCGGGTCGGCGTGCGGCAATGGGGCGGGTGCGTCGGGGGTGCGGGACGTCTGATTATGGCCGCAGGCGTGGCTTGCGGGGATGCAAGCGGCAATCACGCGTGAGTGCCGCATGCGATGGCTACACTGGCGGCCCCGCATTGCTCCTGGATCTGCCCATGCAAAAGCCACTCGACACCGCTGCGCTCGAGCAGATCTTCCTGCAGGCGCGCACCTATGGCAGCACCGCCGCGAGCTGGTTGCCGCAGCCGGTCAGCGATGCGCAGCTGCGGCAGATCTGGGACCTGGCCCGGATGGGTCCGACCAGTGCCAACTGCTCGCCGATGCGGCTGGTGTTCGTGCGCACGCCGGAGGCCAAGGCGCGCCTCAAGCCCGCGCTGTCTGCAGGCAACCTCGACAAGACGATGTCCGCGCCGGTCACCGCGATCGTCGGCACCGACTATCTGTTCTACGACAAGCTGCCGTACCTGTTCCCGCACACCGATGCGCGGAGCTGGTTCGTCGGCAAGCCGCACGCCGACGAGACCGCGTTCCGCAACGGCACGCTGCAGGCTGCCTACCTGATCATCGCCGCGCGCTCGATCGGCATCGATTGCGGCCCGATGTCGGGCTTCGACAATGCCAAGGTCGATGCCGGGTTCTTCGCCGGCACCAGCGTGCGTTCGAATTTCCTGATCAACCTCGGCCATGGCGATCCCGCCACCCTGCATCCCCGCTCGCCCAGGCTGTCCTTCGACGAAGCCTGCCGCATCGACTGACCCCCACCGGAGAACCACCATGCGCCACCTCGCCATCGCCGCACTGCTCGTTTTGGCCAGCAACTCCGCGCTCGCCGCGGACAGGTACACCTTCGAGCCGACCCACAGCCAGGTCAATTTCAGCTACATCCACCTGGGACTGTCGACCCAGACCCAGCAGCTGCGTACGATCAGCGGCGAGTTGCTGCTCGATAGCGCCGACATGAGCAAGTCCAGCGTGTCGGTCACCATCGACATGAACAGCATCGATACCGGCGTGGCCAAGTTCGACGAGCACATCAAGAGCGCGGACTTCTTCGACACCGCCCAGTTCCCGGAAGCTACGTTCAAGAGCACCGAAGTGGCGAAGGCTGGCGAGAACCAGCTCAAGGTGACCGGCGACCTGACCCTGCACGGCGTGACAAAGCCGGTGGTGCTGGATGTGACGGTCAACAAGATCGGCGAGCATCCGATGGCGAAGAAGCCGGCGGCCGGTTTCAACGCCACCACCACGGTGCTTCGTTCGGATTTCGGGCTCGGCGGCTACGTGCCGGCGGTCGGCGACAAGGTCACGATCTCGATCGCCAGCGAATTCCTGAAAGCCGAGTAGCACGACACGCCGCTTGCAGGCGCGCATGTCGCGTCTGCAAGCGGCGCGCTTGAAGCGCAATCACCGGGCGCCACTTCAGGTCCTGGCATCCACGGAGACCGTCATGCTCAGCACAAGGCCCGCCGCCGCACGCGGTGTCGCCAACTTCGGTTGGCTCGACAGCCGCCACACCTTCTCGTTCGGCCATTACTACGATTCCGCGCAGATGGGTTTCGGCCCGCTGCGCGTGATCAACGAGGACCGGGTGGTGCCCGGTGCCGGCTTCGGCACCCACGGACACCAGAACATGGAGATCATCTCCTACGTGCTCGACGGCGAACTCGAGCACAAGGACTCGCTCGGCACCGGCTCGGTGATCCGCCCCGGCGAGGTGCAGACGATGAGTGCGGGCAGCGGCATCCAGCACAGCGAGTTCAACGCCTCGAAGACCGAGCCGGTGCACTTCCTGCAGATCTGGATCCAGCCCGATCGCAGCAACACCGAGCCACGCTATGCGCAGCAGGCGTTCCCGCGCGAGCTAAGCCAGGGCCGGCTGCAGCTGGTGGTATCGCCCGATGGCAGCGCGGGATCGATCGTCATCGCGCAGGATGCGCGGATGTATTCGGCACTGCTGGCCCCGGGCGATCGGGTCGAGCATCGGCTCGCGAGCGGGCGCCGTGCCTGGGTGCAGGTCGCGCGCGGTGCGCTCACGCTCAATGGAACGCCGCTGCACGCGGGCGACGGCGCGGCCGCATCGGATCTGGACATGCTCACGCTGGTTGGCGTCGAGCCTGCCGAGGTGCTGCTGTTCGACTTGCCGTAGGTCCTCGCCGCGCGCAGCAACTGCGCGCCTCGCGAAGTACCTGCCGGCGCCGCGGTCATTGCCCCGGACGTCGCAGCGGAGCGCAGGCTACTTGGGTTCGGTCGGCGCCGGCGCGTCGGCGTCCGGCGCCGGCGGTGGAGCCTTTTTGGCAGCCTTGGCTTCCTTCTTCTTCTTCTTCTCCATTTCCCGCTGGCGCTTTTCGAGCTGGTAGTTGGGTTTCTGCACCATGGGAAGGTCTCGCTGGTCGAAGGAGCCGGAACAATACCTCACCCGACCGCCCGCATCGACAGGCCTGGACGGTACGGTCGGCAGCAACGCGGCGGGCCGCCGGTCGGCAACCCGCTGGCAGCTGGGACAATCGGCTGCGCCGACTCGTGGTTTCAGCCCTTCTGCACGCCCTCGTCCTTCATTTGCGCCAGCGCATCCAGATCGATCTCCTCGATCGCGGACTTCAGATCATCCATCTCGATGTTGTTGCCTTCCAGCTTCACCACGAAGCGGTCGGCGACGATGATGCTGTACTCGCCGTAGCGGCCGCCCTTGTTCCACTTCTCGGACACGAAGTTGCCGCCGGCCTTGTAGGTCTTCTCGTAGCCGGACTCGTCCTCGCGCTCGCTGGTCACGTTGGCCCAGCTGGCCAGGCCCATCAGGCCAGCGGCGCCACCGGAATCGGAGATCTGCAGGCCGATGCTGCGCTCGCCGTCGGCATAGCGCGCATCGACGTTGCTGACCTCAACGCCCATCGCGCCGGTCTTCTCGGCCGCCAGCGAGGTCCGCGCGAAACCGCCGAGGGTCGCCGGCACCAGCGCCTTGAGCGCATCGGTCGAGACCGCCTCGACCTGCACCCCGCCGCCCATCAGGCTGCCGAACATCTTGGCGGCCGCATCGGCCTGTGCGTCGGCATCGCCCGACTTCTGCGCCTGCTCGAGCTCCTTGCTGGCAGACTCCATCGACTGGCCGAATTTTTCGAGTTTGCCGAGCGCACTGTCGGGGTCGACCTCGACCTCGCTGGTGCCCAGCGTCGAGCCCGACATCGCCGACAGCGCGCCGCCGCCGGCCGCCATCAGGCCGATCGCGCCGCCGACCATGAGGCTGATCACGAACCAGATCACGACCAGGATCGCGGTGTATCCCGCCGCGCGCTCGGCCGGCACCTTCACCGTGTGCGGCGCGCCGAGATAGACCAGATAGATGCCGTAGATCGCCGCTGCCACCGAGATGATCCAGCCGATCCACGGGATGATGCCGCCCAGCGCGCCGATCCACCCTGCGGTCGCGGCGTAGCCGATCAGCTTGATGCCCTGCACCTGGCTGCGTTCGCCGCCGAAGTTCGGTGCCAGCACGTCGGCGAGCAGGCCGACCACGAACACAGTGCCGAGTGCGAGCAGGTACAGCAGCACCGCCATCACGATGCCGAGGCCGAACGGCGTGCGCACCGTCATGCCGAACATCGAGGTGCCCATGATCACGCTGTCGATGAACCAACCCAGCGCGGAGATCGCGGCCACGATCACGAAATACTTCAGGTACAGGTCCTTGACCGTATGCGCCTCCGCACCGATGACCGGCCACTCGGTCTTCGGCGTGAGCAGGATGTTCTTGACCCGGTTGATCAGCCAGTTGATGTCCATCGTTCCAGTTCCCCACTGCCGCGGATGTGGTCGACATTCTAGACTGGCTGGCATGTCCGGTGTGGTATCGATTCGCAGCGCAACGGGCGGCTGCGGCGCGCCTGCTGGAGCGCCCCTGCTAGAATCGGGTTTTCCGCGACCGCGCAGTCGACCACCATGGCCCGCCCCGATCCCGCCGCCGCCAACCTGATCCTCGCCAATGCGGAGAACCGCTATCTGGTAGGTGCGGCCGACCTCCCGCTGGCGTGTCCGATGCCGGGCATGTCGCTGTGGAACTCGCATCCCCGCGTGTACCTGCCGATCGAGGCCAGCGGCGAGGCGAAGTGTCCCTACTGCGGCGCGCTGTACGTTTTGGAAAGCTGACTCCGCTTGCCGTGGCCAGCGTGCGGCCGATCACGGTAATGCAGCTGCTGCCGGCCCTCGAAGGGGGTGGTGTCGAACGATCCACGCTGGAGATCGGCGCGGCACTGGTCGCCGCGGGCCATCGTTCGATCGTGGTGTCCGCTGGTGGACGACTGGTGCCCTCGTTGATCGCAGGCGGCAGCGAGCATGTCGGGTTGCCGATCGGGCGCAAGGACTTGCGTGTGCTCGCGCAGATCTCGCGCCTGCGGTCGCTGATCGAGCAGTGCCAGCCGCACATCCTGCATGCGCGTTCGCGGCTTCCTGCGTGGATCGCGCGCTTCGCGCTGGGTCGACTGCGCGGCCCGCGGCCGCGCTGGATCACCAGCGTGCATGGCCTGAATTCGGCGGGCCGCTACAGCGCGGTGCTGACCAGCGGCGAGCGCGTGATCTGCGTGTCGAACAGCGTACGCGCGCATCTGCTCGCGAACTATCCCGCAGTACCGCCGGAACGCTTGCGGGTGATCACGCCGGGCATCGATCCGCTGGCCTTCCCGCACGGTCACCGGCCCGACACTGCGTGGCAATCGGCGTTCTTCGCCGACAACCCGCAACTCGCCGGCCATCCGCTGCTGCTGCTGCCGGGACGCGGCACGCGCTTGAAGGGACATCTCGATGCGGTGCGCGCGCTGGCCCTGCTCGCGACCCGACACGGCATCGAGGCCGCGCTGTACATGCCGGGCGCGCGCGAAAGCGGTCGCAAGGATTATCTCGATCAGCTGTTCGCGCTGGCGCGTAGCCTCGGCGTCGCTGCGCGCGTGGTCGTGAGTCCGCCGCGCAGCGATCTCGCCGACGTGTATGCGATCAGCAGCGCGGTGCTGCAGGTATCGAACAAGCCCGAAGCCTTCGGTCGCACCGCGCTCGAGGCGCTGTCGATCGGCGTGCCGGTGGTCGGCTACGCGCATGGGGGCATCGGCGAGCTGCTGGCCGCGCTGTATCCCGAGGGCGCGGTCGCGGCCGGCGATATCGACGCGCTGGTCGCGCAATTGGCGCGCGTGCTGCGCGCGCGGCCGATGCTGCCGCCGGTCAGCGGCTTCGCACTCGCGGACATGCAGGCCGATACGCTGGCGCTGTACCACGAGCTGCTGGCAAGTCCCGCGTGAGCGGCACGCTGGCCGTCGACGATCGGGGTTCGCTGCGCGGCGCATGGTTGGGCGCGCTGCTGGCATGGCTGGTATTGCTGCTGCTGCCGTTGGGACGCAGCGCGGAACTGCCGCTGCTGGTCGGGGCACTGGTCGCGATCCCGCTGCTGTGGCGGCGCTGGCGCAGCAGCGCGCTGTCGCTGGTGCTGGTTTTGTTCGCCGCCTATGCGTTGCCCGCGGCGCTGTCGGCGATCGATGCGGTGGATCCGCGCAAGGCCTGGACCACGGCAGTCGGCAGCCTGCGCTTCGGCCTGTTCGCCTGCGCGATGGTGCTGCTGCTGGCAGGCCACGCGCAGCAGCAGAAGACCCTCGCGCAGGCGATCGCCGCGCTGGTCGCACTGTGGACGCTCGACGCGGTGGTGCAGGCGTTCACCGGCTGGAGCCTGGGCGGGCCGCTGCAGGCCGATCGGGTCAGCGGGATCTTCGGCGCGGAGGATCTCAAGCTCGGACCGGTGCTCGCGGTGCTGTCGCCGTTCGTGCTGCTCGGCGCGCGCGACCGTTGGGGTCGCGCGGCGATGCTGCTGGCGTGGGTGCTGCTGGGCATCGCGGTCCTGATGGCCGGTGCGCGGGCCGGCTGGGTGATCTTCGGCGTCGTGAGCCTGCTGCTGCTGTGGCGCGAGGTCGCGCGGCCGACGGCCTTCGTGGCCTGGCTCGCTGCGGGACTCGTGCTGGCACTACTGCTGGCGTCGCTGTCGTATCGCTTCAGTCCGGTGTTCGCCGAACGGATCGATCGCACCGCCGCGGCATTCGGTGGCGATCGCGCGTCGCTCGACCACGCATTGGCCGGACGCTTGCCGATCTGGGACACCGCATGGGCGATGAGCCGTGCGCATCCGGTCAACGGGGTCGGCGTGCGCGGGTTCCGCCACGCCTACGCCGACCACGCAGCGGCCGACGATCCGTGGCTGGCACCGCACAATGGAGGTGCTGCGTTGCATCCGCACCAGCTGTTGCTCGAGTTGAGCGCCGAAACCGGCGTGCCCGGGTTGCTCGCGTGGCTGGCTGCCGCTTGGTTCGCGTGGCGCGCGTGGTGCCGCGCCGACCCGCCTGCGCGCTCGCTCGCGCTCGCACCCGGCATTGCGCTGTTTGCGATGATCTTTCCGATTAACACCCACTTCGCGTTTTATTCAAGCGTGTGGGGACTGCTGTTCTGGTGGCTGCTGGCAATGTATGCCGCAGCGCTGGCGAAGCCATCACGCGCAAGCCGCACCGTGAAGCCCACCGCTGCGGTGTAGGAGCGGCCCCAGTGGGCGCCCGCCAACATCGAATGTTTCCAGGATTACGCTCGGGCCGGGGGGGCCCACGGGGGGCGCCAAACCCGGGAACCCGGTAACGGGGGGGGGGCGGAGGTGTATGTGTAGG
>JANOEA010000430.1:0-18156 GCA_031412975.1 Pseudomonadota bacterium | reverse complement strand
CGATCGGGCGCGTGACTGTCGCCGCGGCGACGCGGCGGCACGTGCATTGACCCTCGGCGCGCATTGGTTGCTACCCAGCGGCGGACACGGCAGCCAGTGGCTCGCCGCAGTGATCGCAGCCTGCATGTCGGGGCGGTTTGCGGGCTGAAAACCGATCGGCTCAGCCGTGGTGGAGTTCCGAACGCGCCTCGTCGGCCGCGTGCCGGCCGCCATCCTGAGCTTCGCCGCACATGTCCTCGAGCTTGGCCATGTCGAGGATGCGCACGGTCTTGCGATGCACCTCGAGCACTCCTGCTGCCTGCATCCTGGAGAACAGGCGGCTGACCGTCTCGACCACCAAACCCAGATAGTTGGCCAGTTCGTAACGCGACAGCCCGACGGTCAGCGCGAGTGGGTCGCGTTGCAGGCGTCGATAGCGCGCCGACAGGCACTTGAGGAAGATCGCAAGCCGCTCTTGCGCGTGGCGGCGCCCCATCATCACCAGATGCTCGTGGTCGAGTTGCGCTTCGTGGCTGAGCACGCGCATCCACTGGCGCTGCAGCTCGGGTAACTCGGATGAGATGTGCGAAAACTTGTGATACGGCACTTCGCAGACGGTCGAACGCTCCAGCGCCTCGGCGGTGCACTGGTGCTGGTCGGTACTCACCGCATCGAAGCCGAGGATCTCGCCGGGCAGGTGGAAACCGAGCACCTGACTGTCGCCGTGTTCGTTGGTGGTGCACGACTTGAACGAACCCGAACGCACCACGTACAGGGCGGTGAATGGCATCTTGTGGTGGAACACGGCCTGCCCGCGCTCAAGCGGGCGGCGGGCCTGCAGGATCTCGTCGAGCCGGTGCAGGTCGTCGTTGCCGATCGAAGCCGGCAGGCAGATCTGCTGCAGGCCACAGGCCACGCAGGTCTTGCGCGATCTATCGAACTCGACGACGGCGTGGATGTCGGAAGCCATGAGGCGCGCGTGTCCAAGCCGGAGCACGAGTGTGCTCCGTGCGGGGACGCGTGTACGTTGGGCACCGAACAAAGCACATGCCGATGACCCGCTGGGCATCCACGAGCCTCCGGACGACTCCCGTGCACCGCGTCCCCACCTCCAACCTGCACGACGCCGCGATGCGTCATAAGCTTGCAGCCTCCAAGACGCAATCGGGACCTCCTTAATGCGCAGTCTGCTCGCCCTGCTGTTCCTCGCCCTCGCACCCGCCGCGCACGCCCAGCTCGACACCAGCCACTCGGGGCTGTGGATCAACCCCGCGCAGAGCGGTCACGGCCTCGAGGTCACCTTCCTCGACCGCAACACCGCGACCCTGACCTGGTTCGTGTACGACAACCTCGGCAACCCGCTGCATCTGGTCGGTGCGGGCACTGCAAGCGGCAACCGGCTGACGGTGCCGGTGAGCATCAACCGCGGCATGCGCTTCGGCAGCTTCCTGCCGACCGATCTGCAGCAGGCGGCATGGGGCAGCCTGAGCATCACCTTCACCGACTGCAACACAGCGCGCCTGGACTGGACCTCGAGCTTCACCCAGTCCGGCTTCGCGTTCGGCGATGGCAGCATGCCGCTGGGCCGGGTCACGGCGGTGGGCGGACTGCCGTGCGGTCGGCGCCTCGCCAGCGGCACCTACAGTGGCCTGGTACGCCCGAACGGGTCGCAGCAGGGCGTGCAGGTGGTCGCGATCCTCGACCAGAGCGGTCGCGCCGCGCTGCTCGGCAGCGGCCAGTCGATCCTGTACCTGGGCACCTACACCACCAGCGGCAACAGCCTCGCGCTGCAGGCGCAGGCGATCGCCGCACTCGGCTACACCTTCCCCAACGGCTCCACCACCCAGGCGTTCAACGGCAGCGGCAATTTCGTCGACGGCGACTTCGTGTTGGGCAACTACACCAGCCCTGTCGATGCCGGCATCTACACCGGCACCGCAACGCCGGGCTATCGCCGCGGCGCCAGCCTGGCCGCGATTGCCGGCCGTTACACCGGCGTCGTACGGATCAGTCGCTCGCTGACCCTGCAGGTCTCGGCAACCGGCGTGATCAGCGGCAGCGACAATGGCGGCTGCCAGTACGCTGGCACGATCAGCGTCCCCGACCCGCAATGGAACGTCTACAACGTCAGCATCACGCTGAGCGCGTGCAGCACCGCCAACGGCATCTACGTCGGCCCGGCCACGCTCCAGGACGATGCGATCTTCGGCGACAGCAAGCAGTTGGCGATCGGCGCGGCCAGCAGCAGCGCATCGCTGGTACTGTTGATCAAGCGCGACTGATCGGACCGCAGTGCGGTCGGTTCGCGTGGAGCGGAACGCGCGCGGGACCAGTGGCTGCACCTGCGGGTCGCACCACCTCGATCCGCGACCATGCGCGGCAGCGGGTGGAGCGCGCCGCAGCGGCCGCCGAGGGCGCGACGGCGGAGCCCACGCGCGCAGCGCTATCCTGAGAAGGTCGTGTGCAGGGTGGCTGCATTCGCTGCGAGGAAATGCCGATGAATCCATCGATCGTGCGCGCCGCTGTTACCCTGCTGGCGCTGCTGCTGGCCGCGCCGGCCTCGCCGCAGGACCCGGCAGCGACTGCCGATCCGCCGGGGGCCACGCTCGACAGCCTGCTGGTGATCGCGCGCGAACGCCACCCCGAACTGCGCGCGATGCAATACGAGGCCGACGCCGCCGCCGAGCGCGTGGGCCCGGCCGGCGCGCTGCCCGATCCGATGCTCAACACCGAGCTGCGTGATGCGACCAATCAGGCGACCGGCGGCAGCTTCAACCTGCTGCCGGCCCGGGTCGGCAGCACGCGTTATCAGTTCCGCCAGACCTTCCCGGCCTGGGGCCAGCGTGACGCGCGCCGCGATGCCGCCGAGGCCCTTGCCGACGAGGCATCGTTCCGCGCCAGCGCCACCTGGGCGGATCTCGCGCTGCGCGTGAAGACCGCTTATGCCCGCTGGCAGCAGGTGCATGCCGCGCTCGAGCAGTCCCGCGAGATCCTCGCGCTGACCAACCGCCTGGAGGCCGTGTCGCAGGCGCGCTACGCGAGCGGCCTGGCAGCGCAGCAGGACGCCATCCGCGCGCAGGTGGAACGTACCAATGTCGCCACCCAGATCGCGCTGCTGGAGGCCGAACAAGTGACCGTGCGCGTGCGCATCAACGGCCTGCTGGCGCGGCCGGCGCAGGCCCCGCTGGCGCCGCCGCACACCGATGCGCCACTGCCCGCGCCGGCCCGGCTCGACGCAGAGGCGTTGCGCAGCCGGGTGCTGGCACGCAACCCGCAGCTGGCCGCCGAAGACGCGCGCGTGCGCGCCGCGGAGAAGAACAAGGACGTGGTCTGGAGCAATCGCTATCCGGAGTTCACCGTCGGCGTGGCGCCGATCCAGACCGGCAACCGCATCAGCGAATGGGAACTGATGTTCGAGATGAACATCCCGTTGCAGCAGGGCACGCGCCGCGCCGGCGAGCGCGAGGCGTTGTCGATGCTGGCAGCGGCACAGGCGCGCAAGGAGGCCGCCGCCAACGACCTGCTGGCGCTGCTGGGCGAGCAGCTTGCCGCGCTCGAGGCCGCGCGCGAGGTCGAGTCGATCACGCAGTCGAGCCTGCTGCCGCAGGCGTCGCTGACGCTGCAGGCCGCACTCGCCGGCTACGAGACCGGCAAGGTGGATTTCGCCACGGTGCTCGAAGCGCAGCGCCAGATCCACTCCGCACAGCTGAACCTGATCCAGACCCGCGCCGAGGCGCGCACGCGGCTGGCCGAGATCGAGCGGCTGCTGGGGGAAGAACTATGAATACGAAGGTCGTGATCGCCGTCGGCGTTATCGCCGCGCTCGCGGGCGTTGCCGGCTACTGGTTCGGCAGCCAGCAAGTCGGCCACGGCCCCGCTGCAGAGCCTGGCGCCGCGGCCCCTGCCGGGCCGGCAGGCAACAAGCTCCTGTACTACCGCAACCCGATGGGGCTGCCCGACACCTCGCCCACGCCGAAGAAGGACTCGATGGGGATGGACTACATCCCGGTCTACGAAGGCGAAGAGGAAAGCGGCAGCGCCATCAAGGTCTCCTCCGAACGCGTGCAGCAACTCGGCGTGCGGGTGGCCAGGGTCGAGCGGCGAGCGGTTGATTCGGTAGTGCGCGCCAGTGGTCGCATCGAGGTCGACGAGCGGCGCCTGGTCAATGTCACCGCCAAGTTCGAGGGCTACATCGAATCGCTGCACGTCAACGCCACCGGCCAGGCGGTCAGTCGCGGCGCGCCGCTGTTCGACGCCTACAGCCCCGAGCTGCTGGCCGCGCAACGCGAGTATGTGGTCGCGATGCAGGGCCTGGCGCAATTGAAGAATGCCGACGCGCAGGCACTTGCCGGCATGCAGCGGCTGGCGGATTCCGCGCTCGCGCGGCTGCGCCTGTGGGACGTCAGCGACGCGGAGATCGCGCGCCTGGCCGCCAGCGGCGAGGCGCGCCGCACGCTGGGTTTTCGCGCGCCCGCCAGCGGCACCGTGCTCGAGCGCAAGGCGGTGCAGGGCATGCGCTTCATGCCGGGCGAGGTGCTGTTCCAGATCGCCGACCTGTCCGGCGTGTGGCTGATCGCCGACGTCGCCGAGCAGGACATCGGCCGCATCGCACTCGGCACGCCCGCGCGCGTGCGCCTGGAGGCCTATCCCGGCGAGGTGTTCGACGGTCTCGTCGCCTTCGTCTACCCGACCCTTCGCGCCGAGACGCGCAGCGCGCAGGTGCGCATCGAACTGCCGAACCCCGACGGACGCCTGAAGCCGGCGATGTTCGCGCAGGTGGAACTGCCGGTCGGTGCCGCCGCCGGCGCGCAACTGGTGGTTCCGAACTCGGCGGTGATCGACAGCGGCGCGCGGCGCGTGGTGATCGTCGATCTCGGCGCCGGCCGCTTCGAACCGCGCGAAGTGCAAATAGGCAGCCGCGGCGACGAGTTCACGGTGGTTACCGAGGGCGTGGCCGACGGCGAGAGCGTGGTGGTCGCCGCCAACTTCCTGCTCGATGCCGAAAGCAACCTGCGCGCCGCGCTGGCGGGCCTCAAAGGCGGCAGCAACGCCAATCCGGACAAGGTGCCGGTCAGCCACACGGCGGTGGGCACGCTCGATGATGTCGACCTCGAGGCCGGCACGCTGCTGATCACCCACGAACCGGTCGAGAGCCTCAACTGGCCGACGATGACGATGGAGTTCATTCCCTCGAACGACGCCATCGCCACGGCCGCGCAACAGGGCGATCCGATCGACTTCGAGTTCGTCGAGCGCAAGCCCGGCGAGTGGGTGGTGACGAAGATCGAGCGACGCGGCGCGGCGGAGCCGAGGAAGTGAGCAGCGATCGTTGTTGCGCGCAGATGACCCGCGCAACGGACTCGCGGGGCCGCCATGGTTGAAAAACTGATCGCCTGGTCCGCCCGCAACCCGTTCCTGATCGGCATCGCGACGCTGGCGCTGATCGCCGGCGGCCTGCTGGCGATCCTGCGCACGCCGCTCGATGCGCTGCCGGACCTGTCCGACGTACAGGTCATCGTCTACACCGAGGTGCCGGGCCAGGCGCCGCAAGTCGTCGAGGACCAGGTCACCTTTCCATTGACGACCGCGATGCTGAGCGTGCCGCGCTCGAAGGTGGTGCGCGGCTTTTCGTTCTTCGGCGTGAGCTTCGTCTACGTGATCTTCGACGACGGCACCGACATCTACTGGGCGCGCTCGCGCGTGCTGGAGAACCTCAACGCCGCCAGCGCACGCCTGCCGTCGAACGTCACACCAACGCTGGGTCCCGACGCCACCGGTGTCGGCTGGGTCTACCAGTACGTGCTGCAGGCCCGGCACCTGTCGCTGGCCGAACTGCGCACACTGCAGGACTGGTACGTGCGCTTCCAGCTGACCAAGGCGCACGGCGTCAGCGAAGTGGCCTCGGTCGGCGGCTTCGTGCAGCAGTACCAGGTGATCGTCGATCCGGCGCGGCTGCGCGCCTACGGCATTCCGATGATGCGCGTGGCCGAGGTGATCCGGGCCAGCAACCGCGACGTGGGCGGCCGCACGATCGAGATGGCCGAGACCGAATACATGGTGCGCGGCCGCGGCTACCTGCGCGACAAGGCCGACATCGAGGACCTCGCGCTGATGGCCGCCGACGGCACGCCGGTGCGCGTGCGCGATGTGGCGCGCGTGGAACTGGGGCCCGACGAACGGCGCGGCCTCGCCGAGCTCAATGGCGAAGGCGAGGCGGTCAGCGGCATCGCGGTCGCGCGCTTCGGCGAGAACGCGCTGCAGGTGATCGACAACGTCAAGCAGCGGATCGAGGAGATCAAGCCGGGCCTCCCGGCAGGCGTCGAAGTGGTGCCGGTGTACGACCGCTCGCAGCTGATCCACGCGGCGATCGCCACGCTGACCGACACGCTGGTGCTGGAGTCGATCATCGTGGCGCTGGTGTGCGTGCTGTTCCTGCTGCACGCCAGGAGCGCGCTGGTGGTGATCGTGGTGCTGCCCCTGGCGGTGCTGTTCTCGTTCATCTGCATGCGCTGGCTCGGCATCAACTCGAACATCATGAGCCTCGGTGGCATCGCGATCGCGATCGGCGAGCTGATCGATGCTGCCGTGGTGATGGTGGAGAACGCCCACAAGCGGCTCGAGCGACGTACCGACAAGACCAGCGAAGCGGCGCGCATCGAGGCGATCATCGTCGCCTGCAAGGAAGTGGGTCCGGCCCTGTTCTTCTCGCTGCTGATCATCGCGGTGAGCTTCCTGCCGGTGTTCACCCTGCAGGCGCAGGAGGGGCGTTTGTTCGCACCGCTCGCCTACACCAAGACCTTCGCGATGCTGGGCGGCGCGCTGTTGAGCGTGACGCTGCTGCCGATGCTGATGGTGTGGCTGATCCGCGGCCGCATCCTGCCGGAGAACAGGAATCCGATCTCGCGCGTGCTGATCGCCGTCTACCGGCCGGTGATCACTTGGGTGTTGCGCTGGCGCTGGCTGACGATCGGGCTGGCGCTGATCGCGACTCTCGTTTCGATCTGGCCTGCGACCCGGCTCGGCACCGAGTTCATGCCCACCCTCAACGAAGGCACGATCCTGTACATGCCGACCTCGCTGCCCGGCATGTCGGTAACCAGGGCCGCCGAACTGCTGCAGGTGCAGAACAAGATCATCAAGAGCTTCCCGGAGGTCGAATCGGTGCTCGGCAAGGCCGGCCGCGCGGCGACCGCCACCGATCCGGCGCCGCTGGAGATGTTCGAGACGGTGATCAACCTCAAGCCCGAGAGCCAGTGGCGGGCCGGCATGGACATCGACAAGCTGATCGCCGAGATGGACCAGGCGCTGAAGTTCCCGGGAGTCGCGAACTCCTGGACGATGCCGATCCGCGCGCGCATCGACATGCTGTCGACCGGCATCCGCACGCCGGTAGGGATCAAGGTGTTCGGCTCGGACCTGGCGGAGATGGAAAAGGTCGCGCGCGAGATCGAGACGGTGGTGCGCAATGTTCCCGGGGCCTCCAGCGTGTATGCCGAGCGCATCACCGGCGGCTTCTATCTCGACATCGAGCCCGATCGCGCGCAACTCGCCCGCTACGGCCTGGCGGTGGGCGACCTGATGGATGTGGTCAGTTCCGCCCTGGGCGGCGAAGTGATCACCACCACCGTCGAAGGCCGCGCGCGGTTCGGCGTCATCGCGCGCTACCCGCGCGATGCGCGTTCCACCCCCGAGGCGATCGCGCGCGAGGTGCTGGTGGCGCTGCCGGCCGGGAACGGCCAGCCCGCGGCCACGGTCCCGCTCGGCCAGGTGGCCAAGGTGCGCATCGTTGCCGGCGCGCCGGTGATCCGCACCGAGAACAGCCTGCTGTCGGCCTACATCTACGTCGACATCCGCGAGCGCGACATCGGCGGCTTCGTCAAGGAGGCGCAATCCGCGGTACGCGACAACGTCGACTTCCCCGCTGGCATGTACGTGACCTGGAGCGGCCAGTTCGAGTACCTGGAACGTGCGGTCGACAAGCTCAAGATCGTGGTACCGCTGACCCTGGCGATCATCTTCGTGCTGCTGTACCTGAGCCTGTCGCGCGTGGCCGAGACGATGCTGGTGATGCTGGCCGTGCCGTTCTCGCTGGTCGGCGGCATCTGGTATCTGTGGGCGCTCGACTACAACCTCAGCGTGGCGGTCGCGGTGGGCTTCATCGCGCTGGCCGGCGTGGCCGCCGAGACCGGCGTGGTGATGCTGGTCTACATCGACAACGCGTGGAAAGAGGTGCAGGAGCGCTGCAAGAGCGCCGGCCGCCTGCCGACGCGGACCGAGTTGTACGACGCGGTGGTCTACGGTGCGGTCGAGCGGGTGCGGCCGAAGATCATGACCGTGGTCACCACAATTGCCGCGCTGGCACCGGTGATGTGGGCCACCGGCACCGGCAGCGAAATCATGCGCAGGATCGCAGCGCCCATGGTCGGCGGAATGATCAGTTCGACCGTGCTGACCCTGGTCGTGATCCCCGCGCTTTATTCGCTGGTGCTGCAGCGGCGCCTCGCGCGCGAGACCCGGGCCGCGGCCGCGCGCAGTGCGCCAGCCTGATCAGCCACGCAACGTGCGCTTTGCCAGAATCCGTTCAACCCGACTTCCCCCAGCTGAAGGAATCCAGGATGAAGATCCGCCTTGCCCTTGCCGCTCTTGCTGCCGTGACTGCCGTGAGTGCCGTCACAGCCCCCGCCCTCGCGCAGCACCAACACGCCACGGCCGCGCCGGCCACGCAGACTGCGGCCGCGGAGATGGCCGATGGCGAGGTGCGCCGCGTCGACGCCGCCAAGGGCACCATCCTGCTCAAGCACGGCGAGATCAAGTCGATCGGCATGGGCGCGATGACGATGGGCTTCAAATTGCAGGACCCGGCCTTGGCCACGGGGCTGAACGTCGGCGACAGGATCAAGTTCGCCGTTGAGAAACAAGGCGAAGATCTGGTCGTCACCGGGATCCAGAAGGTCGACTGACCCGCAGCAAGGGCCTGCTGCGGCGGCTCGGCGCCGCCGATCACTCGAACCCGTCCTCGAAGATCGCCTCCACCACTTCGCCGTCGAGTTCGATCGTCGCCTGCTGCAGATAACCGCCGACAGCGTTGGCGAGCCGGATCCGCGCATCGGCGACTTGGCGGCCGATCAGGTCGATATCGCCGTCGAGTCGATAGGTGACGGTGCAACTTGCATCCGGGGCCAGCGAGGCGCCGCAGGTCGTGGTGCGATCGAAGGGCGTGGCCAGCGACACCGTCACCGCGAGGGTCACTTCGCTGGTGTTGGTGATCGTGACCTGGCCGCTGCTGCTGCCACCCACCGGGACCCGACCCAGATCCATGCGCGCGGGAACCACGCTGGCCAGCGTGCCGGTGCCCTCGCCCGCCAGCGACAACGACACCTGCCGGCTTTGCCCGGCTTGGGTGATGGTCAGCGCGGTATTGATCGCGTAGCCGACGGTCTCGCGCGGCAAAAAGCTGAAGTCGAGCAGGCAACTGGTGTTGGGCACGGTGGGATTCGCGCAGGCCGGACCGCGTACCCAGGTGGTCGCATCGGCCGCCGGGAACGTACCGCCCGTGATGCCGACGTTGACCGGCGACAGATTCTGCGTGGTCACCAGCAGGGTTGCACTGCGTCCGATCTGCACCGAACCGAAGTCCAGCGTCACCGGGCGCGTGGAGGTGGCCTGCGCCACGCTGATGCCGGTACCCGACAGGCTGATGTCGAACGCATCGCTGAACGCGGGCAGCAGGAATCCGGAATCCTGCTCGAAGCTCAGGCGCGTGGCGCTGTGAAACACGCCGCTCACTGGCGGGATGAAGCGGTAGCTGATCGTGCAGCTCACCCCTGCATTGATGGTGCTGCCGCAACTCGAGAACGGCCCGGCGAAGCCCGCGCTGCTGGTCAGCGTGCCGCCGTTAATCAGCAGTCTCGAAGCCGTGGGATTGCTGATCGAGATCGCCACCGTGGTGATGGTGCCGGTCTGCTGGGTTCCGAAGTCGATCGTGCCCGGACCGAGGTCGACCAGTCGCCCGCTGCCCACGCCGCGCAGGCTGATGTCGCCCAGTGTGATGTTGGTGCTGCCGATCAATGGTGTCGTGACCCGCGCGGTGCCTGTCACCACCAGGCCGCCGCCGCGGCGCGGACGGAAGGTGACGTTCATCGTGCAGGTTGCCCCGATCGCGAGCGTCGAACCGCAGGTACCGTCGTTGACCGAAAAGGCGCTGATGAATATCGGTACTCCGCCGGTCGGAATCTCGATGTTCGGGTTGAACGGCGTGCGCGAGATGTTTCGCACCACCACCGGCACCGTGGAGGAGCTGCCAACGCGGACATCACCGAAGTCGATGCTGGAGGGCGTGATCGTGTAGCGCGGCGATGGTGGCGGCGCTGGCGCTGCGCTCACACCGATGGTGAATGCGCGCGTGGCGGCAGCACCAAGGCTGTCCATCACGCGCAGGGTAAATCCGAAACTGCCGGCTGCCGTGGGGCGACCGCTGGCCAGGCCGGTTGCTGCGTTCAGCGCGATGCCCGGCGGCAAGGTGCCGGCGCTGATCGACCAGCCGTTGTAGAGGCCGCTGCCGCCGGTGGCGTTGAAGTCGACGCTGTAATCGGCGTCCTCGATCGCGGCGGGCAGCGGCGGCGCGGTGCTGATCGCCAGCGGGATCGCCGCGGGAACCACCGTCCACTGGTAGCCGCGCGTGGCGACATTGGAGGCGCTGTCGGACACCTGCACGGTGAACTCGTAGACACCCACTGCAGTCGGCGTGCCGCTGAGCACACCGGTACCGCCGGCCAGCGCGATGCCGGGCGGCAACTGCCCGACCGCCACCGTCCAGCCGTTGAAGCCACCGCTGCCGCCGGCTGCGACCAGCGTGAGGTTGTAGGCGCTGCCCACGGTGCCGTTGGGCAACGGCGATGGGGTGGTGATCGCGAGCGCGGGCAGCGCGGTGACCGTGATCGCGTATGCCGCTGCAGCCTGTTCGCCATCGCTGTCGGTGACGCGCACCGTGAAGTTGAAAGTGCCCGCCACGGTCGGCGTGCCCGACAGCAGGCCGCTGCCCGGCGCCAGCAAAAGTCCGGTCGGCGGATTGCCGCCCGCGATAGCCCAGTTGGTGAACGTGCCGGAACCGCCGGTGGCCTGGAAAACGAGGCTGTACGGCGTCTGCGTGGTCGCGGGCGGCGGCGGCGGTGGGGTGATGATCTCGAGTGCGCGACGCGCGGTCACCGGCTGCGAGAACTCCGAGGTGTTGTTGGCCGCGCTCAACGCCGCCGGTGGCTGATCGCCGGTGGGCGGCACGTCGCTGGGCAACAAATCGGTGGCGGTCGCGAGGATCGACTGCCCGCTGGTGTCTGTATTGCCGCCGACGGTGGCGACACACACGCCGTCGGTGCATCCGGCGCCGGTCGCGAGCCCGGACAGGTTCACCGTGACCACTTGTTCGCCGAGGAAGCTCAGACCGGAGTCGTCGGCGGGTCGCGAGAAGAATTCGATGCGCACCTGTCGCGCCGGCGATTGCGGGCGCAACGGCAGCGTCCAGCGCAATGCCGTGCCGCTGCCGCCGAATGATGGCCCGCTGCCGCCACCGCACTCCGGCGGCAGCGGATTGCCGCCGCACAGGATCGGTGCGACCTGGTCGAAGTTCGCGTAGTTCTGCGGCAGCGCGTTCGGATTGAAGCCGTCGTGGTCGTTGGGTACGCGTTCGAGATCGATGCCGATTCCGGTGCCATCGCGCGCATTGCCGTAGATCAGGTTGCGCTGGATCAAATTGGCCCAGCCGGAGTTCGCCGAGCCGTTGCGCAGCGCGATGCCGTTGCGCCGATTGCCCGCGATCACGTTGCGGTCGCTGGTCGAAACACCGCCGATCTGCGTGCTGCCGACCGCGTTCAGATGGATGCCGTCGCCGGTATTGCCGAGCCCCACGAACGGCGACAATCCGGTCGGCACCGAGACGCCGATGAAATTGCCGAAGATCCGCGTGCGCACGCTGCCGACGCCGCGCAGCAGTATTCCGTGGCGGCCGTTGGCGAGGATCAGATTGCGGCTGATCCGCACGTCGGGCACCGTGACCACGATGCCGTTGCCGCTGTTGCCATACTGCAGTTGGCCCAGCGGCGTGGCGCCAGCCGGGAACGTGGCGAGTCCCACCACGTTGGCGAACACCTCCACCCCGCTGCTCTGGCCGGTGATCAGCAGTCCGCCGGAGGTATCGGCGCCGACCACATCGAGATCGGCACCACCCGCGTCGCTGCGGTTGTCGCTGATCGTGTTCGCCGGTCCGATCATCGCGGCGAAGCCGGTCGGGTTGTCGAGCCCCGGCTGGTTGGGTCCGTTGGGGAACGAATCGACCGTGATGCCGTTCTCGGCGTTGCCGACATCGATCGGCGCGCTGCCCAGACCGACCAGGTTGCCGGCGACGAAGTTGGGTAACAGCACCGAACCCGACTGCAGCGCGATGCCGCTGCCGTTGTTGCCGCTGATCAGATTGCCCGGCCCGATGAAGTTGCCCCACGCGGTGCCTTCGAGGCGGATGCCGTCCTTGTTGCCTGGGCCTCGACCGTTCGGCACCGATGCGAGCCCGTCGGCGCTGACGCCGATCAAATTGCCCGCGATGATCGTGTTCACGGTGCCCTGGCCGAACAGCACGATGCCGACGCCGTTGTTGCCCGACACCAGGTTGCCGGTGATCGTGTTCGGTAGCGCCACCACCGACAGCACCGCCCGCAGCGAGGCCGAAAACGCCTGCACCGCGGCGAAGGTCTGCGGCGGGTCGGCAACCAGGCTCGCGATGTTCGGCGCCGCTGCCGGCAGCGGCACCGTGCCGGAAACCGAAATGCCGTCGCCGGTATTGGCATCCGCCGCACTGGAAGAAGCCGAGCCTGCCGGATTGGTGCCAATGCGGTTGCCGCTGATCGTGTAGCCGTGGCCCGACAGCGAGATGCCGGCGCCTTGGCAGCGGCGGATCACGAAGTTCTTCACCGTCGAGCTGCGCGCACCGTTGGGGCTCACCGCGGTGGCCGTCTCGCGCAGGTCGAAACATCCGGTGTTCAGCCCGCCATCGATCACCACCCGACCGCCACTGGCAGTGAACGAAGGATTCGCGCCGTCGATGGTGAAGCGGCTGGTGATCTGCGGCAAGGACGCAGTCAGCGCGATCGTCTGCACGTCGGGATGGAAGGTCACGGTGTGCGTTCCGGCCACCGCATTGCCCTGCAGGATCGCCGCCCGCAAGGTGCAGGTATCGGCATTCGGCGGCGACACCGTGCTGCACACGTTGTCGTTGGTATTGCTGTCCTGCCCGGAACCCGCAGTGCGCACCAGATAGGTCGCCGCGGGCGCGCCGCTCGAGGCGAACACGCACACCACTGCCAGCAACCGCACGACAAACTTGCGCATGATCCCACTCCGCTGTCCGGACAATCCGACCCGGACCGGGGCTTCAGGCCGACCGGGGACTCGGGTCATGAATGCCGGGCGGAGGGCAAAGCGAACGCGGGGCGGCACGGAAGTTACTGTCCCGGCTCGCGCAGGCGCGAGCCGAGAGTCGCTGGCAATTCAGATTCGACCGACCCGGGGCACCGCGACCGGAACCCACGACGGCGTCAGCCAGCGCCCGTTCACCGGCGGGGGGTGTCCAGGCGCGGTGCAAGGAGTTTGCGCCGACCCTTTTCGCCAGCGTTAGCTGGATGTTTCGTGCAATAGTCGTGGTATCCACTGCGCTGGAGTCATGTCAGGTATTCGCCCTGAATTGGTAGCCGATCGCTGCGCATCGGATCTTCGACGTCATCCCCCATCAAAGGGCTCGATGGCCCACCCACGGCTTCGCTGTTGATTCCGGCATGCTCCTCCTCACTTCGAGCCCGAACGAATGGACGTGAATCCAATGCGCGGCGCCGCCGCCTCACTGGCCATCGGCGCCATCGCTTCGATGTTCTGGGCACACGCCGGACTCACCAGCGCCGCCGATGCTCCAAAGTCCTCGACGCCGGACTGGACCCGTCCACCCGGACTCGACGTCGGTTGCGATGGTGCGATCAGCGCGCTCGCGGTGCTACCGGACGACCGACTCGTGCTGGGCGGGCGCTTCCGCAACTGTGGTGGCGTTGCGGCGGCCAATGTCGCGCTGTGGGATCCGCAGCTGGGGATGTTCCTGCCGTTGGGCTTCGGCGTTTCCGGTGGCGCATTCGGCACCGCAGCCATTGTGAGCGCGATTGCGGTGGACGCCAATCAGATCGTGGTGGGTGGCGGGTTCACTACAGCGGGTGGGACGGCGGCCACCAACCTCGCGCGCTATCGCTTCGCCTCGCAGTCATGGGAGGCGCTGGGCGCGACCGGCAGCGAGGGCGTGAATGGTGAGGTCACCGCACTCGCGCGTAGCGGCGATGCGTGGTTCGTCGGCGGGGCCTTCGATCGCGCCGGCGGAGTGGTCGCCCGGAATCTCGCGCGCTTCGATATCGCCACCGAAGCGTGGTCGGCGCTGCCGGGGCCGCAGCCTGCGACCATCGTGCGCGCGTTGGCCGTTAGTGGTGACGCGCTGTACGTCGGTGGCGATATGCGGCTGCTCCAGCAGGTGCCGACAAGTCCGATCTCCCGCTTCGATTTCGCCGCGGCGACTTGGTCCACGATCGCGACCTTCGACGGACGCGTGAATGCGCTCACGGCGGTGGGCTCCGAGCTGTATGTCGGTGGTTTGTTCACCAGCAGCGGTGGTACCCCACTCGGGCGGATTGCGCGCATCAACCTGGATAGGCAGGTGACGACGGCGCTGGGCACCGTCGTCGGCGGCACATTCTTCGGCACCGCAGTGACCGCACTGGCGGCGACAAGCCGCGACGTATTCGTCGTGGGTGATTTCAGTTTCGTTGGCGACGGCAACACCGCAGGCGGTGCCAACATTGCACGTTTCAACCGCGCCTCTGCACGCTGGGACAACATCGGTCGCGACTCTCGCGGAATCGACAGCCCCGGGCTGGCGACTGCGGTGGCCAACGGCCTCGGTTACGTCGGCGGCGGATTCTCGACAGCGGGCTTCCAGCCGAGTCGCGGCGTGGCCGCCTTCACGACACCCGAAGTTTTGTTCCAGGATGGCTTCGAGCTGCCGGCGCCTTGATCGCGACACTCCGGCGCGCGTGCGACCGCAACGCGCCGTTGAGACGTTGGGCGCATCTGACAATTCAGGTTCGAAGCAGTGCGCTCGCTATCGGGGTGGCGCTGGCACTGCTGGCTGTCGCGACCAGCTATGCGGAATTGCGCCGCCATACTGGGCGCGCGCCCCTGCTTGCGCCTGTGGGTTCACGTAGTTGACCGCCCAGAATCCGGTGACCGGCAAGCCCGCGAGCGCGATTCCTCCGGCCTGATTGCGCGTGTTGTCGAGCACGTTCTGTTGCCCCGCGAGCGACGGATTGTCGAAGACTATCCGCATCCAGCCGCTGGTGAATTCGAGCCCGCTGATCGTGACCAGACGGATGCCGGCGGGGTACCGACTTCCGAATAGTGCGCTTGTGCCGGTCGTCGCGATGCCGTCCTGATTGATCGCGATCACCTGCGCCGATGCGCACACCGACGGCACGCTGGCGCCGCCGCCGGGTGGCGGCGGAAAGAACTCCACGTAGCCGGGCGCAAAGCCGGGAATCTGTTCCTCTCGGCTCCAGTACGAGATCAAGTAGGCCTCGCACGCGCGCCCGTCGTCACCGAACGCATTGGTAAATGGTGCTCGGACTGCTGCCGCCGATGGCACATCGACGTAGGCCCCCTTGGTCGGCATCGTGAGCACCCATTCCGATACGGAACCCAGCGACGCTTCGGTCATGAACTCGTTGTAGATCGCATCGCGCATGTAGAGCAGCGATACGGCGTCGTAGGAATACGGAAGCGTCGTGCTGCGGGTTTTCTGTTGCGCGGGCACGGTCTGCGTGAGAAAGACCCCGTTGCCGGCGAGGATCCCGACCTGGATCAGGCCTGCGCCATTGTCGGCATCGCCAAGATCAGGCGCGAACGAACCGGGCGAGCGATGCAGGAAACCCGGGGTTGCCGAGTTGGTATAGAAGCCCTCGATCGCGTCGGCTTGATACGACTGCAGCGTGCCGTTCGCGACATCGACGATCTGCACCGCACCGTAGAGCCCGCCAGCGGGCAAGTCGATGTTCGCTGAACTATTCAATACCCACGCGCCGGCAGTGCCCGACCACGCGTTCACTACAGCCTGGCAGTTTGAAGGGACACCCCCGGCAGTATGGGTCGCCTCCTCCGCCAACTGGGCGGGCTGGATCCCGGTCTGCAGCAAGCCCATCTCGATGATCTCGATATGCCCCTCGCGCGTGCGCTCGATCGCACCGAGCAGGGCTCCCAGCGATGCTGCGGTCGACGATGGCTCCCAATCGCGATTGCTGCCGGTGTACTGCGTGTCGACGAATGGCAGGAGAGTGTTGCCGATGCGCGGGACAGTGCAACTGGTGTCGGTGGTGGCCAGCGATGCCCCGCCAGTGGCGCCCTCGGCCGCCACCACCGCACCGGTCCACACGTCGAATGGCGACAGGTACAGGTTGAAGTCGAGCACCGGCTTGCTGTTGCGGCCCTCGATGAAACGCACCTTGACCGCTTTGGTGCGATTGGTGCTGTTGGTGACCGAAACCAGGGTCTGTTGCCGTGCGTTGGCCGTGTAGTACGGATAGATGAGCACCTGGCCGAATCCGCCCGGATTGAGATTCAGCGCATGCGCGGGACCTGCGACGGCGACGGCGAGCGCGGTAACCAGCAGGGTTCGGGGCAGTGTTTCCATGGGTGGTCTTGCTCCGTGCGGCGGACTGGATCGAGGACTGGCATGCGCCGAGATGCGCTTGCTGCGGGCACTACCGAAGCGGCGGCGTCGCCAAACGCTGCGACCAACGGTGCCCCACCGCTCCGCCATAGTTGGCCAGGATTCCCGGCGAAGCGTTGACATTGATGTACCTGACGGCCCAGAAGCCGGTCACCGGCAAGCCCTCCAGCGCGATCCCACCGGTTTGGTTGAGCGCGTTATCGAGCACGTTCTGCCGACCACTCTGCAGCGGATCATCGAACACCACGCGCATCGAACCCGCAGTAAGGAGGGAGCCGGTCAGCAACCGCGTCGATACTTCGAGCGGATAGCTGCTGCGCAGTACGGCGCTCGCGCCGCCCGCAGCCAGCGCCGTGGGATTGATCGCGATCACCGGAGCGGAATGGCATAGGGTGGGAATGCCCGGCCCTCCGACCGGCGGTGGGAAGCCGTCGGGTACCCACGGCGTGGTCGACCCCCATTGTTCCTCGCGGTTCCAGTAGTCGATGTGCAACAACTCGCAGCTGCGCCCATCGTCGCCGAATGCATCGGTGAACGGTGCACGCACCTCGGTCGCCGATGCGACATCGACGTATGCGCCCTTGGTGGGCATCGTGACCACCCAGTCGGATGCGGCGCCAAGCATCGGCTCGGTGCTGTACTCGTTGAAGATCGCGTCGCGCATGTACAGAAGCGATACCGCGTCGTAGGAGTAGGCAGCGGTGGTACTGCGGGTCTTCTGCCGCGCTGGAACGGTTTGGGTGATCACCCCGCCGTTGCCGGTCAGGATCGAGACTTCGATCTGGCCGCCGCCATTGTCCGCATCACCGAGATCGGGCGCGAACGAGCCCGGTAGCCGATGCAGGTACCCGGGCGCTGCCGAATTGCTATAGAAGCGCTCGATCGCATCGGCGCGATACGCGTGCAGCGTGCCGTTGGCAACATCGACGATCTGCGCTGCACCGAGCAGCCCGCCACTCGGTGGGTCGATGTTCGCCGCACTGTCGACTACCCATGCGCCGGCGTCGCCCGACCACGCATTCACGAGGGCCTGGCAGTTGACCGGAATGCCGTTGAAGCTGTGGGTGGATTCTTCGGCCAACTGGCCCGGCTGCGGGCCGGTCTGCAGCAGGCCCATCTCGATGATCTCGACATGACCCTCGCGGGTGCGCTCGAGTGCGCCGAGCAGGCTGGCCAGCGATGCCGCAGTCGACGAGGGTTCCCAGTCGCGGTTGGCGCCGGTGTACTGCGAATCGACGAAGGCCAGCGTGCTGACGATCCGCGGCACAGTGCAACTGGTGTCAGTGGTCGCAAGCACCGCCGCACCCCAGGCACCGGTCCCGAACACCCTGCCCGTCCACACATCGAACGGCGAAAGATACAGGTTGAAATCGAGCACCGGC
>JANOEA010000429.1:0-27838 GCA_031412975.1 Pseudomonadota bacterium | reverse complement strand
GCTCTCTCATCGGCCGAAAGGCGATCAGGCGCTCGTGCTCTGTGGCGCTCGACGACGTCCACTCTCACCTTTTGCACCTCTAGCGACCAGCAGCAGGGCGACATGCCGCGCAATCTTGCCGGCCTGGACGCGCGATCGGAGTGGCAGATTCATCGTTTGCTTCCTTTGCCTGTCACGGCAGCTTTGGTCTTGATACCCGGGGACTTCGGGAGCGGAGTCTTCGAATGGGTGGTTTTCGAACGCAAGATTTTCGCCAGCGGCGGTCGCGAACGCAGGGCCTTCGATGACCGGGTTTGCGGAGCGATCGCGCGCGGCGCGATGGCCGGCGCCCATTCGCGCGCGAAGCCCTCCATCATCAGCACCAGCCGCTTGCGCGCCGCGTCCGGCAGCTCGACGAAACCGAAGATCTCCATCCAGAACAGACCATCGGCAGACAGCCGCAACAGCAGTCGGCGCAACTGCGATTCGTCCCACGGCGCGCTTCCGCTCTGGTCGCGATAGAACTGTCGACAGCCGTCGAGCAGGGCCGGATCGTGGGCCACCGCGCTCAACATGCCGGCCACGAAGCGCTGGTGGTCGACATCGCGCTCGGTAGCCGAGCGGATGTAGGCGACGAGATCGCCGGTGGCCGGGCAGCCGCCGACGCAGCGGTGCTCCGCGATCGACTGCTCCCAACGCTCGCGGTCGCGTGCGACCAGTGCGCGCAGCAGATCGTCCTTGGTCGGGAAATGGTAGGTGATGCCGCCGCGGGTGACACCGCTGGCCGCGACTACCTCGTCGAAGGTCAATGCCGCCGCGCCACGCTCGCGCACCACGCGCTCGGCCGCATCGAGGACTTTCTGACGCGCTTTGGGGATCCTGCCCATCGGATTTCTATACAGAACGTTCTGTACAGCAAAATGCCAACTATCGATGCGGTTGGCAAGTGACTTTAGTCAGCCCGGGGGCCCACACGACGTGGGGGAGAGGTGAAAATCCGGTCGAAACCGCCTGCTCGAAACCCGCGTTCGCAAGGCCACCGGCCGCGACACGGCGCGGGACAAGGCTCAACGTCGGTCCCACCGCGCGAGGACGCCGCCAAGCGGCGACATTCCGAGGGCAACGCCGAGGATCACGCCGACCAGGTTGGCGAGCAGATCGGCCGCGTCCGCGCTGCGCCAGGTGGTCAGCGACTGCGCCAGTTCGATCGCCGCGCCGAGCGCCACGAACCCGCAGGCGCGCGCGAGCAGCGCCTGCCGGGTGCGTGTGATCTGTGCGTACCACAGCGTGATCAGCAGCCAGCCCAGCGCGTGTTCGAGCTTGTCGCTGCCTTCGATCGGAATCGGTGAGCGTGGCATGGGCACCAGGCAGATCACCACGGTGGCCAGCAGCCACAGTCGCCCGAGCAGCAGCCACCAGCGCAGATGCGGCAACTCGCGCAGCCCCTTCACAGGCGCTGCCCCTGGTCGATGCGCAGCCACGGCAGCAGCGCGGGATCGACATCGCGGGTGAATGCGAGCGCCTTGAAGCGTTCGCCCATCTCGCCGGGCAGGGTCAGGCGGCGGATCTGCTGCGCGAGGCGCAAGTGCTCCACTGCAGTGGCCGACGCACCGGGCTCGGCGATTTCCGCCACTCCATTGGCGAGCAGGAACTGCGCCTGGCTCGCGTAGCAAGCCGGCTGGAACCCTGCCTGCCAGCCGGCTTCGGCGAGCGCGGTGAAATCGACGAACGCGGTGATGTCGCTCAGGCCCGGCAGCCACAGCGGGTTGGCATGCGCGCGATGCCGGTAGTGGCACACGAGCGTGCCTTCGCGGCGCTGTGGCAAGTAGTACTCGCGGCGCGGGTAGCCGTAGTCGACGAACAGCGCGATGCCGGACTGCAAGGTGCCCGCGACCGCGCTGAACCACGCGTCGAGCTGTGGCAGCAGCTCCGAGCGATACGGGCGCGGCAGCGCATCCGGCGATTCCACGGCACGCGCGAACGCCGCCTGCAGGCGTGGATCGGCCTCACGTTCGCTCCAGCACAGGCGCTGCTCGGCATCGACGTCGACGCAGCGCGCGAACAAGCCCTGCTCGCGCCACGCGAACACGCTGACCGGCAACGCGTCGACCACCTCGTTGGCGAACAGCGCGCCGCGCCACGCGGCCGTCGGCGGCGCATCCAGCCACTGCACGCGCGCTGCCAGTTGCGGAACCCGCGCGGCCAGCAGCGCGGCCTGCCGCTCGCGCAGGTCGGCGCTGGTCTCGAGGATCCAGTACGCGTCCGGCAGCGCGTCGATGCGCGCCCACTCGAGCAACGCGTCGGCCGCGAACGCTCCGCTGCCCGCGCCCAGCTCGAGCATGCGGCGTCCGCCGCCGAGCGCCGGGGCCAGCGCGCGCGCCACGCAGCGCGCGAACACATCGCCCAGTTCGGGCGCGGTGATGAAGTCGCCGGCCGCGCCGAACTTGGTGCGCCCGGCGCTGTAGTACCCGAGTCCCGGTTCGTACAGCGCCATCGCCATGTAGCGCGAGAAATCCAGCGCGCCGTGCGCGGCGATCCGTGCGCGGATCGCGGCAACAAGTCGCGCGCTGTGCTCGAGCTCGGCGGCCGACGGGGCCGGCGGGGCGATCGTGGTGTGCATCTGCTCACGCGCGGGGAACGCAGGGAGGGCGGATAATCGCGGAAACCACGCCGCAGGGGAAACCGCATGCCGATATCCGAACGCCCGATCGCGCTGATCACCGGTGCCGCCCGCCGCGTCGGACGGGTGATCGCGCGGACCCTGCACGATGCCGGCTACGATCTCGCGTTGCACTACCGCAACGGCAAGGCCGAAGCCGAACAGCTGGCCGCAGAGCTCGAGTCGCGACGCCCCAACTCGGTGCTGCTGCTCGCTTGCGAGCTTGCGCATACCGCGGAGCTCAACAAGCTGGTGCTGCGCACCGTGCAGCGTTACGGGCGTCTGGATGCGCTGGTCAACAACGCTTCCAGCTTCTATCCCACCGCGATCGGCGAGGCCAGCGAGGCGCAGTGGGACGAGCTGTTCGCATCCAACGCGAAGGCGCCGTTTTTCCTCGCACAGGCCGCCGCCCCGCATCTGCGTGCCGCGCGCGGCGCGATCGTGAACCTGGTCGACATCTACGCCGAGCGCCCGCTCGCACGCCACACGATCTACTGCATGGCCAAGGCCGCCAACGCGATGCTGGTGATGTCGCTGGCCAGGGAGCTGGGACCGGAAGTGCGCGTCAACGGCGTGGCCCCCGGTGCGGTGCTGTGGCCGGAGGCGGGCAAGAGCACGGTCGAACAGCAGGAACTGCTCGGCAAGAGCGCTCTGCGTCGCGCCGGCGCACCCGAAGATGTGGCCGGTGCCGTGCTGTACCTGTTGCGCGATGCGACCTTCGTGACCGGCCAGATCCTCAAGGTCGACGGCGGCCGCATGCTGACCGTGTAGCCAACCCCTTCGCTGCGCGCGTCAGAGGCGCCAGGTCGCCGCGGCGGTCGCGACCGCTGCGGCGCCCGAACGCCATCCTATTTGTGCGCAAACGCGTTCTGCAGCAGCTGCGGGTCGAAACCCGAGACCGACTGCTGGCCGCTGGCGTGCCGATACAGCGCGGCCGCATAGATGCCCGACAGCGCGGTTTGCACCAGTGCGACGAGGATCACCGAAGCGATCACACCGAGCGCGGCGATCGTCATCAATGCCACGCTCTGGGTGCTCGCAGCACCGATGAATATGGCGATCCCGGTGATCACCAACAACAGCTGGATCAGACCGAACACCAGGCCCAGTCCAGCCTGCCCGATCAGGTTCTCGCCCCAGGTCCGCCGCAGCATGCTGGCGCTTTCCTTGACCGCATCGAGCGGCCCGATGTCGCGCGTGACCAGGATCGGCACGACCATGGCAGAGGCGAGGGTCCACGCCACGCCGAGCAAGCCAGTGACCCACCTGCCGATGAAACCGACGCGCTCCTGGATCGCGCGCAGGATCATGCCCACGGTCGCGGCGATCGCGGCGTAACCGAGGATCGGGCCGATCTTGCCGAACGCAATCCGGAAACCATCGGCCACCGTGGGATCGCCGCCCTCGAGGCGGATCATCGCCGCACCCACCAGTGCGGCGTTGAAGAAGAAGATCACCGAATACTGCGCAAGGTAGAAAGCGAAGGTCCACAGGTACAGGCCGAGGCTGGCTTCGCCCTCGGCGGCCCGCCCGAGGTTGTCGAATCCGCCCATTCCGATCATCGGCAACACGAAGCATGCGCCGACGATGAAGGTGGCCACCGCGGATACCGCCGGGAACACCAGCAGCTCCTTGTCCTGCGAAAGCACCGAGGCGCTGGCCTTGACCAGCTCCCAACTGCGCGAGAATCGTTCGAACATGGCCCCTGCCTCCCCTGCGCGGACTGCGCTTGAGCCGCCATTGGATATCGCGGGTCGCGGGTGCGCAACCCCTGCGGCGAACGCTCGCGGCATCGATCGATGCGCGCTCGGTCCGCGACGACGCGCTCAGCTCGCCGAAAGCAGGTTGCGCAGTGGATCGAGCAGGGCGCCGTAGGCGGCGGTGCGCGCGGTGTCGCGACGCAGCGGTTGGCGCACCTGCCCGGCGGATGCCGAGCGCACGGCGCGCTCGGCCTCGTGAAAGCGCAGGCAGTGTGCATCGAACGGCAGCCCGCAGAACGCCAGCAACTGGCGTGTCTGTTGCTCGGGGTCGGCGACGAAGGCCTCGTAGTCGAGGATCCGGAAGCGGTCGGGATCGCGCTGGGCGAAGAATCGCGACACCCGGTCGCAGTCGCGCGAGTACGCAGCGAGATCCTCGAAGTCGTAGGCGAAGCCCGCAGCATCGCGCGCGAACAGCTGCTTGTAGCACGACCACGCCGTCTCCAGCGGATCGCGCCGCGTGCAAACGATCCGGCAGTTGGGCAGCATCGACAGCGCCGCACCCGCCAGCAGCCAGTTGGCCGGCATCTTGTCGGTCGAGATCGGCTTGTGCGCGCGCCAGCGCGCACTCTGGCGCAGGTAGTCCTCGCCCAGCGCCTGCCACGCGGCGGGCGTCGCGCTGCCGATCCAGTCGGGGAACGCCTGGCCACACGCCTGCGAGTGCGCGCTGACCGTTCGCTGCAGGTACGGCAGTTCGCTGGCCCCTTCGACCTGCGGATGCGCGGCGAGCACCTGTTCGATCAGGGTGGTGCCCGAGCGTGGCAGCCCGACGACGAAGATCACCTCGACGCCCGTATCGACCGCAGAGCGGGCTACCGTGCCGGTGAAGCGCTCGATCACCGCGTCCACCTCGCGCGAGAACACCGCGGCATCCCAGCGGCGCTGGCGCCGCGCGATCCGGTTGGCGCGTTGCAGTACCGCGAACGCAGCCGCTGGCTGGCCGGCCCCCTCCAGGGCATTGCCGAGCGCGAACGACAGCAGGCACTGGTCGTCCTCTGAGGCAGTGCCGCGCGACTCGGTCTGCGCGAGCACCTGCAGTTCGCGGGCGTCGAGCCGCGCGGTCTTCTGGTCGACCAGCGAGAACCAGGCCGCCGCCGAATCGGGCTTGCGCGCGAGCAGCGCGCGGAATGTGGCGCTGGCTTCGGCCGAGCGCCCCAGCGTGTGCAGGCAGCGACCACGCTGCAGTTGCGCGGTGATCGAATGCGGGGCCAGTGCGAGTGCGTGGTCGGCGGCCGCCAGTGCCTGCTCGAAGTAGCCTTGGCGGTCGTACTCGGCAGCGACGCGCAGGTGCGTACCGGCATCGGCCGCGCAGGCCGCCGCGGCATCGATGGCGGCACGCGCGGCAGCATGGTCGTCGCGCTGCCAGGCCAGCGCGGCGCGCATCAGCAGCAACTCGGGATCGGCCGGACACTGGGCCAGCGCGAGGCCGACTTGCTCCTCGGCAGCTGCGATGCGTCCCTGGCGCAGCAGCAGCTGTGCGCTCCAGCGCAACACTTCGGGATGCGCGGGCGCCAACACGCCCGCCGCGAACAGCGCCAGCTCCGCGGCGCCGAGATTGCCTGCTTCGAGCGCCCGCATCGCGGTGCGCAGCTGCTGGGCTGCGACACTCGGCAGGCCGAGCAGCCGCGACTCGGTGGTCGGCAGCTTGCCTTTGCCGCGTGGCGGGGTCTGCGATTTCATCGCTCGAAGCTTAACAAGACAGGCCTGCCGGCCGCGGCAGAGCGCCCGGATTCCCCGGGTCTGGCTACAACTGAGGCGCGAGCGTGGTCGCCTCGCGCGCATCCGCGCGCGGAAAATCGCGCCACAGCTGCGCAAGCGTGCGGCCGAGCAGCGGATGCACGAGCTCGGGGCCGATATCGGCCATTGGCCGCAACACGAACGCGTGCTTGACCAGCTCGCCGCGCGGCAATTCGAGATTGCCCGGTCCGTTCAACACCAGGTCATCGAACAGCACGATGTCGACATCGAGGGTGCGGCTGGAGAAGCGCGGCACGTCGCGGCGGCGGCCGAGGCGGTCTTCCAGCGCATGCAGCCACTGGTTGAGCGCCAGCGGATCGAGATCGCTGTCGAGCGCCACGGCGAGATTGAGGAAATCCGGGCCCTCGAAGCCGACCGCCGGGGTGCGATAGACCGGCGAGACCAGCAACTCGCCGAAGCGCTCGCGCAGGGCATCCAGGGCAGCCCGCAGATGCTGCTGCGGCTCGATATTGCTGCCCAGCGACAGCCAGGCACGGACGCCCGGACTCACTGCGGCCGGCGTCCACGCTCGATGATCACGCCGACCGCCTTGGAGTCGGTGACCGCGCCGGGCTTGGACAACTTCAGCCGCAGCCACTCGACGCCAAACTCGCGCTGGATGATCTCCGCGCAGCGCTCGGCGAGGGTCTCGACCAGCTCGAACTTCGATTCGCCGACGAACGCCTTCAGGCGCTTGGACACCGCCTTGTAGTCGAGCGTGTCCTCGATGCGGTCGGAGCCGGCCGGCGGGCGATTGTCGAAGGCCATCTCGATATCGAAGGCCACCACCTGGCGGATCTTCTTTTCCCAGTCGTAGATGCCGATCGTGGTCTCGATCCGCAGGTCTTCGATGAATACGCAGTCCATGGTGTTCGCTTGCTCAGTGATGCGGGACAGCCGCCAAGGATTCCAGATCCCAGCGCGGGAACACGTGAATATCGGGTGGGTCGTGCAGGCCGGCCTGCAGCCGCTGGGCGCCCGCGAACGCGATCATCGCGCCATTGTCGGTGCAGAACTCCGGGCGCGGGAAAGCGACCCGGAATCCGTCCTCGATGGCTGCAGCCGCGAGCAACTCGCGCAGCCGCAGGTTCGCGCCGACCCCGCCGGCCACCACCAGGGTGCGCGCACCGGTCAAGGCCAGCGCGCGGCGGCATTTGATCAGCAGGGTCTGGGTGGCGGCCTGCTCGAAGCCGCGCGCGATGTCGGCGCGCCGCGCGGGGTCGCAGCCACTGCCCTGCCATGCCAGCAGCACCTGGGTCTTCAACCCCGAGAAGCTGAAGTCGAGACCCGGTCGATCGGTCATCGGGCGCGAAAAGGTGTACGCGCCCTCGCGCCCGGACTCGGCCAGTCGGGCCAGTACCGGGCCGCCCGGATACGGCAGTCCCATCAGCTTGGCGGTCTTGTCGAAGGCCTCGCCCACCGCATCGTCGAGGGTGTCGCCGAGCAGCCGGTAGCGGCCGATTGCGGCGACTTCCAGCAGCATCGTGTGCCCGCCCGAGACCAGCAGCGCCACGAACGGCGGCGCTGGCGGATCCGGCTCCATCAGCGGCGCCAGCAAATGGCCTTCCATGTGGTGCACGGCGACCGCGGGCACCTCGAGCGCCCACGCCATCGCGCGGCCGAGTCCCGCACCGACCAGCAGGGCGCCGACCAGGCCTGGGCCTGCGGTGTAGGCCACGCCGTCGATATCGCCCATCGCCAGACCCGCAGTGGCCAGCGTTTCGCGCACCAGCGGCACCAGCTTGCGCACGTGGTCGCGCGAGGCCAGCTCCGGCACCACGCCCCCGTAACTGCGGTGCAGGTCGGTCTGGCTGAACAACGCATGCGCGCGCAGCCCGCCGTGGGTGTCCCACAGGGCCACGCCGGTCTCGTCGCAGGAGGTTTCGATGCCGAGCACGCGCATCCGGCCATTATGGGGCCTGATCCGCCCGGTTCTTTGATTTGTGCGCCGCCGGCGGGTAGAATGCGCGCCCCTCCCGGTCGTCCGGGATCGTGAACCGTATTCCGGAGCCTGCAATGCCCAATGTTCGTGTCCGCGAGAACGAGCCTTTCGAGTTCGCCCTGCGCCGTTTCAAGCGCACCTGCGAGAAGGCCGGTGTGCTCGCCGAGACTCGCAAGCGCGAGTTCTATGAGAAGCCCACGCAGGAGCGCAAGCGCAAGGCCGCTGCGGCCGTCAAGCGCCATCTGCGCCGCGTGTCGCGCGATGTAACGAAGCGCCAGCGGATGTATTGATCGCGCTCGGGGCCCCGCCCCGCGGCGATCCAGCGCGACGATCCCGAGCCGGTGCCGCGCAAGCGGCGCCGGCTTCGTGCTTTCCGGGGTCCGATGATCCCTCACTGCCCGGAGCCTTCCGATGAGCCTCAAGCTGCGCCTGACCGATGACATGAAGGCCGCGATGAAAAGCGGCGACCGGCCGCGCCTGGACGTGATCCGGCTGGTCAACGCCGCGATCAAGCAGCGCGAGGTCGACGAGCGCATCCAGCTCGACGACCCGCAGGTGCTGGCCGTGCTGGAGAAGATGCTCAAGCAGCGCCGCGACTCGGTGAGCCAGTACGAGGCCGCCGCGCGGCAGGACCTCGCCGACCAGGAAAAATTCGAGATCGGCGTGATCGAGTCCTACATGCCGGCCAAGCTCGGCGAAGCCGAACTGCTCGCGCTGGTCGATGCCGCGATCGCCGAATCCGGCGCCGCCGGCCCCAGGGACATGGGCAAGGTAATGGCGCTGGTCAAGGCCAAGGCGGCCGGGCGCGCGGACATGGGCAAGGTGTCGGAGTTGATCAAGGGCGCGTTGGCGGCCAAGGGCTGAGCTTGTGCGGGGCGCGGGGAGGCGCAGCAGCCGCGTTTCGCGCTTCGCCGCGTCAACCGGCGTGGCATCCTAAGCCCCACCATGGCCCGCATCCCCGACAGTTTCCTCGACGAGTTGCTCTCGCGCACCGATATCGTCGAGGTGATCGAGCAGCGGGTGCCGCTCAAGCGCGCCGGGCGCGAATACCAGGCGCGCTGTCCGTTCCACGACGAGCGTTCGCCGTCGTTCACGGTCAGCCCGAACAAGCAGTTCTATCACTGCTTCGGCTGCGGCGCGCACGGCACCGCGATCAAGTTCCTGATCGAATACGACCGCATGGAGTTCCTCGATGCGGTCGAGGAACTGGCCCACCGTGCGGGCATGGAAGTGCCGCGCGAGACGCGCCCCAGCGGGCCTTCGGCCGAATCCGAAGGCCTCTATGCGGCGCTCGAGGCGGCCAGCCAGCTGTTCCAGCGCCAGTTGGCCGGCAGCGAGCGCGCGAAGTCCTATCTAGCGCGCCGCGGACTGGATGCGGCCAGCATCCAGCGCTTCGGCATCGGCTGGGCGCCGGATGGTTGGGACACGTTGAAGAATGCGCTGGGCACCGACGAGCGCCGGCTCGGCGTGCTCGACAAGGTGGGACTGTTGTCGAAATCCGACCAGGGCAAGGTCTACGACAAGTTCCGCGACCGCATCATGTTCCCGATCCGCGACCGCCGCGGCCGGGTGATCGCGTTCGGCGGCCGGGTGCTGGAGAAAGACGACGGGCCGAAGTACCTCAATTCACCCGAGACCCCGCTGTTCCACAAGGGCCGCGAGCTGTACGCGCTGTTCGAGGCGCGCCAGGCCAACAGCAAGCTCGCGCGCCTGATCGTGGTCGAGGGCTACATGGACGTGGTGAGCCTGTTCCAGTACGGCGTCACCCAGGCGGTGGCCACGCTGGGCACGGCAACCACCAAGGACCATGCGGAGCTGCTGTTTCGCAATGCCGCCGATGTGTACTTCTGCTTCGATGGCGATCGCGCGGGGCGCGCGGCCGGGTGGCGCGCGGCCGAAAGCGTGCTGCCGCGCATGCGCGATGGCCGGCAGGCGTTCTTCCTGTTCCTGCCCGATGGCGAGGATCCCGACACGCTGGTCCGCACCGAAGGCCTCGAGGGCGTCGAGAAGCGCCTGCGCGAAGCCACGCCGCTGTCTGAGTTCCTGTTCGCCGAACTGGGCAAGGACGTGAACCTCGCAGGTCTCGAGGGCAAGGCGCGCCTTGCCGAGCGCGCGAAGCCGCTGCTGGCCGGGATTCCCGATGGTGCGTTCCGCGACCTGATGTACCAGTCGCTGGCCGAGCGTACCGGCGTGCGGCTGGGGCCCGCGGTCGGCAGCGGACCTGCAGTGCAGGAACCGCCCGTCGCGCGCATCGTTCGCGACGATCGCCGCAATGCACCGTCGCCCCGGCGCAGTCTCGTGCGCACCGCGATCGCGCTGCTGGTGCAGCAGCCGGGGCTGGTGCACGCGATGGAACCACCGTACGTGTTCGGCATCCTGCGCCAGCCCGGCATCCCGCTGCTGATGGAGCTGATCGAACTGGTGCGCACGCGCCCGGACGTCGCCACCGGCGGAATCCTCACCCACTTCGAAGGGCGCGAAGAGCAGGCGGCGCTGAACAAGCTGTCGCTGATGGAGTTTCCGGCCGCGCCCGAGCAGTGGCGCGCCGAATTCCTCGATGCGCTGGAACAGCTCAACCGGCAGACCATGCAGCAACGGGTCGACGAGTTGCGCGCCAAACAGGCCGAGGGCGCGATCAGCGAGGTCGAGATGCGCGAGCTGTGGGACGCGATGTCGACGCTCAAGCGGCAACCGCGCGGCAGTCGCTGAGGCGATCGCCAGTTCGACTGCCGCGGTCGCGCGCACCGCGCGCGCCTACAACCGATCGCTGCGGTCGCGCGCGCCGCGCGCAGCTACGCCGGTTTTTCTGTAGGAGCGCACCGTGTGCGCGACCGCGCGATCCGGACCGCACGGCAGTTCGTTCGCCTGCGCCACTGGTTCGCTCGCTATCATCGGCGTATCCAACCCAGGTGCCCCATGCCGCGCCTTACCCCATTCCACATCGCTTTCCCGGTCCACGACCTCGACGCTGCGCGCGCCTTCTACGGCGGGCTGCTCGGTTGCCCCGAGGGTCGCTCCAGCGACCAGTGGATCGATTTCGACCTCTACGGCCACCAGATCGTGGCGCATCGCACCAGCCAGCAGCCGCGGCCGGCACACAATCCGGTCGATGGCCACGAGGTGCCGGTGCCGCATTTCGGCGTGGTGCTCGAGTGGCAGGCCTTCCACGAACTCGCCGGGCGTTTGCGCGACGCGGGCATGCGCTTCGTGATCGAACCCTACCTGCGCTTCGAGGGCCAGCCCGGCGAGCAGATCACGATGTTCTTCCAGGATCCCAGCGGCAACGCGCTGGAGTTCAAGTCGTTCAAGGACTTCGCGCAGCTGTTCGCGCGGTGAACGCGCTGCACGTATACGCCGGCGAGGACGGCGCGACGTGGCGTGCGCTGTTCGCCGCGCAGGCGCCGGAGATCGAATGTACTGCGTGGCCCGATACCGTCGAGGCGGCTGCGGTGACGTCGATCGCATGCTGGAACCCACCGGACGGATTTTTCGCCGGCTTTCCGAACCTGCGCTCGGTGTTCGCACTCGGCGCGGGTGTCGATCGACTCGTCGAGCGCACCGACCTGGCGCCGCATGTCGCGCTGGTCCGGCTGGTCGATGCCGGGATGGCCGCGCAGATGGTCGAGTACGCGCAGCTCGGCGTCCTGCTATGGCAGCGCCGATGCCTGGACTACCGCACGCAGCAGGCGCAGGCGGCGTGGCGGAAACTGCGGCCGATAGCGCGCGCTGATACTCGGGTCGGCGTGCTCGGACTCGGCGCGATGGGCGGCGCGATCGCCGCGGCGCTCGACGAGGCCGGCTATCGGGTGTGGGGCTGGAGCCGCCGCGCGCACCAGATCGACGGCGTGCGCTGCCTGCACGAGGCGAATGGCCTGAGCGAACTGCTCGGCGAGACCGATGTGCTGGTCAACACCCTGCCCTCGACCACCGCCACCCGCGGCCTGCTCGATCGCACCCGCCTCGCGCAACTGCCGACCGGCGCGCTGGTGGTCAACGCCGCACGTGGCGATCAGCTCGATACGAGCGCGCTGCTTGAACTGCTTGATTCCGGCCACCTCGGCGGCGCACTGCTCGACGTGTTCGACCCCGAGCCGCTGCCGCCGGACAGTCCGCTGTGGCGGCACCCGCGCATCGTGATTACCCCGCACGTCGCCGCAACTACCCTGCCCGGCCCCGCGGTCGCGCAGATCGTCGACAACCTGCGCCGCTCGCGCAGCGGCGAGTCGATGACCGGCGTGGTGGATCGCAGCGTCGGCTACTGAGGCGCGCTCAGCCGGACTGCGCAACGAACTCGATCGTCGCCACCGGCGCCGGGGCGAGCATCCAGTGATCTACCAGCAGGAATGCGAACAGCACCATCAGGTAGATGATCGAATAGCTGAACACATCCATCGCAAAGCGCTCGCTGGGCGGGTTCATCAGGCGGATCGCGTACCACAGGAAACCGATGCCGAGCACCACCGCGCCGCCGAGATAGACCAGGCCGGCCATGCCGGTCAGGTACGGCAGCATGGTGACCAGGAACAACAGGATCGTGTAGTACAGCACGTGCTCGCGGGTGTACTGCACGCCATAGATCACCGGCAGCATCGGCACCGCGGCGCGCGCGTAGTCCTCGCGGCGGTAGATCGCCAGCGCCCAGAAATGCGGCGGGGTCCACACGAAGATGATCAGGAACAGCAGCAGCGCATACGGATGTACCTCGCCGGTCACCGCCGCCCAGCCGAGCACGGGCGGTGCGGCCCCGGCAGCGCCGCCGATCACGATGTTCTGCGGCGTGGCGCGCTTCAGGTAAACGGTATAGATCACCGCATAGCCAATCAGCGATGCAAAGGTCAGCACCGCGGTGAGCACGTTGGTCCACTGCACCAGCACCAGCATCGACACCGCGCCGAGCAGCAGCGCGAACACCAGCACCTGGCGCGCAGTCAGTTGCCCGGTCGGCAGCGGTCGATGCAGGGTGCGCATCATCAGCGCATCGCGTTTGCGATCGAGCAGGTGGTTGAGTGCCGCAGCCGACGCCGATGCGAGCCAGATGCCAAGCGAACCGGCCAGCAGCGCGTTGGCCGGCGGCCAGCTCGGCGTGGCGAGGAACATGCCGATCACCGCGGTGAATACGATCAACACCACGACGCGCGGCTTGGTCAGTTCCCAGTATTGGCCAGCGAGGTGGGCATTCATCGCTGCATGCTCAACCAGCGGGTCGCAGCGGCGCAAGTCCCGCGGGCAGGGGCGTCAGGCGCGCGAGCAGCGCGATCAGTACCGCCAGCAGCAGCGCGGCGAACAGGTTGTGGCCGGTGGCCACCAGCAGCGGCAGGCCCGCCATCACGTTGGTGATGCCGAGCGCCACCTGGGTGCACAGCACCAGCGCGAGCACCACCCCATGCTGCACGAATCCCGGCGTGCGCATCGCGCGCAGCGCGAGCACCAGCACATGTCCGAACACCACCAGTGCGAAGACCCGATGCACGATCTGGATCGCGCTGCGCGCAGGACCGTCCAGCACCCCGCCCTCGTAGTCGACGCCGATCCCGCGCCACAGCAAGAAGGCATCGCTGAAGTTCGTCGGTGGCAACCACTGACCAAGGCATTTCGGGAAGTCGATAGCGCACGAGAGCGCTGCGTAGTTCGCGCTGACCCAGCCACCGAGCACGATCTGGATCGCGACCAGCACCAGCGCGACGATCACCGATCCGCGGCGCAGCGTGGTCGAATGCGCCAACGACCATCCGGCCGAACGCAGCAGGAACCACAGCAGCAGCGACAGCGTGGTCATGCCACCGATCAGGTGGGTGGTCACGATGATGGGCTTGAGCTTCAACGTCACGGTCCATTTGCCGAACAGCGCCTGCACCAGGATCAGCGCGAAGATCGCCACCGCGAGTCGCCCGAGCGGCAGGTCGCGCCAGACGATCGCGCCATGCACCAGCAACAGCACGCCGAGGCCGAGCAGGCCCAGCGCGCTCAGCGGCCAGCCCAGTGCGTAGACCGCGGTACCCGCGGCAGCCAGCGCGGGCGCGGCGAGGATCTGCCAGCGACGCCGCGGCACGTGCCAGTTCTTGGCCAGCGCGAGCGCGAGCACCAGCAGGATCAGCACGCCGGCAGCAAACCGGTGCACCATCTCGCGCCAGGCCTTGGGCACCTCGACAGGGCGCTCGGGAAACGCTTGGTTGGCCGCGTCGATCTGCGCGGTCTGGGTCGGCCAGGTCGCCACCCCGTAGCAGCCCGGCCAGTCGGGGCAGCCGAGGCCTGCGTGCGACAAGCGCACATAGGCCCCGAGCACCACCACCACCAGGCACAGCAGCACCGCGGCGAGCGCGATCCGGGCATAGCGGCTGTTGCGCAGTGCGTTCATGCGATGACCGGATCGTGATTCATCGGCTCAGCGGATCAATCGGCGCAGGTCGGCGCGCAAGCCGGTCGGATCGAAGCCCGCGTCGTAGCGCAGCACCAGGTAGCCGTTCGGATCGACCAGCCACACGCCCAGCGGCGCCAGCTCATCGCCTGTGCGCGGTGCCGATGGCGGCGGCAGCAGGGATGTTTCCATCGCCACGATGCGCGCGTGCGGGATCTGCGCGAGTACCGCTGCGGTCTGTGGATCGGCCTTGCCGGCCCACAGCACGCGCGCGTGCATCGCGTCGCCGGCCAGGCCGGTCCACACGCGCGCGAGCGAATCGCTCATCCGCAGGCACGGCGCACCGCAGTCGTCGGGTGCGAGCACCACCATGTGCCACAAACCGTCTGCGCTGTTCCAGACCACCGGCTCGCCGTTGGCATCGATCGCGACCACGGCGCGGAAATCCTGCGGCGTATCGAGCAGCACGCCATGGTTCTTCGATGCGCGCGGGCGCCAGTCGGACAGCGCGAGCACGGTCGCGGCGATGATCGGCACGGCGAACACCAGCACGAGGAATACCAGCTGGCGGCGGCCGCGGCTGCGACGGGAATCGGGAGCATTCATGGGCGGCGGCGGATGGCCAGGATGAGATAGGTCGCGGCCACCGCCAGCGACAGTCCGAACCACTGCACGGCGTAACCGCGGTGTTTCTGCGGACTCAGAGTATTCGGCAAAGCCTGCCAGCGACGCGTGAATCCGTGCGCAAGCTCCGGATCGAGCTGCAACACGCCGTCGAACAGCGGCGCGCCGGGGCCAGCGATCGCGGACAGATCGAGCCAGGTCAGCAGGGCGAGAGGCTGTCCGGGTGTCCACGTCGAGGTGCCGAGCTTGAGTCCGGTGGCCGGCGGCGCGACCAGCAGGCCGCGCAGCGTGCTGCGCTGCGTGGTCGGAGCATCCAGCGGTGGGATCCGGCGGCCGGCTTCGAGCGCGACCCAGCCGCGATTGACCAACAGCGGCGTGGCGCGCCCGTCTGGCACGAAGCGGGTGAAAACCAGCGCGCCGACCGCGGCATCGAGGCGCTGGTTGTCGAGCAGCACGGTGGTGGCCGGATCCCAACGGCCCACGATCTCGACCCGCAGCGGCAATGCGGCGGCGGCAGCGATCGCGTCCTCGCGGCGCGGCAGCGACAGCCGTTCGCCGACCACTTCGGCATAGGCACGCGGCGGCGCGGCCAGTGCCGCGCTCCAGCCCGCGAGCACGCGCTCCTTCCAGCCCGCGCGCTGCAGCTGCCACCCGCCGAGTGCGGCGAATCCGGCGCACACCAGCAGCGCCGGCAGCGCCCAGTACGCAGCCGCGCGTCTCACATTTGCCTCGACGATGTACGCATATACTCGGCGCTTGCCTGTTACCGACGGAAACCGCCCGTGACCCTGAAATCCGTGCTCATCCTGGTCGCGTTCCTCGCCGTGGTGTACAACCTCGGCGCTGCGGCCTTCTACATGGTGACCAACCAGAGCGCCTCGGGTAGAACTGCGCGCGCGTTGACTTGGCGCATCGGACTATCGGTGGCCCTGATCGTGCTCGTGATGCTGGGCATCGCCAGCGGTCTGATCGAACCGCACGGCCTGCGCGGCGGGCAGTAATTCGGGGCACGCGAGGCGGGTCCGGCCTGTGCCGGCCGCTGGATCGTGCGTCGGTTCAGACCACGTAGACGAACAGGAACAGGCCTAGCCACACCACGTCGACGAAGTGCCAGTACCAGGCCACTGCTTCGAAGCCGAAGTGGTGGTCGCGGGTGAAGTGGCCCTTGGCGCAGCGGAACCAGATCACGATCAGCATGATCGCGCCGAGCGTCACGTGCAGCCCGTGGAAGCCGGTCAGCATGAAGAAGGTCGAGCCGTAGATGCCCGAACCGAGCGTCAGGCCCAACTCCGTGTAGGCATGGTAGTACTCATAGCCCTGCACCGTGAGGAACACGACGCCGAGCAGCACGGTCGCACCGAGCCAACCGAGCAGCTTGCCGCGCTCGCCGGCCCGCAGGGCATGGTGGGCGATCGTCAGCGTCACGCCAGAGGTCAGCAGCAACAACGTGTTGACCAGCGGCAAGCCCCACGGCGCCATCGTTTCGAACTGCCCGCCGACGTTGGCCGGCCCGTTGCTGGGCCAGGCGGCCTCGAAGCCGGGCCACAACAACGCATTGGTCGCGGCACCGTCGCCGGCGCCACCGAGCCACGGCAACGTCAGCCACTGGGTATAGAACAGCGCGCCGAAGAACGCGGCGAAAAACATCACTTCGGAGAAAATGAACCAGATCATGCCCATCCGGAACGACACGTCGACCTGCGCGTTGTAGTAACCACCGAGCGACTCGCGGATCACCGTGCCGAACCAGCCGAACAGCATCCGCAGCAGCAGCGCGAAGCCGAGCAGCATCGATATCTGGCCCTGCATGCCGAGGCCATTGAGCCCTAGCGCTGCGCCACCGAGCAGGAAGAACAGCGCGAAGGATCCGAGGATCGGCCAGCGCGTACCGTGCGGGACGTAGTAGATCGCGGGATCGTGGGTCTGGGCCTGCGCCATGGAAACTTCCCCGTTGGATTGAGCGGTCAGGACGCCGGCGGTACGACGACTGCGGTTTTGGCCAGCTGTCGGGTCGCGGCGTCGTTGCGAAAGAACACGTAGCCGAGCGTTACCGTCTGCACTTCCGGCGGCAGGTTGGGATCGATCACGAAGCGTACCGGCATGTCGCGCGCCTCGCCGGCATCCAGCCGCTGTTCGGTGAAGCAGAAGCACTCGGTCTTGTTGAAGTACATCGATGCCGCGCTCGGCGCGACGCTGGGCACCGCATTGCCGACCACCGACCCGTCGGTGGTGTTGCGTGCCTCGTACCAGACCTCGGTCAGTTCGCCCGGATGCACCTGGATGCTGTGCAGCTTGGGCCTGAAGGTCCACGCGAGGCCCGAATTGACGCTGGCATCGAACTGCACGGTGACCAGCCGCGAACGATCGACCGCCATCGCCACCACCTCGGTGGCGGCCGTGGCCTCATCGCCGAGGCGGATGCCGAACACCTTCTCGCAGGCGATCTCGTACAGCGGCACCAGGCCGAAGCCGAGGAAGAACGTGAGTCCCGCGGTCAGCGCGAGCTTGCGCACCAACGCGCGGGTGGACTCGGCGGCGGATCGACGCGGCGTGCTCACGCGCCGAGCACGCCGCGCAGGATGAATGCGACGTAGATCGCGATCGCGATGGCGCCGATGGTGATCGCCGTACGCCGCGCAGCGGCGCGCTGGCGGGCGATGGCGTCGGGGCTGGGGGTTGGGCGGGTCATCATCGGCTGGCTGGTCGATCCGGGAGCGCACGCTCCCGGGCTCGGACTCAGTGCGTCACGTCGCCGTGGGCCAGCATGCCCGGAGCGATCCGCGGCGGCGTGGTGAAGGTGTGGTGCGGTGCCGGCGAGGGCACCGTCCACTCGAGGCCCTTCGCACCCTCCCACGAAACCTGCTGCGCCCTTTCGCCCTTCTTCAGCGAGTGATACAGGATCGCGAACATCATGAACGGCGTGATCAGCATGCCGAGCGCACCGATCGAGCTGATCATGTTGAAGTCGGCGAAAGCCACGTTGTAGTCGGGGATGCGGCGCGGCATGCCGGCGAGCCCGAGGAAGTGCTGCGGGAAGAACAGCACGTTGACGAAGAACACCGACCACCAGAAGTGGAACTTGCCCCAGAACTCGCTATACATGCGGCCGGTCCACTTCGGCCACCAGTAGTAGACCGCGGCGATGATCGAGAACAGCGCGCCGGTGACCAGCACGTAATGGAAGTGCGCCACCACGAAATAGGTGTCGTGGTACTGGTAGTCGGCCGGCACGATCGCCAGCATCAGGCCGGAGAAGCCGCCGATCGTGAACAGGATCACGAAGGCCAGCGCCCACAGCATCGGGGTCTCGAAACTGATCGAACCGCGCCAAAGCGTGGTGACCCAGTTGAACACCTTCACCCCGGTCGGGATCGCGATCAGCATCGTCGCGTACATGAAGTACAGCTGCCCGCCCAGCGGCATGCCGACGGTGAACATGTGGTGGGCCCAGACGATGAACGACAGGAACGCGATCGAGGCGGTGGCGTAGACCATCGCCTGGTAGCCGAACAGCGGCTTGCGGCTGAAGGTCGGGATGATCTCCGACACGATGCCGAACGCGGGCAGGATCATGATGTAGACCTCCGGATGCCCGAAGAACCAGAAGATGTGCTGGAACATCACCGGGTCGCCGCCGCCGGCGGCGTTGAAGAAGCTGGTCGCGAAGAACTTGTCGGTCAGCAGCATGGTGACCGCGCCGGCCAGTACCGGCATCACCGCGATCAGCAGGAACGCGGTGATCAACCAGGTCCAGGTGAACAGCGGCATCTTCAGCAGGTCCATGCCGGGCGCGCGCAGGTTGAGGATGGTCGCGATGATGTTGATCGCGCCCATGATCGAACTGATGCCCATGATGTGGATCGCGAAGATCACGAAGGCCACGCTGTAGCCGCCCTGCAGCGACAGCGGCGGATACAGGGTCCAGCCGCCGGCCGGACCGCCGCCGGGGATGAAAAGGGTCAGCAGCAGCAGGGTGAATGCGAACGGCAGCAGCCAGAACGACCAGTTGTTCATGCGTGGCAGCGCCATGTCCGGCGCGCCGATCTGCAGCGGGATCATCCAGTTCGCCAGTCCCACGAACGCCGGCATCACGCCACCGAAGATCATCACCAGCGCATGCATGGTGGTCATCTGGTTGAAAAACTCGGGATTGACCCACTGCAATCCGGGCTGGAACAGCTCCAGACGGATCACGCCCGACATCGCGCCGCCGATGACGAACATGGTGAACGAGAACACCAGGTACAGCGTGCCGATGTCCTTGTGGTTGGTGCTGAACACCCAACGGTCGAGGAAGCCTTGCGGCTTGTGGTCGTGGGCGTCGTCGTGGGTGTGGTCGGTAGCGTAAGTGGCCATGCAGAAGTCCTGGACGATCGGTGGCGGCGGTCGGATTCGAGCGATTGGATCAGATCAGCCGTTGTCGGGGGTCGGGGTCGGCGCGACCGGGGCGGCCGCCTGCGCGATCGCCTCCACGCCGGGCACGGTACCGCCGAGGCGCACGAGTTCCTGCTCGAACTCCGCGCGCGGCACGGCCCTGACCACGATCGGCATGAAGCCATGGTCCTTGCCGCACAATTCCGCGCACTGGCCGCGGTAGACACCCGGCTCGCGGATGTCGGTCCAGGCCTCGTTGATGAAGCCGGGGATCGCGTCCTGCTTCCAGCCCAGCGCCGGCACCCACCATGCATGGATCACGTCGTCGGCGGTGATCACGAAGCGGATCTTGGTGTTGGTCGGCAGCACCAGCGCACGATCGACGTCGAGCAGATAGGTGTTGACGCCGTCGACCTGCACCTGCGCGGGGTCGATGATGCCCTGCCGCGCCTTGTTGCTGTCCAGGTGCAGGCTGGACACGAAATTGACCGGCTGGCTCAGACCCTTGTAGTCGAGGATCTGATAGCGCCACTTCCACTGGTAGCCGGTGATCTTCACCGTCATCTCGGCGTTGCGGGTATCGGCCGCGTTGATCAGCGCAGTGGTCGCCGGCCACGCCATGCCGACCAGGATCAGTACCGGCACCACGGTCCAGACGATCTCCAGCTTGGTGCTGTGCACCAGGCTCGTGTCGGGCACCGCGCCGTTCGATCTGCGGAAGCGGATCATCGCGACCGCCATCGCGCCGAACACGATCGCCCCGATCGCCACGCAGATCCACAGCATGATCATGTGCATGCTGTAGGCCGATTGCGCGGTCGTGGTCACGCCCGGCGTCATGTTCAGCTGCCACGGCTGCGGGTTGGCCGCCACCGCGGGCAGCGCGATCAGCGCTGCAAGCACGGCCGCCGTGAACGTTGCGATTCGATTCATCACCATCATCTGATTGCCTGCTTGTCCTGTTCGGGAACCGGAAGACCGCGCAACGCAGCCAGCGCCTGCAGCAGCTTCCGCTCGAGTAGCGCGCGTTCGTCGTCGGCAAGGAACGTGCCGACTTCGACCGAGCGACCGTGCGATGAGATCAGCAGCCGGCGCCGTGCGGTGGAGCTCCTGGCCGGGGCGCTGTGCACGCGCACCCACGGGGTCGGAAACTCCACCTCGTCGCCCGGTGGCAACGATGCCACCGTCAGCGCATCGACCGTCATCGCGATGCGCTCATGCCGCTGGTCCTGCGTGCGCCAGACGAGTCGCAGCAGGAGCCAGACCAGACACAGCTCGACCGCAGCGAACATCGGCGCGAAAAAATTGCCCTGCCGTGAACTGACCCATGCGACCGCGATCGACATCGCTGCCAGCAGCATGAAGAAAACCACGAGGCCGGATGCCGTGATCGACCGATTGGGCCGCAGGCGGAACTCGAAACCCTCGGTGGATGCGCTGGCGGCGGACTCATCGATCATGGGCTGGCACTGGCCCTTGAAGCCTGCGGATTGTAGGCCCCGGCGGGCTGCAGGGGCAAGGTCGCAGCAGACCACGACGGAGGTCTACGGCGCGAAAAAAGCCCGTGCTGGTGGCCTTCACCCGCGTGACGATATGCACTCCGGATCGGCTGCGGGGCAATGTTATGCTCGTTCGCGCGGGTCATTCCGGGCCCGCACCCGTGGTCGTCGACCCGCGCCGCGGTGGCGCGTGGAGCCTGATGTGTCCGATATCACCGAACTGCTCGCGCATTGGCGGCAAGGCGACCGGGGGGCCGGGGACGCGCTTGCATCTGCGATCTACCCGGTGCTGCTGGACCTCGCGCGCAGCCAGATCCGTCGCCACGGCAACCAGCTGACCCTGCGCGCGACCGAACTCGCCCACGAGGCTTACGAGCGGCTGGTGCCGCAGTCCGGCGTCGATTGGCGCAACCGCGGGCACTTCTACGCGATCGCCGCCACCGTGATGCGCCGCGTCGTGATCGACTACCTGCGCCAGCGTTCGGCCGACAAGCGCGGCGGCGACGTACTGTTCGTGCCGCTGCAGGATCTGGACAACAGCGACCAGCCCGGCGGCGGCGACCCGGTCGACTGGCTGGCCGTCGACCAGGCGCTCAACGAACTGGCCTTGCTCGATCGCGACAGTGCGCGAGTGGTCGAGATGCGCCTGTTCTCCGGCCTTTCGGTGGAAGAGATCGCCGGCGTGCTGGATTCATCCACCGCCACCGTGGGACGGCAATGGCGGTTCGCGCGCACCTGGCTTGCCGATCGGCTGGGCCTGGCGCCGACCCCCGGCACCGATGGATGACCGTTTCCTGCGCCTGCGCGATTGGTTCGATCGCGCGGCCGACGCGGCGGAGCACACGCGCGCCTCGGTGCTCGCCGCGTGTCGCGCCGAAGATCCTTCGCTGGCCGATGAAGTCGAACGCCTGCTGGTCACCCACCGCCGCGTAGAGCGCTCGCGGACCGCGTCGGCCACGGCAATCGCGGTCAGCGCACTGGATGCTGCGTCCGGGCCCGCTCCGGGCAGTCGCGCGGGCGTCTACCAGTTGCAGGAGATGATCGGCAGCGGCGGCATGGGCCGCGTATTCCGCGCAACCCGCGCCGATGGTTTGATCGAACAGGAAGTCGCGATCAAGCTGTTGCGCCGCGAGGCGCTCAACCCCGCGCTGCTGCGGCGCTTCTCGCTCGAGCGCCAGGTGCTCGCCTCGCTGGGTCACCCGGGCATCGCGCGCCTGCTGGATGCGGCCACCCTGGAGGACGGCACGCCCTACGTGGTGATGGAGCTGGTCCGCGGGCAGCCGCTGTGCACCTGGTGCGACGCGCGCAGGCTGTCGATCGAAGAGCGCCTGCGCCTGTTCCTGCGCGTGCTCGATGCGGTCGCCCACGCGCATCGCAGCCTGGTGGTGCATCGCGACCTGAAGTCGTCGAATATCCTGGTCACCGAGGACGGCAGCCCCAAACTGCTGGATTTCGGCATCGCAAAACCGATCAGTCCCGGCGTGTCCGACTACACCCTCACCGCCGAGCGCTTTTTCACCCCGTCGAGCGCGGCACCGGAGCAGATCCGCGGCGGCCCGGTCACGGTCGGCGTGGATGTCTATGGCCTGGGCGTGCTGCTGCACGAACTACTGGTCGGCAAGCCGCCGTTCGCGGTCGACGGACTCACACCCGGCCAGGTCGAACAGCTGATCCAGCGCGTGCCGCCGCCGGAGATGAGCACCCGCCTCGGCGCCGACGACCTGCCGGTGGCGCGCGCGCGCGGCCTGAACTCGGTCGAGGTGCTGCGGCGGCGCCTGCTCGACGATCTGAACCCGATCGTCGAGCGTTGCCTGCGCAAGGACCCGCGCGATCGCTACGCATCGGTCGAACAGCTGGCCGCCGACATCGGCAACGCGCTCGGCGGCCGGCCCGTCGGCGCACGCGCGGGGCGCCGCTGGTACCGGCTGCGCAAGTTCGTGCGGCGCAATCTCGGGGCGGTCGCGCTGAGCGCTTCGGCAGCGCTGCTGGCCAGCGTCGCGGTGACAGTGATCGTGCGGCAGGCGATGCTGGTCGCGGACGAGCGCGACCGCGCGACCCTCGAACGCGACCGTGCGCGGCAGGCGGTGAACCTGCTAAAACGCGCCTTCGAGGCAGCCGACCCCAGCCAGACTGCGGGCGCCCAGGTGACCGCGCGGCAGGTGCTGACCGCCGCGCGACCGGAGATGGAGCTGACCCTGGCCGACCAGCCCGAGCTTTACGCGGAGTTGGCGAGCACGATCGCGGAGGTGGAGCTGAGCCTGGGCCTGAGTCGCGAGGCGCGCGAGCTGGCCGACCGCGCGGCGCGCGTTTCCGAAGGCGCAGACGTCAGTGTCGAACGCCGCGCGCATCTGCTCGGCCTGGCCGCGCGCGCGGCGATCCGCACCGCGGAGTATCCCGAGGCGGAAGCGGCGCTGCTCGAGGCCGAGAAGCTGGGGCCGCCAGCGCTGGAGCTGCAGACCACCCGTGGGATCCTGCTGATCCAGCTGGGCCGCTACGATGAAGCCGTCGCGCTACTGCGCGCCGTAGTCGCCGGGCTGGCCGCTGCCCCGCCCAGCGACAGTGCCGCGCTGCGCGCGCGGCAGTCGCTGGGCGACGCGCTGCGTCTCGACGGCCGCTATGACGAAAGCCTCGCGGTGCTCGATGAAACCCTGGTGTGGCAGCGCGCAGGCCTGCCAGGAAGCCACCCGGACCTCGCGCGCACCCGGCTGCGTCGCGCCGGATTGCTGCACCGCGTGAGCCGACCGGGTGAGGCGGTGACCGAGGCGCGCAGCGTGCTGGCCGACTTCGACCGCATCTACGGTGCGCAGTCGACCGCCTCGGCCGGGGCCCACACCACGCTGGGCAACGCACTGCGCGAAATCGGCGATGCCAAGACGGCCGCGTTCCACTACGAGGCCGCGCTGGCGAACTGGCGCGCCGCGCTCGGCGGGGGCAATCCGCAAGCGCTGCGCGCGCAGTTCAACCTCGCCCAGCTGTACGTGCGCAACCCCGAGCTGACTACCCCGGGCCATCTGGAAGCGCTGTATCGGGAGGCGGTCGAGCTCGGGCACTCCGCGTTTGGGGCCGATCACCCGACGATGGCGGTTTTCCGGCTGGGCTACGCCGAATTCCTGCTCAATGCGGGGCGCCCGCAACGGGCGCTGGAGATTCTTGTCGTGCCGAGGGCCGAGGAGGCTCTGCTGGCGGCCGGCGCGCGCGCGCGCGAGACCTATGCCAGCACGCTTCTGCAGGCGTTTGATCGATCGGGGTGCCAAGTTGCGAGTAATTCCAATACAGGACTCGATCGGGCGCGCGTGCTGGAGGAGCTGCCCCTGATCCGAGCGTCCCGCTGCAGCACCGACCCTCAGGTGCGCAACGGGCCGTAAGGAACTTCGCCGGCAGCGAGCCCGTCGAGTCCTCATTATTCGATTCCCGGCGGGGCAGCACGCCGCGAGAACCGATCCGGACTGCAGCACCTCGAGTGCGGGGAAGGGACGGTAATCCGTCGACCAATGGTCGACATCGTGCAGCGCGGCAGGGCGACCATCCACGGACACCAGAAGAGGATTTCGCATGAACGTTCGCTCACTTTTTACCGCCGTGCTTTGCGTACTGGCCATGGGTTTGCTTGCTTCGCCGTCGGCGCATGCGATCGGCGACATCACCTGCGAGACTCCCGAGAACGTCTTCGGAACGGTGATCGTGTCCGCGGGGCTGTACTCCGACCCGATCGCAGTCACCTTCAGCGAGGATGGCGGCGTGATTGAACTGGTACAGATCGAGAATCCGGATCCGGGCCATTGGCTCGACGACTGCGCCGCTGGCGCCGTGACCTCACCAAGCACGGCCGAGAGCACCCAGTAGGACGCAGTCCCGATCGACCCGGGCCAGGGCGATTGGGGTAGGCAAGGGGCCAGGCGGGAGCGTCGGTTCGAATCTCCCCGCTGACTGAATCCCACCCCGACGGGTGGCTGCACGGGCGCATCGCGCCCGGGCCACGGCGTGCCGTGATCGATTCATGTGCCGGACTCCGAGTAGTCCTGTAGGGGCCTGGTCCCGCGGGGGTACGCCGCGGGAGACGACGCACGATATCGCGCGAGGACCCTGCGTCCTTGCCCGTCGTGTGGAGTTTGAGCATGAGCGTCCCGAACATTCCGCCTTGTGCGGCCAGCAGCATCGATACCGCGCGTAGCGGCGGTGATTGCATGCCGCGCATGCTCGGCTCGCTGCGGGCGCACTGGCCATTGCCGCAGGCGCAAGTGCCGCCCGCCGACTGGTCGAGACCCCTGCGCGACTGGGTGTGTTGGGCCACCGCCGCCGATTTCATCGACAGCGGCTGGCAACTTCCCGGCTCGTCCCGCGATGCGGATTTGCCGGCCTGGGCGCGACCCACGGCTGCGGCGCGCCTGTTGCGCGAGCTGGCTACCGAGAGTGCGGTCGGCAGCTGGACACCGGTCCGGTTGCGCCGCCTGCATACCCAGCTCGCGCCGACCGTGCCATCGGTCCTGCGCGAGCGCAGCGCCTGGTTCGGTGGAATCGGCGAGGATGTGCCGCTGCGGCTGGCGCCGACCCCGGAGATGTTGCCCTCGCTGCTCGAAGACCTGTGCGAGTTCATCGACTGGGGCGCGCCGGATCCGCTCGCGCAGGCGGCCCTGGTGCATGCGCAGCTGCTGACCATCCACCCGTTCGCCGACGGCAACCGGCGACTCGCGCGGGTAGTCAGCGCGGCCGTCGCGGTACGCGGAGGGATTCCGGCCGAGGCGATGTTCCCGGTGTTCGCGATGGAGCGCCGGTCCGCAGGCGCGCAGGCCGCGCCGATGCCGCGCGAGGATGCGGCTCTGGCACCACTGGTCGACGCATGGCGCGACGCCTATCGTCGCGGCATCGCGTTCGCGGGCGTGCTCGACGCGGCGCTCTCGCAGTGCTGCAACCAGCTGGCCGAGCGGATCGGCGGCGATCTGCGCGCGCAACGCCTGCTCGAGATCGCCAGTGCGCGCCCGGTGCTCGACACCTACCTGCTGCGCACCCTCGCAGGCGCCAGCGACGAAGCACTCGCTGTCAACTGGCAGGCGCTGCGCGAGCAGGGCTGGGCACCGGTCGGCTCCGATGCGGGTGCCAAGCAGGCACTGGCAGGCACCCGGTTCTGGCAGCGCGCGGCGGCGCTATGGGCGATGGCCGCCAACGCCGCGCCGTTCGCAGGCGCCGAAGTGCGTTCGATCGACGACGCGCGCGCGCTGCATGCGGTCACGGGCGTGAATCCCGACGACTGAATTCGCCGCGTCGACGGCGCAGCGCGGCCCAAGTCGACGATCCCGTGCGCTGCATCCGGGGTAGAATCCGGGTTCCGCGTCGTGGTCCAGGCGCGCAGCTGGAAGTTCCGCGTGGCGTCGAATCTCGCCGCCGGGCCGACGTTGTCCGCCGGCCCGGCCATGCAGCGCATCAGCGCCCACTACGCCGCCGACGAGGCCGCGCTGGTGCGCGAACTGGCCGCGCGCGCAGCGCTGCCGCCAGCCGAGCGCGACCTGATCGTGGGCCGCGCCACCCAACTGGTGGCACGCGTGCGCGCCAAGGCCGGCCAGCAGAGCGCGGTCGAATCGCTGATGCGCGAGTACGATCTGTCGAGCGAGGAAGGCGTTCTGCTGATGTGCGTGGCCGAGGCCCTGCTGCGCATTCCCGACAGCGACACCGCCGACAAGCTGATCGCCGACAAGCTCGGTGACGCGAACTGGAACGCGCACCTCGGCAACTCCGACTCGCTGTTCGTCAACGCATCCACCTGGGGCCTGATGCTGACCGGCAAGCTGATTTCGCTCGGTGGCGAGACCCAGCGCAATCCGTGGGCGGCGCTCAAGCGGCTGATCGCGCGCTCCGGCGAGCCGGTGGTGCGCCTCGGCGTGCGCCAGGCGATGCGCATCATGGGCCATCAGTTCGTGATGGGGCGCAGCATCGGCGAGGCACTGGACCGTTCGCTCGACAAGGATGGACGTGCATACCGGCATTCGTTCGACATGCTCGGCGAAGCCGCGCTGACCCGCGCCGATGCCGAGCGCTATTTCGTCGCCTACCAGGATGCGATCCGCGCGATCGGCGCGCGCGGCCCGTATGCCGATTTGAGCGCGGCACCGTCGATCTCGGTCAAGCTGTCGGCACTGCATCCGCGCTACGAAGTCGCGCAGCGCGAGCGGGTGCTGACCGAGCTCACGCCGAAGGTGCTCGCGCTGGCGAAACTGGCCAGAAGCGTCGGCATACCGATGACCGTGGATGCCGAAGAGGCCGACCGGCTCGAGCTGTCGCTCGAACTGCTCGCCGAGGTATTCGCGCATCCTGCCCTGCATGGTTGGAACGGCTTCGGCCTCGCGGTGCAGGCCTATCAGAAACGCGCCCTGCCGGTGATCGACTGGCTGGCCGAGCAGGCCGCACGATGCGGTCGCCGCTGGTACGTGCGACTGGTCAAGGGCGCCTACTGGGATTCCGAGATCAAGCGCGCGCAGGTCGACGGGCATGCCGATTACCCGGTGTTCACCCGCAAGGCCAATACCGATGTGTCGTACCTGGCCTGTGCCGGGCGCCTGTTCGACCACGGCGCGAAGTTCTATCCGCAGTTCGCCACCCACAACGCGCACACCATCGCGGCGATCCAGCAGATGGCCGCGGGCCAGCCGTTCGAGTTCCAGCGCCTGCACGGCATGGGCGGCGATCTGTACGCCGAGGTGATCGGCGAGGGCAGCGACAAGGCGCCGTGTCGCGTGTATGCGCCGGTCGGCTCGCACGAGGACCTGCTGCCGTACCTGGTGCGGCGCCTGCTCGAGAACGGCGCCAACACCAGTTTCGTCAATCGCATCGTGGACGAGGCGACGCCGATCCAGCAGCTGGTCGCCGACCCGGTCGAGCTGGTGCGCGGCTTCGAGTCGATCGCCCACCCGCGCATACCGC
>JANOEA010000428.1:0-12932 GCA_031412975.1 Pseudomonadota bacterium | reverse complement strand
TCATCGAACAGCGCTTGCGCCTGATCCGCACCCGCCGTGCCCGGCGCTGGCAGGTCGGCCGCGTGGATCGGGCTTTCGAGCTTGAACAGATCGACGCCGTACTTGGGGTCGGCGAAAGTGCGCACGCTCTCGAGCACCAGTTCGGGATGCTTCGTGCGCATCTCGACATAGTCGCGGGTCTGCTCGGCGTCGCGCGCGAGGGGATAGACGAGCAGTTCGAACACGTAGGGCAGGTCGTAACGGCGACAGGCGTCTCCGACCCGGGCGGTGAAGATCTGCTGCGCTTCGCACACCGCCGGATCGGCGTCCGGGCGGTACCAGGTCAACACCTTGACCGCGTCGCCGCCGGCGCGTTTGATCTTCTCCACCGACCAGTCGTCGATCTCGGCCGACAACCGACCGCCCGGGGTCTCGCCGAAGATCGAGTCCTCCAGCGTGAGGATCATGCCCAGCGAGGCATCGAGCATGGTCACGCCGCGTGGGTAGGCGAAGTGCGGATCGAGCAGCATCGCGGTGGACTCGCCCTGCAACTCGCGGATCAACATTTCCTTGAATCCAGCGACATCCGCCCACGGTGCGTGTTCGGTGCCGCGGCGCTCGCGGATCAGGTTCTTGATCGGTGGACGCTGGTCGACCGCGGTCATCTTGAACCGGCCCTGCCGATCGGCGAGGCGGCGCATGCCGCGGTATTTGCCTGCAGACAGTTGCATCGCGCTACTCCGGAGGGGAAGCCAGGAAGGCGTCGAGCTCGACGCGGCTCGGCGCGCCGGCGCGGCCGCCGGCACGGCGCACTTTCAGCGCCGCTGCTGCCGAGGCAAAGCGCGCGGCGGCCAACGCCGGTTCGCCTTCGGCCAGCGCCAGTGCGAAGGCGCCGTGCCAGACATCGCCGGCCCCCAACGTGTCCACCGCGGTGACGCGATGACCGGGCAAGTGGCGATGTTCGTCGCCCGCGAGGATGTGTACGCCCTGTGCGCCGACCGTGACGCAGCACCAGGCGTCGAGCCCGCGGGCCGCGATCTGCAGTGCGCGAAGCGGATCCTCTTCGCCGGTGTATTCGCACAGCGCCTCGTGCGAGAAGGCCACATGGCTCGCAGCGGCAAGGACCGCGCGGTCGGCAGGGATCGGGCGGTCGGCATCGAGCACGCCGGGTATCCCGGCGATCCGCGCGGCGGTGAGTCCTGTCAGTGCGCCCTCCGGCCAGCGCGTGTCGGCGAGCACGGCCTGGCATCCGGCTTCGCGCGGATCCGGCAGCCAATCCGCCGCTGCCGGGATCGCCGGATCGAGGTAGTTGACGATCAACCGCTCGCCGCGAGCATCGACGAAAACCGCCGAGGTCGACGAGGCGCAACCCGCAAAGCGGCGCAGCAGCGCGCAGTCCACGCCGTAGCCGGCGAGTTCGGCCTCGATCACATCGGCCACTGCATCTTCGCCGAGTCGCGCCGCCAGCGCGGCCTTGCCACCGAGCTTCGAAATCGCCACGGCCGCGGTGGCCGCCGGGCCGCCGCCAACGCTCGCAAACGAAGTCGCGCGATGTTTCTCGGCGCTGGAGGGCAGATCGGCCACGCCGTACACGAAGTCCTGCACCGCGTGACCGATACACAGGACGGTAGCCATGGTGAGGTGTCTGCGCCCGATGCCGGTCAGGACAGGGTGGTCGCGTAGACCAGGCGCGACGTGTCGCAGCGACTGATTCGCCACTCGACCCGGCTGCCGTCCAGCGCGATCGCGACCCGCTCGAGGTGCAACAGCGGTGCGCCGACCGCCAGTTGCAGACGTCGTGCGTCCTCGGGCTTGGCGGCGTCGGCGCGCATCTGTTCCTCGGCGCTGACGATGTTGACCCCGTATTCCTGCTGGAACAGCGCATACAGCGTGTTCGGCAACGGCAGTTTGCGATCGATGTCGGGAAAGTGCCGCAGCGGCAGGATATTGCGCTCGAACACGGCGGGGTGGCCGCCCACATGGCGCGTGCGCACGATCTCGACGATTTGTTCGCCACGCTCGAGGCCCAGTTTGCGCAGCTCGGGCGCGCGGGCGATCCGCCGCTTCACCGACTCGACCGTGCTCGTCGGCGAGGTGCGCTCGCCATCGGGTTTGGCGAGCCGGAAGAAGCGGAACAGGGCGCGCTCCTGGGTGTGTTCGGCGACGAAGGTGCCTTTGCCCTGCCGGCGCTCGACGACCTTCTCGACCGCCAGCGCATCGAGCGCCTTGCGCACCGTGCCCTGGCTGACCCGCAACTGATCCGCGAGCGCCTGTTCGCTGGGCAGCGCCTCGCTCGGCAGCCAGGCCGATTCCGCGATCTGTTTCACCAGGAAATCGTAGACCTGGCGATACAGCGGGCGATATTGCGGCGACGCGTCCATGGCGGGTCGGATGCCTGCAGGCTGCGGGTCGGAGTCGCGAGGGTAGTGCCACGCTTGCGGCCTCGTCCAGTATCTGATGTATTATGTGTTCTACAAGAGTTACATCACTGCTGAAGGAGGCGTTGTGAGCGTCCCGCATCTTCTGGTGCACGACCCGGCCGACAACGTCGGGGTGGTGGTGGTGGAGGGCCTGACCGCCAGCACCGACATGCTCTGCGTGGTGACCCACGACGACAGCGATTTTCGCCTGGTCGTCGGCACCGACGTGCCGATCGGCCACAAGGTGGCCCTGAAAGACCTCGCGGTGGGCGACACCGTGGTCAAGTACGGCCAGGACATTGGACGCATCGTCGCGCCGGTGAAGCGGGGCGAGCACGTGCACGTCCACAACCTCAAGACCAAGCGCTGGTAATTCCGGGGAGCCATCGAACATGAGCCACAACCGCAAGATATGGGCCTATCGGCGAGAGAACGGCCGCGTGGGCGTGCGCAACTACGTGGCGATCCTCCCGGTCGACGACATCTCCAACGCCGCCTGCGAAGCGGTCGCGGCGCATATCCAGGGCACCATCGCGCTGCCCCACGCGTATGGGCGCCTGCAGTTCGGAGAGGACCTCGACCTGCACTTCCGTACCATGATCGGCACCGGCTCGAATCCGAACGTCGCCGCCTGCATCGTGATCGGCATCGAGCCGGGCTGGACGACGCGGATCGTCGAGGGGATCGCGGCGACCGGCAAGCCGGTGTTCGGCTTCTGGATCGAGGGCAACGGCGACATCGCCACCGTCGCTGCGGCATCGCGCAAGGCCAAGGAGTTCGTGCACTGGGCCTCGGAGCAGGTGCGCGTGCCGTGCGATTTGAGCGAGCTGTGGATCGCGGCCAAGTGCGGCGAATCCGACACCACCACCGGACTGGCCTCGTGCCCGACCGTCGGCAACATGTACGACAAGCTGGTGCCTGCAGGCCTCTACGGATGTTTCGGCGAGACCTCCGAATTGACCGGTGCGGAGCACCTCGCGGCCGCGCGCGCTGCCACGCCGGCCGTGCGCGAGAAGTTCATGCAGACCTGGCAGGCCTATCAGGATGACGTAATCGAGGCGCACAAGACCTCCGATCTGTCCGACTGCCAGCCCACCAAGGGCAACATCGCCGGCGGGCTGACCACCATGGTGGATAAAGCGCTCGGCAACCTCGAGAAGATCGGCAAGAAGATCAGCTTCATCGACGTATTGCAGCCTGCCGAGACGCCTGCCGCCGGACCGGGCCTGTACTTCATGGACACCTCCTCGGCAGCGGCCGAATGCTGCACCTTGCAGGCCGCGGCGGGATACGTGCTGCACATCTTCCCGACCGGCCAGGGCAACGTGATCGGCAATCCGATCATGCCGGTCATCAAGGTCACCGGAAATCCGCGCACCGTGCGGCTGATGTCGGAGCATGTCGACGTGGATGTCTCCGGCATCGTGCGTCGCGAGATGACCATCGACCAGGCCGGTGATGTGCTGATCGACATGATCGTGCGCACGTCGAACGGGCGCCTGACGGCGGCCGAGGCGTTGGGGCACCGCGAATTCGTGATGACCAAGCTCTATCGCAGCGCCTGAGCCCGCGCGCGTGGCCGACACGGTCCAACTCGGCCTGCGCGAAGCCGAGGCGCTCGCCACTGCCGCGCTCGAAGCGAGTGGTGCCACGGCGAGCAACGCCAGCGCCACCGCCCGCGCACTGGTTGCCGCCGAAGCGGACGGGCAGGCCGGACACGGCCTGTCGCGCGTCCCGCCGTATGCGATGCATGCACGTTGCGGCAAGGTCGATGGGCGCGCCGTACCGCGGGTCGATCAGGTCGCCGCGGCAGCACTGCGCGTCGATGCCGGCAACGGTTATGCCTATCCCGCGATCGACGCGGCACTCGCGGCGCTGGCGCCGCTGGCGCGGGCGTCCGGCATCGCGGTGGCGGTACTCCACCGTTCGCATCACTTCGGACAGGCGGGAGCGCATGCCGAACGCCTGGCGGCGGCAGGGCTGGTCGGCCTGGTGCTCGGCAACACGCCGAAGGCAATGGCTTTCTGGGGTGGGCGACGGCCGATGCTCGGAACCAATCCGCTCGCTTTCGCGGCACCGCTGCCTGCGGCGCGAGCGCCGCTGGTGGTCGATCTGGCGATCTCGGTCGCCGCGCGCGGCAAGGTGGTCGCCGCGCAGAAAGCCGGCAAGTCCATCCCTGAAGGCTGGGCGCTGGATGCCGCAGGGCAACCCACCACGGATCCGACGGCCGCACTGGCCGGTACGCTGATGCCGATCGGCGGGGCCAAGGGCGCGGCGCTCGCCCTGATGGTCGAAGTCCTCGCCGCTGCGCTGACGGGTTCTGCCTGGGGTTGGGAAGCGAGCTCTTTCTTCGACGACCAAGGCGGGCCTCCGGCGATGGGGCAGGTGTTCATCGCGCTGGATCCCGGGCCGCTTTCGGGTGGCGCCTATGCCAGCCGCATGGGCGTGCTGCTGGAGGCGATCACCGCAGACCCGGACGTGCGTCTGCCGGGCGAGCGCCGCCTCGCGCTGCGCGATCGCGCGGCGCGCGAGGGGCTGTCGATCGCGCGCCCGCTGCACGACGAGATCCGGGCTTTGTTGCGGCACAGTTGAGTCGACACCAGGGCCGTGGCCCTCGAGGAATGCAAATGGCCGACATCGTGATCACCGAGTTCATGGACGAGGCCGCCATCAGCGAGCATCTGTCCGCCTTCGACGTGCATTACGATCCCAAACTGGTGGACGCGCCCGAGGCGCTGCGCGCCGCGATCGCCGATGCGCGTGCAGTGATCGTGCGCAATCGGACCCAGGTGCGCGGTGCGCTGCTCGATGCAGCGCCGCGCCTGCAAGTGGTCGGACGCCTCGGCGTGGGTCTGGACAACATCGACGTCGAGGCCTGCAAGACGCGCGGAATCGCGGTCTTCCCGGCCACCGGCGCGAACGATCTGTCGGTGGCCGAATATGTCATCACCGCGGCGCTGCTGCTGTTGCGCGGCGCCTGGTTCGCAAGCGCCGCGGTCGTCGCCGGAGAGTGGCCGCGCCAGCGCCTGATGGGGCGCGAGCTGTCGGGCAAGCAGCTGGGGTTGATCGGCTTCGGCGCGATCGCGCGCGAGACCGCCAGCCGCGCACGCGCGCTCGGGGTGACGATCGCCGCCCACGATCCCTTTCTGCCGGCCGCGCATCCCGCCTGGGCCGATGCGCGCAACATGAGCCTCGCCGAACTGCTCGCCAGCAGCGATGTGATCAGCCTGCACGTGCCGCTGACGCCGCAGACCACGCGGCTGATCGACGCCGGCGCGCTGGCGCGGATGAAGCCCGATGCGATCCTGATCAATGCCGCGCGCGGCGGCGTGGTGGACGAGTCGGCGCTGGTCGATGCGCTACGGGCCGGGCGACTGGGTGGTGCCGCGCTGGACGTGTTCGAAACTGAGCCCGTCGATGCCGCGGCCGGGCGGCTTTTCGCCGGACTGACGAACCTGCTGTTGACGCCGCACATTGCCGGGGTCACCGTCGAATCGAACGTGCGCGTCAGCGACGTGACCGCGCGCGCGGTGGCCGCGCACCTCGCCGGATGAGCCCTGCGGCGCGCTGCCGGGGCTGAGCCATGGATGAAGCATCGAGCAGCGCGGCCGAGGTTTACGACCTGCTGATCGTCGGCGGCGGCATCAACGGCGTGGGCATTGCGCGCGATGCGGCCGGTCGCGGTCTGTCGGTGCTGCTGGTCGAGCAGGACGACCTCGCCAGTCACACGTCCTCTGCCAGCACCAAACTGATCCACGGCGGGCTGCGCTATCTGGAGCACAACGAGTTCCGCCTCGTGCGCAAGGCGCTCGCCGAGCGCGAGCAACTGATCGGAGCCGCACCGCACATCATGTGGCCGATGCGCTTCGTGATGCCGCACGACGCGCACCTGCGACCGAGCTGGATGATCCGCGCGGGGCTGTTCCTTTACGACCATCTGGCGCGACGCAAACGCCTGCCCGGCTCGCGTGGCGTGGATTTGCGCAAGCACCCTGCGGGCGCGGCACTGAAGGCGGATTTCCGCCGCGGCTTCGAGTACTCGGACGGCTGGGCCGATGACGCGCGCCTGGTGGTGCTCAACGCGATCGATGCGCGCGAACGCGGTGCGACCGTGTTGACCCGCACCCGCTGCGAGTCGGTGCACCGCGAGCACATCTGGCGCGCGGTGCTCGCAGGTCCTGGCGGGCGTCGCGAGGTCAGCGCGCGCGCGCTGGTCAATGCCGCAGGGCCGTGGGCGGCCGAGTTCGTCCGCGATCGATCACCGCTGCGGGACAAACACCGGGTGCGGCTGGTCAAGGGCAGCCACATCGTGGTGCCGCGGCTGTTCGATCACGACTACGCGTACATCTTCCAGGCACTCGATCGGCGCATCGTTTTCGCGCTGCCCTACGAGCGCGACTACACCCTGGTCGGTACGACCGATGTCGAGCATCTGGGCGATCCCGGTGCCGCGCAGATTGGTGCGGACGAGATCGACTATCTGTGTGGCATGGCGAATCGCTATTTCGGCAAGAGCATCGCGCCATCCGACGTGGTGTGGAGTTTTGCAGGGCTGCGCCCCTTGCTCGACGACGACTCCGACGACCCGTCCAGCGTGACCCGTGACTACGTGTTCGATCTGGACGATGCCGGTGCGCCGGCGTTGTCGATCTTCGGCGGCAAGCTGACCACGTATCGGGTGCTCGCAGAGGAAGCGCTCGACTGCATCGTGCCGCAGCTCGGCACGCGCCGCGCGGCATGGACGGCGGGCGTGCCGCTGCCGGGCGGCGACCTGCCGGATGCCGACTTCGATCGCTTCCTGCGCGAAGCCGCGGCGCGCTGGCCGTGGCTTCCGCAAGCCTTGCGCCTTCGGCTTGCGCGAGCCTATGGCAGCCGGATGCAGCGTTTCCTGGGTGCTGCGACCTGCCTTGCGGATCTCGGTGAAGCGGTGCTTCCGGGTCTGTATCCTGCGGAGATCGACTATCTGATTCGCGAGGAATGGGCGCAGACCGCCGCGGACATCCTCTGGCGGCGCAGCAAGCTGGGATTGCACCTGGGTCCCGACGCGCCGGGAATCCTCGATCGCTGGATCGCAGCGCGCGCGGGCTGAGGGCAGCGCAGGCACCTGAAGGAGACACCGCATGTCGCGCTACGTTCTCGCGCTCGACCAGGGCACCACCAGCTCACGCGCCATGCTGTTCGATCGGGCCGGCAGCATCGTTGCGGTCGCGCAGCGCGAGTTCACGCAGTACTTCCCGCAGTCCGGCTGGGTCGAGCATGACGCCAATGAGATCTGGGCCTCGCAGTCGGCGACCATCACCGAGGTGCTGGTCCGCGCCGGGATCGAGGCGAAGGACCTCGCCGCCGTCGGCATCACCAATCAGCGCGAGACCGTGGTGTTGTGGGATCGGGCCACTGGCGAGCCGGTCGCGCCAGCCATCGTGTGGCAGGACCGGCGCACCGCGGATCGTTGCGATGCGCTGCGCGCAGCCGGGCATGAAGAACGCGTCGCCGCGCGCACCGGCCTGCTGCTCGACCCGTATTTTTCCGCGACCAAGCTGGCCTGGCTGCTCGATCACGTGCCCGATGCGCGGGCGCGCGCTGCGGAAGGTGCGCTGTGCTTCGGCACCGTCGACAGCTGGCTGGCGTGGAAGCTCACGGGCGCGCATGTGACCGATGTCAGCAATGCCAGCCGCACGCTGCTGCTGGACCTCGAGGGCGGTTGGGATCCGGACATGCTGGCGCTGTTCGGGGTGCCCGCGGCGTGCCTGCCGCGCGTGGTTGCGTCCTCGGCGCATTCCGGCCTGATGGCGCGCATCGAGGGTCACGAGGTGCCGCTGACCGGGATCGCGGGCGACCAGCAGGCCGCGCTGTTCGGCCAGACCTGCTTCAAGCCCGGCATGGCCAAGAATACCTACGGCACCGGCTGCTTCATGCTGATGAACACCGGAGCCCGGCCGCTGCGCTCGCGCCATCGGCTGCTGACGACGGTGGCCTGGGAGCTCGGAGCGCGCACCTATGCACTCGAGGGCAGCGTGTTCGTGGGCGGTGCGGTGGTGCAGTGGTTGCGCGACGGCCTCGGTCTGATCGAGCGCTCGTCCGACGTGGAAGCGCTGGCGGCCAGCGTGCCCGACAGCGGCGGCGTGTTGCTGGTGCCGGCATTTACCGGACTCGGCAGTCCGCATTGGGACGCCTACGCGCGCGGCACCATGCTGGGTCTGTCGCGCGGCACCCAGCGCGGCCATATCGCCCGCGCGGCACTCGAAGCCATTGCCTTCCAGAGTGCCGAAGTGCTCGCGGCGATGCAGGCCGACGCGAGCCAGCCGCTGATCGAACTGCGGGTCGACGGTGGCGCCACCGCGAACAATCTGCTGATGCAGTTCCAGGCCGATCTGCTCGGTGTGCCGGTGGTCCGGCCACGGGTGACTGAAACCACCGCGCTGGGCGCGGCCTATCTCGCGGGGCTGGCCACCGGATTCTGGTCCTCGCCGGAGGAACTGGCGGCGGGGTGGCAGGCGGACCGGATCTTCGAGCCGTCGATCAGCCGCGACCAGGCCGGCGAACTGATGCGGCGCTGGTCGCGCGCGGTCGAGCGCGCGCGCGGCTGGAGCGAGTCCTGAGCGCAAGTCCCGCCGGCGCAGCCGGCGCCGGTCTCACTTCAGGATGTCGCCGAGGCACAGGTATTTGGTCTCGACGTATTCGTCGATGCCCTGACGCGCGCCTTCGCGGCCCAACCCGGATTGTTTGACGCCGCCGAACGGCACCTCGGCGGTCGACACCAGCCCCGTATTGACGCCGACCATCCCGTATTCGAGGGCTTCGGCGACGCGGAAGATGCGCCCGATGTCGCGGCTGTAGAGATAGCTGGCGAGGCCGAATTCGGTGGCATTGGCCAGCGCGATGGCTTCGGCTTCGGTCTCGAAGCGGGACACGGCGGCCACCGGGCCGAAGGTCTCCTCGCGGGCGCACAGCATGGCCGGCGTGACATCGGCGAGCACCGTGGGGTTGTAGAAACGGTCGCCCAAACCCGTCGCGCGGCTGCCGCCTGCAACGAGGCGCGCGCCGTGGGCCAGCGCGTCGGCGACGTGGGCCTCGACCTTGTCGACTGCGTCGTCATCGATCAGCGGACCTTGCGCGACGCCGGGTTCGAAGCCGTTGCCGAGCCGGATCTCGCGCGCCTTCGTCGCGAGCCGCTCGACGAACGCATCGTGGATGCCGGACTGCACGTAGTAGCGATTGGTACACACACAGGTCTGCCCGGCGTTGCGGAATTTGCTGCTCAACGCGCCCTCGACGGCGCTGTCGAGATCGGCGTCGTCGAACACGATGAAGGGCGCGTTGCCGCCGAGTTCCAGACTCAGCTTCTTGAGGCTCGGTGCGCACTGCGCGGCGAGGATTCGTCCCACCTCGGTGGAGCCGGTGAAGGACAGGTGGCGCACCGTCGGACTCGCGCACAGGGCTTTGCCGATCGCGATGGCGCCGGCTGCATCCGAGGTCAACACGTTGAGCACGCCGGCAGGCAGTCCGGCGCGCTGCGCGAGTTCGGCGACGGCGAGCGCGCACAGCGGCGTGGCCTCGGCCGGCTTGACCACCACCGTGCAGCCGGCGGCAATGGCCGGCGCGACCTTGCGGGTGATCATCGCGATCGGAAAATTCCACGGCGCGATCGCGGCGCAGACGCCGATCGGCTGCCGGATCACGATATAGCGCTTGTTCGGATCGGTGGTCGGGATGGTCTCGCCATAGACGCGGCGGGCTTCCTCGGCGAACCACTCGATGAAGCTCGCGCCAAAGCCGACCTCGGCGCGGGCTTCGGCGAGTGGCTTGCCTTGTTCGGCGGTCATGATCCGGGCGAGGTCCTGGACATGCTGGTGCATCAACTCGAACCAGCGCTTGAGGATCGCGGCGCGCTCCTTCGCCGTCTTCGCGCGCCATGCCGGCAACGCGGTTTCCGCGGCACCGATCGCGGCCTGTGCCTCGGCCGCTCCAAGCCGCGCGACGTCGGCGAGTTTGCGTCCGGTCGCCGGGTCGAAGACGTCGAGACGGGCAGGGCCCGCGACCCACGCGCCGCCGATCAGGGCGTCGGTCCTGAGCATGGACGGATCGAGCAGCGCATCGAGCGGGTTCGTGTTTGCGGTCATGGGGTCGAGTTCTTCAGGTCGCTCTGGGCGACGCTCATGCGATGAGTGAGTCGAAGCGATGCAGCGCCTCGGTGGGCACGCCGGATTGCGGCGACGGTGGTTGGTTTTCGTACGGGTGCGCGCCTGGGCCCGACGGCGACCGGGCCTGCAGCGGCTACACCCGCGCGCGAGACCGCGCGCCGGGAAAGGTTAGCATCGCGGCACCCTCGAGGCCGATGTCCTTCGACGCGCCTGGGCCACGCGAGCGATGCCGTCGGGCCGCGTCGGTCTCTCGCGGGTCGCATGCTGCGGCGAACCTTGTGGTCGCGCCGTGGTACGGGCACCTTTGGCCATCCCGGCCATTCCGGCCGGCATAAGGGGAGAGTCGAAGTGCGCCACTTGATCATGGGGTCATTGATCGCCTTGGGGTTACTGCTGTCGATGGGGTCCGCGCAGGCCGCGGTGTTCCGTGTGGTGGTCGTGCAAGTCAGCGATACCGCGTCGTACATGAAAGAAATCGAGAACATCCGCGCCGCAATGAAGCGCATGAAGATCGACGCCACGCTGCGGGTCATGCGCGCCCGCTTCGCCGGTGAGCAATCGGGTGGGATCGTGGTAGCCATCGAGTACAAGGACATGGCCGCGTTCGCCGCCGCCGATGCGGCGTTGGCTACAGATGCCGAGCAGCTGGCCACGATGCGGCGGATCGAAGCGCTGCGCAAGATCGTCAGCGACAGCCTGTACGAGGAACTGTAGGGCAATCCGATGCGGGCGGCTGAAGGACGGCCGTCCGCATCAACCCCCGGACGCCGTTGGGGCGCCCACGCGCCCAGGCGGGCGTGGCGTTGGCACCCACGAGCGGGTAACCCGGGTAAGGGGTCAGTGACAGCATCGAAACGAAGCGACGGCGTGTGGTCATCGAATACTCCAGGGCGTGTGGCCAGGTGAGTCCATCGGGCACGCTCATCGACACGCGGTTCGCGAATACTCGGGGTGCCTCGAGCAGATCATGTACAAATGCAGACCTTGGCTCCCGGAAACATCCCCATGCCGTCGTTACGCTCGTGGCGCTATCTGCCGATGCTCGTGTTGGGTCTGCCGCTAGGCAGCGGTACCGCTTCGGCGCAGACGCTCACAGTCGAGCGTCTGCCATTCGAAACCGGGACCAAGGCGGCGCAGCCCTCGGTGGCAGTCGATCCGCGGGAAGGATTCGTGATCACCTGGCAAGAACGCGACGGGGACGGCAATGCGCTGCGCTACGCGGTGCTTGATCGCAGCGGCAAAGAACAGCGGCGAGGCCTGGTTTCCAGCGGACCCGAGCGCTTCATCAACGGCGCGGATTTCCCGAGTCTCGCGGTGCTCGACAATGGCGACTGGGTGACGTTCTGGCTGCAGAAAACCGCGGCGGGTACCTACGCCTATGAAATTCGCGTGGTTCGGTCCCGCGATCAGGGACGCAGTTGGGGAGCGCCGGTTGTCGTACATCGCGACGCGACGCCGACCGAGCATGGGTTTGTTTCGATGGCGCCGGCCGGCGCGGACCGCGTGCGGCTGATCTGGCTGGACGGGCGCAACATGGCCGGCAGCGCGGATGCGCACGGTCATGGCGGCGACGAGCACATGACGCTGCGCAGCGCGCTGCTCGCGCGAGATGGCGTGCCCACCGACGAGCGGGAACTCGATGCGCTCACCTGCGCGTGCTGCCAGACCGACCTCGTGAGGGGTGCGCAAAAGACCGTTGCGGTGTACAGGGATCGCTCCGACAAGGAGATCCGCGACATTGGCGCGGTCGTATTGGATGACGAAGGCGCGTCACTGCCGTACTCGGTGCACGACGACGCATGGACCATGCCGGGTTGTCCGGTGAACGGCCCGGCGCTCGCCGCGCGCGGCGGACGATTCCTGAGTGTATGGCCGACGATGGCGGACGGGCCGATGGAGGTTCGCGCCGCGTTCGGCAACGGCGACTCGTTCGATGCGCCGCGCACGCTGGGCGAGGGCGCCGACGAACTCGGGCGAGTGGATGCGGCCGAATTCGCCGGTGGGTGGCTCGTCAGCCGTGTGACCACGCAGGACGACACACCAACCTTGACCGTCACGCAATTGTCGGCCGATGGTGAGGCACGGGCCGATCAACACCTGGCCGCGCCGGCTGGCGGCTATCCGAGAGTGGCAGTGATCGACGATGTCGCGCTGATGGTGTTCACGCAGCCCAGTGGCGGTGGGAACAGCACGGTCGCCGTGGTCCGCACCACGGAGTAGTCCGCCCCCGATCATCTGGGTATGCGTCTAATGTATATTATGTAAAGTGCTGACGGTTCCAGGGCGGAAGCCTTGCCTGTCGCGGCTTTCGGGGGTTGCTGGGGTGCCAGGAATGGCGGATACCGGTGATACCTCGGAGTTATCGTCAAGTCTCAGGAAAGCACGGGCCACC
>JANOEA010000427.1:0-1548 GCA_031412975.1 Pseudomonadota bacterium | reverse complement strand
CCGTACAGAGGCGGGATCGCCTTGCGCGCATTCTTCTCGCGCAGCACCTCGAGCGGGATGTCCTCGGCCAGCAGCAGCTTGAGCCAGTCCAGCAACTCCGAGGTCGAGGGCTTCTTCTTCAGGCCCGGCGCCTCGCGCAGGTGGAAGAACGCGGTCAGCGCCTCGTGCACCAGTTCCTGCTTGATCCCCGGGTAGTGCACGTCGACGATGCGCTGCAGGGTCTCGGCGTCGGGAAACCGGATGTAATGGAAGAAGCAGCGGCGCAGGAAGGCGTCCGGCAGCTCCTTCTCGTTGTTCGAGGTGATGAACACCACCGGCCGCACGCGCGCGCGGATGGTCTGGCGGGTCTCGTGCACATGGAAATCCATGCGGTCGAGTTCGCGCAGCAGGTCGTTGGGGAATTCGATGTCGGCCTTGTCGATCTCGTCGATGAGCAGGACCACGCGGGCCTCCGACTCGAAGGCCTCCCACAACTTGCCCGGCACGATGTAGTTGGCGATCTGCGCCGCCCGCGCCTCGCCCAGCTGCGAGTCGCGCAGGCGCGCCACCGCGTCGTATTCGTACAGGCCGTGCTGCGCCTTGGTCGTGGACTTGATGTGCCACTCGATCAGCGGCATGCCCAGCGACTGCGCCACTTCCTGCGCGAGCAGGGTCTTGCCGGTGCCGGGCTCGCCCTTGACCAGCAGCGGGCGTTCGAGCGTGATCGCGGCGTTGACCGCGAGCTTGAGGTCGTCGGTGGCGACGTAGTGCTCGGTGCCTTCGAAGCGCATGGGGTCGGTTCCGGGGTCTGCCATCGATCGGTCGCGCGGCGGGTCAGCGATTGTGGCCGCCGTGTCCCGGGTGGCGCTGGGCGGCCGCGCGCCGCGCGTCGGCCGCGGCATGCAGGGCATCGAGCTTGGCCCTGAAAACCCGGGCCTCCCAGGCCAGCAGGCGCCACGACAGGTCGATAGCCAGGCCCATCACCAGCCCGCACACCAGCCCGCCGATGAGGAAGGCCGCGAGCATCTCGCCGGTGCCGGAGAAATCCGCGTGCGCCAGCGCGTTGATCGCGTCCTGCGGCGCGATCGAAGTGGCCCCGGGGATGAACTCGCGGATCACCACCTGGCCCACGACATAGGTCAATCCGTAAAGTGGCACGAAGGTGAAGGGATTGGAGACGAACTGCAGGGCCACGGCGATGGCCAGGTTGCCGCGCATGAGCAGCATCAGCAGCAACACCAGCAGGACCTGGCCGGGCCACGGGATCAGCGCCACGACCGAGCCGGCATAGATCGCCGGCAGCACGTGCTCGCGCTTGAACGACCACAGGAAGGGGCGCTTGCGCGCGGCTTCCGCGAACCAGCGCACCACCGGGTAGTTGCGCACGTTGGCCCGACGCGGCAGCGCGCGCAGGAAGCGCTTGAGTCGGCGCTTGCGCAGTCGATGGGCGCGGCGATGGCGTTCGAGTTCGTCGGACATGGACCAGGGGCCTGGCGCCATTGTCGCAGAGCGCGGCGCTGGACACCCCTGCCGTCGGTGGGGAGGGCAGTTCACGCTCTGTGGGTGCGG
>JANOEA010000426.1:0-5001 GCA_031412975.1 Pseudomonadota bacterium | reverse complement strand
AGCAGCAGTGCCAAGCCGGGCGGCATCGGTTTGATTGCGTACATTGCAACGTCTCCGGCAAGCCCTGCGACAGGTGCAGCGTCCGCAGTCTACTCCGTCGCGACGAATCGGCGGACCGCGCCGTTTGTCGCGAAACCATCGCAGTCCGGGACAGCCACAGTTCGCGGCCGAGGAATTGCGGCTGTCGTGAATTGCTGGCGGAATTGTGGGTGTCCCGGATTGCGGCGTCGGGCTGAACGCCGGACTGAACCGGCGCAATCTGGGACGGCGCAATCTGGGACAGCCAGACTTCACGGGGCGAAGGGGCAGCGGAAGAAACTGTACTCTGACCCCGGTTTCCCGCCGCAGCTACTCCTCGAACCCATTCTGAAACACGAAGTCCGGGGGATAAGGCACCACGATGATGTCGGTAAAGCTCGCAACGCCGGTTTGCGCGAGGATGCTGCCGGACGGCGCGATCCGCAGCAGCGGATCGCTGGCCGGCTCCGTGACCACGCGCTGCACGCCGCCGATGCGCGCGGTGAGACCCACCGTGCCATCGGGAGAGATCCCGATCGAGGAGCCCGGACCCGCCGCCCCGCGCCCGATCAGGGTTCGTTGGCGTGCGACCAGGGCGCTGCCGCTGGCCCAGGCCACCGGGTTGTTGGCACCGGCTGCGAAGTAGCTGAAATACACGGTCGGATCGTCTGGTGGATCGCTCGGCCGGCGAACCGTGTGCATGCGGAACGCCTGCGCGCCCGAGCTGATGGCCAGATTGCCGCCCACACCGAGATTCCATGAAAAGTCGTTGCCGGCACCGGTCGTCAGGTCGATCGCGCGGATTCCGGTGTTGGTGAAGTTCACTGGACCCAGTCCTGAAACGTAGACCTCGCCGCCGTCGGGCGAGAATCCGAGAATGCGGGCGTTGCCGACCGTGGGTAGGCCACCGAGGGTCACCGCAAATGTGACCGGGTCGATGATGCGCACACCGTCAGTGCAGACGGTGGCGACGATGCGCCCGTCCGGCGATACCGCCACATTGGTCGCTGTGGCGATGCAGTTGGCTCCGGTGATCGGTACGGTGGCGATCTCGGCCAAAGTGATGGCATCCAGCACCACCACGCCGATGCTGGTCACGCCGTTCACGCTCTCGAGCTTCCAGGTGTACACGCGCATTCCATCCGGACTGATGCCGATGGTGCGATTTTGCTTGAGGCCCACCACGACGGGACCGGCTACGACCTGGCGCAGCCGGGTGTCGATGACGTAGATCAGGCCCTGATTCTGCGGATTGGCAAAGCGCCAGCTCGACAGATAGATCCTGCTCCGATCGGCGTTGGCCACCATTCGACCGGGCTCGTCGCCGAGTCCGGTGAGCGTGCGTTCGACCGTCATGCTGGTCAGATCGATCACCCGCATGCCATCGAACGCGCCATCCGACAGGCTGACGAAGGCGTAGGGCTGGGCGGCCAGGGGTGCGGTAGCCAGCAACCCCAGTACGGCAATGATGGTGCGAATGCGATGCATGGCGTGATCCTGTGGATGGGCACGGACACTGGCCGTGCGGGGCGGGTCCCTCTCCATGGAATGCGCGGGACAGGCCATACCGAACGCCGGTCCGGCGGCGCGGGCGGGCGTTCGATCCGGTGGTGACCGTACATCAGCACAGCACGGGCGGAGCGTGGACGGCGAAACGGGGACGCCCAGGATCTGCCATCAATCAGCAGTTGCACCACCAAAACGACATTGGATCAATGACCCGGCACGCCCTTGCCGCACTTCGCGCGCGACAGATGCCGACCGAAGGACTGGCTGTCCTGAATGGCTCGCGAAAACTGTACTCTGACCCCGGTTTCAGTCGCCCTCGATGCGATACAGCCAAACCACCACGCGCGGGAACACCGCGCGCCACGCGGCTTCGTCGTGGCCCGCTGCATCGACGACCTCGACGGTGACGCGATCGGCGCTGCCCATCCGGCGCAGCAGCACGTCGCGTAGCTGCATGGCATCGCGGACCGTCGTATCACCCTCGCTTCCGCCGGCATACACGAAGACCCGCGCGTAGGCGGGCAGCCGCTGCTGCTCGGCGAAGGCGAAAGCGTCCGGCGAGAACCACAGCGAGGGCGACAGCACGCCGGCCATCCCGAATACGTCCGGGCGCGCATGGATCGCGTAGTGCGACGCAAGCCCGCCCATCGAGCTGCCGATGATCGCGGTTGACGCTGCGTCCGGGCGCGTTCGCCACGCGCGGTCGACGAAGGGCTTGACCACTTCGGTGACGAATCGAAGGTACAACTCGCCCTCGGCGGCACCATGTTTGGCGTTGGGCCACGGACTGAGCTCGTTCATGCGCTTCTCGCCACCGTTGTCGATGCCGACCACGATCACCTCGAAGCCGGTGCGGCCGGCGAGATCGTGCAGCGCCTCGTCCACGCCCCACTCGCCCGCATACGCGGTGGCATCGTCGAACAGGTTTTGCCCGTCGTGCATGTAGATGACCGGGTACCGGCGCGTGCCCTGCGCATAGCCCGGCGGCAGGTACAGCCGCAGCGTGCGCGAGCGCTCCAGTCCCGGCATTTCCAGCGCGGGGTGCAGGACCTTGACGGTGGGCCCGGCAGTCGAAGGCTTGTCCGCGGCCATCGCGGCCATCGCGGCGGGCAGGCACAGCAGCGCAAGCCATGGCAATCGATGCAACATGATCGGACTCCGGATCGTGAGCCCCGATCATCCGTGCAGTCCACTCCCGGCGACACGTGCCGACGGTCATGGGAAGCCGGGGGGCGGCGCGATGAGTATGCAGAGTACAGTTTTCCCCACCTTCCGCGGCCGCCCGCTTCAACCCGGCCCCGCACGCCGCCCGAGCATCGCGCTGACGTGCTGCTGGAACCGGTCCGTGCCCAGCGCGTAATCCAGGACAGCCGCGTAATCCGGGACAGCCGTAATCCGGGGCAGCCACAACTCACGGGGCAGTAGGGGCCGCGACGATTTGTGGGTGCAAGATTGTGGGTGTCCTCAATTGCACTTCGGTCCGAAAGCGTGGGTGTTCTGCTTTGCCCTGGTGTCCTGCTTTGCCCTGGGGTGCGCAGCGCTCGAATGGACCCGGGAGCAGGGGCGCGCCGGGTGAAGCAGATCAGCGGTGTATTCGCCGCGCTCCCCGTTGCTCACTATCATCCTGGCCATGCCGGCCCAGCGACCTCGCCCCACGCACGCAACGCCAAAGCCATGCCCATGATCACGGTGCGTAGCGCGCTCGTTGGCTTCTGTTGCTGCTTTCCGATGGTGGCGTGGGCGCAGGACTGCGCTGTCGGTTCCCTGCAAGCGGTATGGGACGCGCGCGTGCAAGAGCGCAAGGCCGAGCCGCGCTTCGGTTCTTGCGCGATCCTACCGGGCGATCCGAAGCTCGGCGTGGTCATGCTCGCATTCGCGCGACCGCCGGCGATCGAGTTCGTGACCAGCTACGACGTCGAACTGGTGCTGGCGCAAGTCCGATCCGGAAAGATCATGGCGCGCGGTACTCTGACCGATGTCTGGGAAAGCGATGCCTACAAGATCGACAGCGCAGGAATCGCGACCAGCGCTTTTCCGCTGCGCCGCGGGGTCGCGGTGTTCGGTCTTACCGAGTCGTGGAGCGGCTCGTCGAATGTCTCCTTCTACAGTATCCAGAAGTTGAGTCTGTTCGCGCAGCGAGGCCGCACGCTGGTGCCGCTGCTGTCGGAGCTGGTGACCGATATCTATCAGGGCGAGGGCTGCGACGTGCAGACGACACGCACGCTCCAGGTGCAGCCCGCGCCGCGCTCCGGCTATGCGCCGATCAGGGTCTCCGAGGAAGTACTCGTCAGCGTGCGCGAGGAGCAGTTCGAGCGCGATTGTGCCCCGACCGATGCCGCAGCCGACCCGGTCGAACTGAACTATCGCAATGGCAGCTACCAGGTACCGCCGCACCTCAAGCCGTTTAGTGGTGATCGGTAGGGAGCGATCTGTCGGTCGCCCGTCGCCCGGGCGCTACCGATTCTGTGATTCGGCCGCGTGGTGCTGCGCGGGCACTCCGGAGCCGGGGTCAGAGCACCTGAATCCGTGAATCCGGGACACCCACACCTGAATCCGGGACACCCATTGAATCCGTTTGAATCCGGGACACCCATGATCTGAAGTTCATTAGCCGCCGAGCGTTCACAACCTATTTGGATCACCGGCTTAGCTTGCTGATACTGAGGCGGGCATCGAATTGCAGCCTCGCGTAGGGTCGCGCGGGCGGGGCAATTTGATGCCTGTCCCGGATTGCTATGTGGCAAAACAAGACCTGACCCCGATTACGAGACCTGACCCCGATTACGTTACGTGGCTGTCCCGGATTGCCTCTTCCCGGATTGCCCGGATTGCCCGACGGGAAAATGAACCTGACCCCTTATTCCGATCGCTCAGCGCTCGCGCCAGTGAGCCGCGCCCAGGAAAACAACGCGCAGCTGGCGCACGAAGTTGTCCACCAACTCGCGCTCGCGTTTGGGCTGGCCGGGCGGTAGATCCAGGATGTCCGATGCGGCGTTGAGCATGGTGGTCACCACCAGGCCGCAGATCATCTGCAGGCTGGCGGTGGACAGGTCGGGCAGGGTGCCCAAGGTGCGCAGGTCCTGGGCCATCTCCGAGGCGAAGTGGCTTTCCTCGATTCGGATGGCGCTGCGGATAACCCGCGAGCCGCCCGCGCGTTCGCCTGCGATGAAGCGGAACACCAGCGGACGGTCTTCGACGAAGCGCTTGTAGATCAGCACTGATCCGCGAAGCATGTCGGTGGGCGGAATGCCGTCGCGGCGCGCGTCGCGCAGCAGCCGGCGCAGGGTGACCCCGCCCATTTCCACCAGGGCCAGGCCCAGTTCGTCCAGATCCCGGAAGTGGCGGTAGAAGGCCGCCGGCACCACGCCGGCCTCGCGGGTCACTTCGCGAAGGCTCAAGGCCGAGAAGCTGCGGCCCTGGCCGATCAGGGCGAGCGCGGATTCCACCAGCTTCAGGCGGGTGCGTTCCTTCTGC
>JANOEA010000425.1:0-1605 GCA_031412975.1 Pseudomonadota bacterium | reverse complement strand
GCAGGCGCAGGCGCGCCAGGCGGCGCTCAACGTCGGCTTCACCCGCATCACCTCGCCGATCGACGGCCGCGCCAGCCTCGCGCAACTGCGGGTCGGCAACCTGGTGTCCGCGGGCGATCCGGTGCTGACGACGGTGGTCAGCCTCGACCCGGTCTACGTGACCTTCCGCGGCGATGAGCGCGCCACCTGCGCTACCAGGATCTCGCGCGGGCCGGTTCGCGACCCAGCTCCCGCGACGCGGACAATCCGGTGCGCGTAGCATTGGCCAACGAGAGCGGCTTTCCGCACCAGGGCAAGGTCGTGTTCATCGACAACGCGATGGACCCGGCCACCGGCACCATCCTCGCACGCGCGGAGCTGGCCAATCCCGATGGCCGTTTCATGCCGGGCCTGTTCGCGCGCGTGCAGCTGCTGGGCTCGGGCGAGCGCGAGGCGCTGCTGGTGCACCCGCAGGCCGTGCTCAACGACCAGGACCGCCGCTACGTCTACGTCGCGGGCCAGGTCACGCCGCCGCCACAGCAGGGCGGCGCTGCCTACATCGGCGCGCTGCGCAAGGACGTCGTGCTGGGCCCGACGATCGACGGACTGGTGGTCGTCGAGCAGGGGCTCGAGGCCTCGGACAGGGTGGTGGTCAACGGCATGCGCAAGATCTTCTTCCCGGGTGCGCCGGTGCTTCCGGTCGAAGTGCCGATGGATGCACCCAACACCATCGTTGCCCCGGCGGGAGACGCGCCACCCGCTGCCGCCGGCGGCGAGGGCTGAACCATGGCCTCCGCGCATACCGATCTCTCGCGGGTCTTCATCGACCGCCCGATCCTGGCGGCGGTGCTGTCGATCTTCGTGTTCATCGCGGGCTTGATCGCGATCCCGAACCTGCCGATCACCGAGTACCCCGAGGTGGCCCCGCCCACGGTGCAGGTCACCGCGATCTATCCGGGTGCCAATCCGATGACCATCGCCGACACCGTGGCCGCGCCGCTGGAGGAGGCGATCAACGGTGTCGAGAGCATGATCTACATGAAGTCGGCGGCATCCTCGGACGGCACCGTGGTGCTGACCGTGACCTTCGCGCTCGGCACCAACATCGACATCGCCGCCGTGCAGGTACAGAACCGCGTGGCACAGGCCCTGCCGCGCCTTCCCGAAGCCGTGCGCGCACTCGGTGTCACCACCGCGAAGGCCTCGCCGAACATCACGATGGTCGTGCACCTCGTCTCGCCGGACGGGCGCTACGACGGGCTGTATCTGTCGAATTTCGCCAACCTCAACGTCAAGGACGAGCTCGCGCGGCTCGAGGGCGTCGGCAACGCCCAGGCCTTCGGCGCCGGCAACTACGCGATGCGGATCTGGATCGACCCCGACCAGGCCGCGCAGCGCGGGTTGACCGCGCTGGACATCGTCGCCGCGATCCGCGAGCAGAACGTGCAGGTGTCGGCCGGCGCGATCGGCGCCTCGCCGCAGCCGGCCGGTGCGTCGGTGCAGCTGCTGGTCAATGCGCGCGGTCGCCTCGAAAGCCCCGAGCAGTTCGGCGAGATCGTGCTCAAGACCGGCGCCGAGGGCGCGATCACGCGCCTGCGCGACGTGGCGCGGGTCGAACTCGGATCG
>JANOEA010000424.1:0-1903 GCA_031412975.1 Pseudomonadota bacterium | reverse complement strand
CTCCGGCCGCTGATCGAGGAAGGCCTCGGGGAAAAACCAGGTCGCCAATTCCTCCGCGGTGGACGGCAGGCCGCATCGAAGCTCACCCAGGCGCCGCGCATCCGGACACAACTCTTCGTAATGTCTCGGCAACGGCCAGGTACTGCCCAGCACGAGGTGGTTGACCGAACGCGGATGCAGCAGCGCCAGCGCCTGCGCGACCCGGCCGCCGAAGGATGAGCCGAACACATGCGCGCGCCGCAGACCCAGTGCCTCGATCAGTTGCTGCGCATCGTTCGCAAGGTCGGCGAGTGTCGATCCGCGCTCCGGTCCTTCGGTCTCGCCGCAGTCGCGCTGGTCGTAGGCGATCACGCTGAAGTGCTTCGACAGATGCGGCACCAGCGCCGCGAACATCTGCCGCGAGGCTTCCGCGCCGTGCATCAGCAGCAGCGGCGGGCCGTCGCCCTCGCGGTCGAAGGCGATGCGCACTTCGCCGGCCTGCACGAAGCTCGTCATGCGGCGCTCTCCTGGTCCATCCAGAAGGTCATCTCGATCTTCAGACCGCGCGGATCGTGGAGAAAGAGTTGGTGAATCGCCCAGCCGTGAATCGGTGCCTCGGCGAATGGCACACCCAGTGCTCCAAGGTGTTCGCGCATCTCGACAAGCCCGCGCGATCGAAATGAGATGTGGTCAAGATGGCCTGTGGCGGGCTCAGCCGGCTTGTCCGGCATCGCAAGATGAGCGTAGAGGTGCACTATTGGTTGGCCGTCCGCATACAGCCATGCGCCGGGCGCCGGAATGTCCGGCCGCACGCCGATCGCAAGACGCATCACGCGCGTATAGAAGTCGACCAGCGGCGGAAGCTCGTCTGGCGTGCAACGGATCGTGAAGTGATGCAAGGCAGTCACAGGCATGGCAATCCCCCTTCAGTCCAGCAGCACCGACCACACGCGGCCGACATCGCGGATGGCATGTGGTGCTGCATTTCGCGAGTGCGCCCCCATGGGACTCCGAGTGTGTCAACAGGCCCTAGCGCATCGCGCCAGGCAGCCACAGCGCCAAACCGGGCCACGCAATCAGCGCGAAGGTCAGCAGTATCGTCAGCCCCAGGAACGGATAACAGCCGCGGAAGATCACGTTGGTGGGCACGTCCGGCGCCACGCTGCGCATCACCGCGACGGTGATGCCGACCGGCGGGCTCACCGCCGCGAGTTCCATCATCACGCACAGGAAGATGCCGAACCACACCTTGTCGACACCGGCCGTGGCCATCAGCGGCATCACGAAGGGCAGGCTTAGGATCAGCATGCCCAGGCCATCGAGGGCGGTGCCGAGAATGAAATACAGCACTAGCATGGACAGCAGCAGCCCGGTGGTGCCGAGGTTCCAGCCCGCGATCATCGCCACGAAGTCGGCGGTGACACTCGTGTGCACCATGAAGCGCGTGAACATGATGCCGGTGACGACGATGACGAACACCATGCCCGAAGTCTGGATGGTCTGGCGCAGCGATTCCGCCACCGCCGCCCAGCGCAGTCGCCGCATCGCGATGGCGATCGCGAGCACGCCGACGACCCCGACCGCGGCCGATTCCGAAGGCGTCATGATGCCGCCGTAGATGCCGCCCAGGACCACGCCGATGAGCACCAGCGCCGGCAGCAGCTTCTTCAGCGAAGCGATGCGCTCGGGCCACGGCCAACTTGGGCCACGCGGCCCCATCTCCGGCTTCAGCGTGCACCAGATCGCCAGCACCGCGCAATAGGTCACCGTCAACAGCAGGCAGGGCACGATGCCGGCCATGAACAGCTCGGCGATCGAGGTCTCGGTCCACACGCCGTAGATCACCAGCAGCGTGCTCGGCGGCACCAGCACCGCCAGCGTGCCGGCCGAAGCCAGCGTGCCGGTGGCCAGGCTCAGGTCGTAA
>JANOEA010000423.1:0-2539 GCA_031412975.1 Pseudomonadota bacterium | reverse complement strand
GCGATCTGCTGACCGAGGTGCTGGTCGATCGCTTTGGAGAAGCCGGGGGCGTGGTGTCTGAACTGCTGCAGGAGATCACCGGCCTGCAAGGGCGTGGCGAGCGACTCACCAACAACGTCACGCGTGGCAGTCAAGCCCTGGGGCGAGGATTCGAACTCGACCCAGATTTCGTCGGTCCAGCAACTGCACAGGGAAACGCCAACCAATCAGCGGGCAACCAGAACATCGGCTCTGTCGTTACCCAAGTTGCAGTGGCAGTCGCGCCCCAACTTGGCGCTGCTATCGGTGGCGGCGGCGAATCCGCGCAACTTGGCGCGCAAATCGGCGGTGCCATCGGGTCCATCTACGGCCCGATCGGAACGCTTGTGGGATCGTTGCTGGGCGGCTTGATCGGCGGCGCCTTCGACGACACACCCCGCATTACCGTGAGCGGCAATACGCGCGGCCAGGAACGCACCGGCCGCAGCTCCCTCGGGACCTTCGGCGCGTCCACCCGTGACACCGACCTGCCTGTGGCCGACCTGATCGAAGCCGTGCGCCGGGTTGACGACGCGCTCGCCGCCAACCTCACCGCCAGCGAGCGCGCCGCGGCATCCACCGCGCTGCGCGGATTCAGCGCCAGCAGCTCGGGCGATGACCTGTCCATCGAAGAGGTGCTGCGCAAGCGCGTCGCGCTGATCATCAGCACCGTCGAACCGGCGTTCGCGCCGTTCCTCAATTCCATCGAAGACATCGAAGAGCGCATCCGTCAGTTCGAAGGCCTGCGCGTGATCAAGCAACAGATCGACGACATCGACCGCATCGCGATCGAAGCGTTTGGCGACCCGGTCGAACAGCAGACCGCGCGCTTGGGGCGCCTGCAAGAGGCCGTCACCAAAGCCGGTGACGCGCTAGCCACCGCCATCGATGCGCAGGATTTTGCCGACGCAGCCCAAGCCAGCCAGGACTACCAGCAGGCCATTCTAGCGCTCGCACAGGCGCAGATCGAAGCCGCGGTGCAGTTGGAACAGGCGCTGATCGACATCGACCGCAATGGCCGTGCGTTCGAGCTGAACCTGCTGCAGCGCCTGGCCAACCTGCCGGGCGGCAATCCCACCACGGTGGTCTCGCAGCTGCGCGGAAACATCGACATCACCCGCGCGGGCGTGCTGAACTCACGCACGACCGAACAGTCGCTCGCCTACCTCAACGAGTTCATCGGCACGGTAGACGCCTGGCTGCAGCAGGCCACCGCCGACGTGCAACGCCTTTTGCAGATACAGCTGCAGGCGCTGGACACCGAACGCGACGGCATCCTCGCCGACGCGCAGCTGCGGCTGGATGCTGCCAATGCCTACAACGCGTCCATCAGCGAGCTGGAGCGCGACCGCAATCGGGCGATGATCGAAGCGCTGCAGCAGCAGCTGGCGACAGCACAGCAGTGGGAGACGGTGCTGGAGCGCAGCGAACAATTGCTCGATGAATTGCGCTTCGGCGCCGCCAACCCGGTGGGCCTGCAGTCGCAGTTTTCCAACCTGGGCACGGAGGCCGACGGGCTGTTCGCGCAGTTCAACACCACACGCGGAAGTGGACGGGTCGACATCGCCAACCGCCTGCTCGAAATACTTCAGCAGCAGCAGCAGGTCGGCGCCAGTCTATTCGACCGGCCATCCGACGAATCGGTCGCGCTGTACAACCAGATCATTGCGCGGATCAACGCCGTGCGTGATGTCGCACAGCCCGAGGCCGACCGCGTCGCGGAGATTCAGAACCGCATCGCCGACCTGCAAGCGCAGACCGTGGGCGCCGTGACGGTGCTCACCGACGCCACGTACTTTCTCAGTGAGGATGAGCGCGCGCGGCTGGAAGAGATCGAGGAAGAGCGACGGCTGGCCGAAGAAGCAGCGCAAGCCGCGCTGGATGAGATCAACGAAACGGCCGCCGACTACTACCGCTGGGCACAGACGCAGGGCGTGGCGTTGCAGAATCAGCAGCGCCAGATCCTGCAGGACCAGCTCGACACGTTGACCGATGGTGTCGACGTGCAGACCTTCATTCTGAACGTGCAAGCGCAATCGCGGAACTACCTGGAGGAAATCCGCGACGACTTGCGCACCTTCCTTGACAGCATTGCCACTGTCGGCGGCATTGTGGGGCCCGGAGGTCCGGGCGGCGGCGGCCCGGGTCCGGGCGGTGGCGGGCCGAGTGACCCGAGCGAACCTGCCGGCAGCGCAGCCGTCATCACCATCGGCGACATCAACGTGACTACCGGCAGCGGTGACCCCGCGCAGATCGGCGCGGCAGTGCGCACGGCCATCATGGATCAGCTGCCAGTGCTCGCATCGGCGATCAAGCGCGAGCTCAAGACCGCCTAATGCCAGCGCCGAAGAAAATCACCGGTGATGTGTACGTCACCATCTACACCCCGGTTTTTCCGTTCGAGTTCTACTTCGGAACGCGCACCGCACTGCGCAACACCACGTGGTTCGAGGGCAGCATCGTTTCGGTGTCCGAGCCGTCGGAGCACTTCGAGGAAGCGCGTGTTGCCAATGGCGAGCGG
>JANOEA010000422.1:0-2245 GCA_031412975.1 Pseudomonadota bacterium | reverse complement strand
CCGTGGTCGAAATAGATCCGGTGCGCGCCGGGGCCGGGCAGGGTGGTGGTGAGGTATTCGATGAACGCATCCGGCACCGGATTGCGATCCTGCGGCATGATCCCCGGCCAGTGGGTCGAAAGGCCGGCTGCCGCGCCGAATACCTGCGGATACTCGGTGAGTGCGTACAGCGAGATCAAGCCGCCCATGCTCGATCCCATGATCATCGTGTGTTCGGGTCCGCGATGGGTGCGGAAGCGCGCATCGATCGCGGGCTTGAGGTCCTCGACCACGAAGCGCAGGTAGCGGTCTGCATACACGCCGTCGGCGAACAGCGGCTTGCCGGGTTCGCGCTCGAGCTCGAGCAGCGTGGCCTGCTGGTCGGCATCCAGCGTTTCGAAGGGTTTTTGCGGAAAGTACTCGCTGTGCCGTGCCGCGCCTGCGTTCCCGATGCCGACCACGATGAATGGCCGCACCTTGCCTGCAGCGATCAGTGCACCCGCGACTTCGTCGACCCGCCACTCCTGCTGGTTCCATGTCGTGGTGGCGTCGAACAGCATCTGCCCGTCGTGCATGTACAGCACCGCATAGGGTCCGTGTGCGGGATAGCCGTCGGGCAGCCAGACATCGATATGCCGCGGCGGCACCATCGATGACTCGAAATCGGCCAGCCGTTCGATGCGGCCGGACTGCACCTTGGGCAGCGTATCGGCAGCAACCGGATCCGGATTCGCGAGCAACAGCAGGCCGATGCCGAGAATCATGCGCACGCGATTCATGCAGGTAGCTCCGGTGAGGCCGACGCGATATTGCCACGGATATCCGCGATACGAGGCGAACACGGCGCAGCGGACGTGCGCAGCCGGTAGGATCGCGCACGCGACAGCAGCCGCCACCGGCCAGGGGCCTTCCCGTGTTCAATCCGCGCCCATACATCGACTCGATCCCGCTGTTCGACGGCCACGCCTGCCACGTGGTCGATGACGCGCTGCTGGAACCGCAGCGGGTCGTCGATCTCGCCGCCGAGCACTGGGCCGATGCAGCACCTGCGGGCTTCAATGCCTACCCCGGTCCGGAGCTGCGGATGCCCGCTGCGGTCTCCGCGCGACTCGACGCATTCTTCGCCGAACACATCCGCGGCCTGCTCGGCGCGCGCCGCACCGAGCGCATGTACAGCCGGCTGGCGATGGTGACCACCCCGCCGGAGCAGCTCGAACCGCGGCAGTGGCTCTGCCATCGCGATCGCTTCGGCCTGCCGCCCGACAAGTGCGCGGGCGCGTCGGTGCTGTATCTGTTCGCGGATGCCGCACTGGGCGGGACCAGTTTTTTCCGGCCGCGACGCGCGTTTGCCGAGGTCGAGGCGATGATCGACGACTCGGCGCGCATGGATCGCGACACATTCTCGCGTACCTACGGCATCCAGCCGGGCTATCCGGGTGCGTCGAACGCGTGGTTCGAGCACGTGCTCACGGTCGAGCCGCGCTGGAACCGGATGATCTTCTACGACGGCAGTCTGTTCCATTGCGGCCACATCAACGAGCCCGCGCGGCTGAGCAGCGATCCGCGCCGCGGGCGTTTGACCTTCAACGGCTTCTTCAATTGTCGTCGCCACGCGGCTTGAGGCCGCTACGTTCGTCCTTTGCCGGTATCCGCAGCAGCAGATCGTCCATGACCAGCGGATCGGTCGCAGCGCCGCCGGTAAAGCCATGCGACTTGGCGTCCAAACCAAGCGTGCGATAACCGCCGTCGTAGTCCCAGGTGGTGAGGTAGACGATGGCCCCGTCCAGCGACGCCGGATCGCCCAGCGATGCCGCCGGCACGGTGAAGGTGATCGTGTGCTTGTTTGCATCGACCTGGATGTCTGCCGCCGGCACCACCGGGGTGCCATCGGCCGTGGCGGTCGCGCCATCGGCCGAGAACAGCGCATTGCTCCAGCCGTGTGCGCGCAGCCGGTAGTGCCAGCGCATTCCCTGCGGCAGGCTCGCATTCTGTCGCGGCATCACGCTGGCACCGCCGTCGCGATCGGGAAAGCCGATGAAGACGCTGAACGCGACATGGTCGAAGCCGTTGGCCGGAATCCAGCTGCTGGTGATCCGGTGCATCGGCACCTCGATCCGCAGCGCGCCACCGGATCCCGATAGCCGCGCACCCAGCAGGTCCATCTGCCGGTTCTCGCCCCAGCTCGGATCGGAGGGATAGCGATAGCGTCCGCTGGGGCCATGATCGTCGCCTTGCGGATCGTCGGCCTGCGCCAGCAACTTCCATT
>JANOEA010000421.1:0-3799 GCA_031412975.1 Pseudomonadota bacterium | reverse complement strand
GTGCGCGCATTTCGGCGTATGCGCTGGCTGCAGCCTGCAACACCTGGCCCCCGCCGCGCAGATCGCGGCCAAGCAGCGCACGCTGCTGGATAACCTCGAACGCATCGGCCACGTGAGCCCGGACCGCGTACTCGAACCGCTGCAGGGCGCGTCGTGGGGCTATCGCCGCCGCGGTCGTTTGTCGGCCAAATGGGTCGAGAAGAAGGGCCGCATGCTGGTCGGCTTCCGCGAAACCAACGGCCGCTTCGTGGCCGAGCTGGCGCGCTGCCCGGTACTCGATCCGGCGATCGGCGAGCGGATCGACGCGCTGGCCCGCCTGATCGAAACGATGGCCGCGCGGCGCGAGATTCCGCAGGTCGAGTTCGCGGTCGGCGACGGCGTCGGCGCGCTGGTGTTCCGGCACCTGGTGGAACTCGACGCGGAGGATCGTGCCAAGCTGGTTGCCTTCGCGCAGTCCACCGGCCTGCAGGTTTACTTGCAGCCGGGCGGCATCGACAGCGTGCACGCCCTGCATCCGGTCGATGCGCGGCTCGGATTCGCGCTGCCCGCCTACGGGCTGCAGATGGAATTCCGTCCGCTCGACTTCATCCAGGTCAACAGCGACATCAACCTGCGCATGATCGACCATGCGCTGGACCTGCTGGCGCCGGGCCCCAGCGACCACGTGCTCGATCTGTTCTGCGGGCTGGGCAACTTCACCCTGCCGCTCGCGCGGCGCGCCGCGCACGTGATCGGGATCGAAGGCGAGGCAGGCCTGGTGGGGCGCGCCCGCGACAATGCGCTGGCCAACGCGGTAAGCAACGTGGAGTACCACGCGGCCAATCTGTTCGAAGACCAGCGCGACGCGCCGTGGGCGCGCGCGCGTCACGACCTGGTGCTGCTCGATCCACCGCGCGCGGGAGCGGCCGAAGTGCTGGCCTACCTGCCGCGCAAGGAGACCCGGCGCGTGGTCTATGTGTCGTGCCACCCGGCGAGCCTTGCGCGCGATGCCGGCGTGCTGGTCCGCGAACACCGCTTCCAACTGTCCGCGGCAGGCGTGATGGACATGTTCCCGCACACCGCGCACGTCGAATCCATTGCGGTGTTCGAGCGGTAGGCAGCGGTGGGTAGGGTTCGGGGCTCAGGGCTCAGGGCTCAGGGCCCAGGGCCCAGGGCCCAGGGCCCAGGGCCCAGGGTGTGGGGTGCAGGCCAGGGGGACAGATGGGTATCGAGATCGAACGCAAGTTCCTGCTGCGCGACGATTCCTGGCGCACCGGCGTGGTGCGCAGCATCCGCATGCAGCAGGGCTATCTGGGCGGTGAGCGCTGTTCGACCCGGGTGCGCATCGAGGGCGAGCTGGCATTCCTCAACCTCAAGTCGCTGGATATCGGCAACCGGCGGCTCGAATTCGAGTATCCGCTGCCGCTGGCGGACGCCGAACAGATGCTGCAGGCGTTCGCCGGCCCACAAGTGCTCAAAACCCGGCATCATGTGCGCTGCGGGGGGCACCTGTGGGAGATCGACGAGTTCGCTGGCCGCAACAGCGGATTGCTGGTGGCCGAGATCGAACTCGACCGCGAAGATGAAGTGTTCGTCCGGCCGGAATGGCTCGGCGATGAAGTCACCCACGAGCAACGCTATTACAATGTTCGACTAGCTCACGCGCCGTATGCCGACTGGATCGGCAGCGGGGCCCCAGCCAAGCGGGACTGACATGCTGCTGATCGGCATTTCCGGGACAAGCCTCGACGCCGCGGATCGCGCGGCCATCGCCAACCACGCGTGCAGCGGAGTGATCCTGTTCAAACGCAACTTCGTCTCGCGCGCGCAGATCGTGGAGCTGATCGAGGAAATCCGCGCGATCCGTCCCGGGGCCTTCCTGCTCGCGGTCGACCAGGAGGGCGGGCCGGTACAGCGCTTCCGCGAGGATTTCACCGATCTGCCGCCATTGGCCGCGATCGGCGGGCACTATGCAGCCGATCCGCACGATGCACTCGCGCTGGCCGAGATGCACGGCTGGATCATGGCCAGCGAGATGCGCGCGATCGACATCGACCTGAGCTTCGCGCCGGTGGTGGATCTGGCGCGCGGCAATCGCGCGATCGGCTTGCGCGCCTTCGATCCCGATCCCGAAGTGGTCTCCGCGCTGTCGCTGGCCTATCTGCGCGGCATGCGGATGGCCGGCATGGCCGCCACCATCAAGCATTTCCCCGGCCATGGCTCGGTGCCGGAAGACACCCATTTCGATGACGCTGTCGATGCGCGGCCGCTGGCGACGATCATGGCCGAGGACGTGCTGCCGTTCCGCGACGCGATCGCGGCGGGCGCCGAGGCGGTGATGATGGCCCACGTGCGCTATCCCGCGGTCGACCCCGATCCCGCTGGTTATTCCAAGCGCTGGATCGGCGACATCCTGCGTGGCGACATGCGTTTCGGCGGCGCGGTGTTCAGCGACGACATCGGAATGGCTGCGGCCGAATCGGCCGGTGGCATCAAGGGCCGGATCAGCGCCCACCTCGATGCCGGCTGCGATTTCGTGCTGGTGTGCCAGCCCGCGCAGGTCGCCGAGGCGCTGGCCGCGGTGGCTTATCGCAAACCGGTGCGCGACGAACGCATCGCCGGCCTGATGGGCCTGGTCCCGCAAACCTGGGAAAGGCTGGTCGGCAATCCGCAGCGGCGCCGCTTCGTCGCGCGCGTGTGCGCGCTCAACGAGCGCAAGCTGGAAGCCAGCGCTTGAATGCGCATCCGCTGGCCGCAGCGCTCGCCAGCGCCGACCTGCTGCACGACCGCGCTGCGTTGACGGCGGCGATCGCGCGGATCGGCGCGCAGATCGCGCGCGATCTGGCGGGCACCTGGCCGGTGTTCATGCCGGTCATGAACGGCGGGCTGATCTTCGGCGGCCATCTGGCGCTCGCGGTCGACATCGATTGCGAGTTCGACTACTGCCACGCGACGCGCTATCGCAGCGCCACCACCGGCGGCGCGCTGCAGTGGCTCAAGGCCCCGCGGATCGCGCTGGCTGGCCGCCACGTGCTGCTGGTCGACGACATCCTCGACGAGGGTTACACCCTCGATGCGGTCAAACGCCACTGCCTCGATGAGGGCGCGGCCAGCGTGCGCATCGCGGTGCTGTGCCAGAAAATGCACGCGCGCACCGTGCCCGGCCTGCAGGCCGACTATGTCGGCGTCGAAGTGCCCGATCGCTACGTGTTCGGTTTCGGCATGGACTACCACGAGCAGGGCCGCAACCTGCCCGCGATCTACGCACTGTGAGCAGTGGGCCGGCCGCACCCGTGCTCGCCGTGATCGGCGGCACCAGCGTCTACGACCTGCCGGGCCTCGAAGACCCGCAGTCCCGCGAGATCGATACGCCCTACGGCAAACCCTCGGCACCGGTGATGCTGGGTCGGCTCGCTGGCGTTCCGATCGCTTTCCTCGCCCGCCACGGCAAGGGCCACGCGGTGGCCCCGCATCGGGTCAACTACCGCGCCAACCTCTGGGCACTGCACGCACTCGGCGCGCGCCGCGTGCTGGCGATCAACACCGTCGGCGGCATCACGCCACGCATGGCGCCCGGCGCACTGGTGATGCCCGAGCAGGTGATCGACTACACCCACGGCCGCGAAGCGACGTTCTGGGACAGCGATGGCGAGGGCACGATGCGCCACGCCGAATTCGGCGAGCCGTACACTGCGAGCCTTCGCGACGCGATCCGCCACGCAGCGCGCGCGTGCGAAGTCGCCATCGTCGAACCCGCGACCTATGGCGCCACCCAGGGCCCGCGCTTCGAATCGATCGCCGAAATCGCGCGGATGGCGCG
>JANOEA010000420.1:0-3844 GCA_031412975.1 Pseudomonadota bacterium | reverse complement strand
CGACCGGCCATCGCGCGATGTCGCCCGCCTATGCCGCACCGGAGCAGATCCTCGACCAGCCGATCAGCGCCGCGACCGATGTGTATTCGCTCGGCGTGGTGCTGTACGAACTGCTGACCGGGGAGTTGCCGCACAAGCGTTCGTCGGCGAGCCTAGAGTCGCTGGCCGCGATGGTGCGCGAGGAGTCGCCCGAGCGGCCCAGCGTGCGCCTGCGCAGATCCGCCGGCGATCCTGCGACCACCCATGGTGGCGATACCGCGACCGCACAGCGTTTCGCGCGCACGGTGTCGGGCGAGCTCGACACCATCGTGCTGACCGCGCTGCGCGGCGAACCGCAGCGACGTTATCCCTCGGCCGCCGCGTTCGCCGACGATTTGCGCCGCTGGCTCGACGGCCGACCGGTCTCGGCGCAGCCCGATACCGCGACCTATCGCATGCGCAAGTTCGTGACCCGGCATCGCTTCGCGGTGGGCAGCGCGAGTGCGGTGCTGCTCGCGCTGATCGCCGGCTTCGGTACCGCGCTGTGGCAGGCCAACGTTGCGCGCGAGCAGGCGCGCCTGGCTGCTGCGGAAGCCGTGCGCGCGGAACGCGAGGCGGAAAAATCCGACCGCGTGGCGGAGTTCATGGCTTCGCTGCTCGGTGCCGCCGATCCGATGGCGCGCGAGACCACCGAAGTGCCGACCGTGGGCCAGGTCGTAGCACTCGCCGCCGAACGCGTCGAGCGCGACCTCGCCGATAGTCCTGAAGTGCAGGCTGCGGTACTCGCCGAACTGGCCGCGATCGCGTTCAACGGCAATGACGCGGCGACCGGCACCGGCTATGCCGACCGCGCGCGCAAGTTGATCGAAGCACTGCCAGCGGCCGATCCCGCGGTGCATGCGAGCGTCGACCGCGTGGCCGGCGAAGCGCTGCTGCGCGGCGGCGATCCGAGCGCTGCCGAGCGCGTGTTCCGCGCCGGCCTTGCGCGGATCGCCGACGAGCTTGCACGACCACTGCCGCGGCGCAGCGCGCGGATCGCCGCGGCACAGCTCGAGAATGGCCTCGGCGTGTCGCTCTACATGTTGATCCAGCACGCCGATGCCGCAGCGGCCTTCGAACGCAGCCTGCAGTTGCAGTCCGAGCTGTACGGTGCCGACTCCGCGCAAGCCGGGGTGCAGGCCTACAACCTTGCGCTGGTGCAGGTCGCGGCGGCCCAGTTCGATCGCGCCTACACCAACATCGAACGCTCGCTGGCGATCCATCGTGCGCGGATGTCGGCCGACGATCCGCGGCTGGCGATCGTGCTGTCGACCAAGGCTGAAATCCTCGACCAGCTCGACCGCACCGACGAAGCCATCGCGATCACCACCGAGGCGCTGCGCATTTCCGAACGCGCGTATGGCGTGGACGCCGAGCAACTGGTCGATCCGCTGGAAACTCTCGGCGAGCTGCACTTCATGCGCGGCGAATTCGACCTCGCCGAGCCATTGCTGCTGCGCGGCATCGGGATCGCCCGCCGCGCAGGTGGCTCGCGCGAGCGCTTCGTGCTCGCGCGTTCGCTCGGCACGCTGGCGATGTATCGCAAGCGGTACAGCGACGCGGTTCGCTGGTTTGAGGAAGCGCTGGCTGCCGGCGTCGAGCGCACCTCGGGGCAGGGCGCGGTGCCGCAGATGGCTGCCGCGATGCTGGGCTGGGCGCGCGGACTTCGCGGCGATACCGAGGCCGCGCTCGCGCAGCTGGAGACCGCACGCATCGGCCTCGCCGCCCTGCCGCAGCCGGACCCCACCGACGAGCTGGTGCGCCGTTACTACATCGGCGAAGTCGCGCTGCGCGGCGGTCGCGTCGGATTGGCGATCGAAAACCTGCGCGAGGCGCTGCGCCTTGCCGCACAGAACCCGCCCTACGACACCTCCACCTTCGCCGCGCAGTCGCGTATCGCGCTGGGACTGGCGCTGTGGGCCGACCCCGACGCCCGGCCGGAGGCGCGTGGACTGATCGAGGAAGGCATCGCGAGCATGCAGCGCAAGTCGATGGGCTTCCATCCGCTGGTGGCCAGCGGTCTCGAGGTGCTTGCAGCGTCACCGTGACCTCCTGCACTACCCGTCGACCAACGGCAGCGGAAAATGCGCAGGTTCGGTCGCCACCGCGACCCCCATCATCGCGAGCCCCCCATGCGTATCCAGTTCCTGAGCCTGTGCATCGCCGCAGCGATCGCCGCCCCGGTATCCGCCAAGACCAACGAGCGCGGTATCGACCTCGTCAACTTCGACCGCACGACCGCGGCCTGCACCGACTTCAATGCCTTCGCCAACGGCACCTGGTTGAAGAACAACCCGGTGCCGGCGGCGTATTCGAGCTGGGGCACGTTCTCGGAACTGGAAAAGCGCAACAATCAGCGGCTGCGTGACATCGCACGCGCGGCCGTCGCCAATGCGCAAGCGCCGTCAGGCAGCCTCGAGGCGCAGGTCGGCGCTTATTTCGCCGCTGCGATCGACGAGGCGACGATCGAAAAACTCGGCCTGACGCCGATCGCGCCCGAGCTGGCCGCGATCGATGGGATCGCCGACGCCGAGGGCGTGGTGGCGCAAGTGGTGGCGATGCACCAGCGCGCCGATCGCGTGCTGTTCGGCCTCGGTGTGCGCCAGGACCTCAAGGACAACACGCGGACCATTGCCTACGCCACCCAGGGCGGACTCGGCCTGCCGAATCGCGATTTCTACCTGCGCGACGACGCTGCGTCGAAGCAGCAGCGCGCGCAGTACGTCGAACACGTCGCCAGGATGCTCGCGCTCGCGGCTACCGATGCGGCGCAAGCGAAGGCACAGGCCGAGGCGATCCTCGCGCTGGAAACCCGCTTCGCCAAGGTGTTCCTGCCGCGCGAGGAGATGCGCGACGCGAACAAGAGCTACAACGTGATCAAGTTGGCCGCGGCCGACGCGGCGACCCCGAACTTCTCGTGGAGCGACTACTTCGATGCGCTCGGCGTCGAAGGCATGCAGGAGTTCTCGTTCTCGCATCCGGCGTTTTTTGCCGAGATGGATGCCGCGCTGGCCGATGTGCCGGTGTCGACCTGGAAGGCGTACCTGCGCTGGAACGTGCTGCGCGGCAGCGCGGAGTACCTCAGCCGCGAGTTCGCCGACGAGAACTTCCGTTTCTACAACCAGGTGCTGCGCGGGCAGAAGGAGATGCGTCCGCGCGAGGAGCGTGCGATCGAATGGATGAACCGCGAACTCGGCGAGCCGCTCGGCCAGCTGTTCGTCGCCGAGCATTTTCCGCCGGCGGCCAAGGCGCGCATGATGTCGATGATCGGCGATCTGAAGACCGCGCTGCGCGCGCGGCTGCAGACCCTCGAGTGGATGGGCGAGGACACCCGCAAGCAGGCGCTGGAGAAGTGGGCCAGCTTCACGCCGAAGATCGGCTACCCCGAACAGTGGCGGGACTATTCGTCGGTAGCGCTGTCGCGCGACGATTTCGTCGGCAATGCGCGCCGGCTCGCGGCCTTCGAACAGGCCCATGACCTGGCCAAGATCGGCAAGCCGATCGACCGCAGCGAGTGGAACATGCCGCCGCAGCAGGTCAACGCCTACTACAACCCGGTGTGGAATCAGATCGTGTTTCCGGCCGGCATCCTGCAGCCGCCGTTCTTCGATCTGGCCGGCGACGATGCGCTCAACTATGGCGCGATCGGTGCGGTGATCGGCCACGAGCTGATGCACGGCTTCGACGATTCCGGCAGCCGCTACGATGCGAAAGGCCTGCTGCGCATGTGGTGGACCGACGACGACCGCAAGGCCTTCGATGCGCGCGCGCAGAAGCTGGTCGACCAGGCCGGCGACTTCGTGGCGATCGGCGACATGCGCCTGAA
>JANOEA010000419.1:0-1532 GCA_031412975.1 Pseudomonadota bacterium | reverse complement strand
CTACCCGCGCTTGACCGCCACCGCCGCCGGGCCGTAGACCTCGGTCAGGCCGTAGACGTGGGTGATGTCGAAGCCGATCTGGGCCATGCCTTCGATCATTGCGGCTGGCGGCGCGGCACCGGCGACCATGCCCCGCACCTTCTGCCCGATGCCATCTCGCCATTCGGCAGGCGCCGCGATCAGCAGGTTGTGCACGATCGGCGCTGCGCAGTAGTGGTCCACGCCGTGCTCGCGCATCGCATCGAGGATGGCTTTGGCCTCGACCTTGCGCAGGCAGACGTGGGTGCCCCCCAGCATCGCGACGGTCCACGGAAAGCACCAGCCGTTGCAGTGAAACATCGGCAGTGTCCACAGGTAGCGCGGGAAATGCGGCATGGTCCAGGTCGCCGCATTCGACACGGCGTTGAGGTAGGCGCCGCGGTGGTGGGTCACCACGCCCTTCGGGTCGCCAGTCGTCCCCGAGGTGTAGCTGACGGCGATCGCATCCCATTCATCGCTCGGCCCCTGCAGCACCGCCAGCGGCTCATGCGCGGCGAGCAGCGCCTCGTAATCGTGGCTGCCGACACGGTCGCCCGGACCGATGTACTCGCTGTCCGCCACATCGATGACGATCGGCTCGCGGCCGTGCTCGACCTTCAGGAGCCGCAGCGCCTCATCGATCACCGGCGCGAACTCGCGGTCGGTGATCAGCACCTGCGCCTCGCAGTGATTCATCTGCCAGGCCAGCAGCGGCGCATCAAGACGGGTGTTGAGCGTGTTGAGCACCGCATTGAGGGCCGGCACGGCGTAATGGGCCTCGACCATCTCGGGCGTGTTGGGCAGCATCGCACTCACGGTGCCGCCGCGCGCGACGCCGAGCGCCCGAAGCGCGGCGGCCAACCGGGCGGAGCGCTCGCGCGTCTGCGCCCAGGTGTAGCGGCGCCCGCCGTGCAACACCGCGGGCAGGGCACCGAACACCTCGGCGCTGCGCTCGACGAAGCTCACGGGCGACAAGGCCACGAAGTTGGCCTCGTTGCGGCCCAGGCCCTGATCATAGATGCTGCTCATGCGCGTCTCCTTGCCCTGTGCGGGTCTCATGCTGCTCAGGCACTCGCGGCATCGAGCGCCTGATCGATATCCCAAAGCATGTCTTCGATGTGCTCCAGCCCGACCGAGATGCGGATCATGTCGGGCAGCACACCCGCCGCGCGCTGCTGCGCTTCGTCCAGCTGCCGGTGAGTCGTGCTCGCCGGGTGGCTAATGAGCGTGCGGGTGTCGCCGATGTTGACGAGGTGGCTCATGAATTGCGCGGCCTCGATGAACTTCACGCCGCGCTGGACGCCGCCCGCGGCGCCAGCCGCTCCCGGTTTCACGCCGAAAGCCAGCAGCCCCGAGGCCCCGCGCATCTGGCGCGTCAGCAGGCCGTGCTGCGGGTGGCCTGCAAGGCCGGGGTAGTTGACCCAGGCCACCTGCGGATGCGCGACCAGGAACCTGGCCAGCGCGAGCGCATTGCTGCAGTGCCATGAAAAGCCCAGTCGCACTCAAAACCGCAG
>JANOEA010000418.1:0-8910 GCA_031412975.1 Pseudomonadota bacterium | reverse complement strand
CGCCCTTGCAGGCCGGTGATCTCCTGCAGCAGTTCAGACACCACGCCCCCGGCTTCTCCAAAGCGATCGACCAGCACCTCGGTCAGCAGATCGCCGATACCGGTGATCACCCGGTCCCACTCTTCCGCGTAGGCTTCTGCCTGTTTCTCCGCGAGGCTCTTGGCTTGCCGCGGAGTGCCGGCGAGACTTTCGATGGCAAGGTCGGCATTGCGCTTGCGGGTGAGTTCCGCGACGCGTTTCTGGAACTCTTCAAGGGGGATCACCCCCTCTCGGAACGCTTCGATCAGGGTGAGGACGTTGTCCTCGTACTCCATCAGAACGACGCGTCCGGGCTCCATTTCGGCGATCAGCGCCCGGGTTTGCTGTGTGACGCGTTCCAGCGTAGCGGCGCGCTCGCGGTCGGCGCGCTCGGCATCGCGGGCGACCTTTGCGCTCTCTACTGTTGCCTTGGCTTGTGCGCGTTCGGCGATCTCGCGTTGTTCGGTCGCCTTTGCAGCAGCGATCTGACCGTCGAAGGCTTTGGCAATCGCGGCCCGGGCAGCATCCGTTTCAGCCTTGGCCAGCGCACGCGCCTTAACCAGTTGTAGCAGCTCTACCCGGCTCTTCCCCTCGGCTTCGGTGAGCTCCACAACGTTGGCAATGAGGTCCTTTGTCGCCTTGCTGAGTTCGTTGGTGATCGTGATTTGTCCCTGGTCGACACCGACTCGACCGCCTACGCTGCCGCCCACTTCGGCGCGGGGTCCCCCGGAAGTATCGGAGTCTCTCAAGACCTTGTTCTGCAATACGTTCCCGACAGCATCCAGGCCGGCATTGAGGTCGCTAAACGAAATCAAGCCAATTGCAATTCGAACACGATCAAGAACTTCGGCGACGCGATCGTATTGCTGCGCCGCTTCCGAAGCGAACTCAGCGCCGGTTCGCAATCCGCTGGTCAGTGTCGTGATGAATTTCGCGGCTTCGGTGAGGTTCTGCGTCAAACCACTTCCGCCCCCGAGTGTGACCGCCAGCTCACTGGCCGCATTCTTCACATCGCCGAACGCACCGGCGAGCGTCTCAGCATCGCGCGACTTGGCACCATCGAGGTCGACATTACCCAAGCGGACGACGGCCGCGATTGCGTCTTCCGAGCTGTTGATGATCCGCTGGGTGCCGTCGGTAAACGTGACCACGATCTGGTCGTTTACTTCTTTGAACTGCGCGCCGAGCTGAGTCAGTGACCGGAACTGTCCGCGGGCAGCCTGCCCGAATGCGGCCGCGACCTCTTCGACACTCTTGCCCGATTGTGCGGCGATGTTGCCGATGGCGCGAAGGCGCTCGGTAGTCGGCTCGATTCCTTGCGTGCGCAAGGTTACCCACGCTGCTGCCGACTCTGAGACATTCAGCGACGTGGCCGCGTTGTCCGCTCGGAATCGCGCGAACAACTCGCGGGTCTTGTCGAAACTGCCGGTGAAAGTGGTGACCTGCCCTTCCAACTTTTGGAACTCGACAATGCTGCGCGTCGCGAATTGCACTACGGCCGCAAGCCCGATTCCGCCGAGCGCGCTGCGCGCAAGTGACCCAAGTTCACCGAACTTCGAGCCCGCACCCTGCGCTGCGGCGCCAGCATCGTCCAGTTGTTTTCCGGCTGTGGCACTGGCACGGCCGACCGAACCGATCTCGGTGACTACTTGCCCGACACCATTGCTGGTGAAGCGGACACCGAATTCGCCTTGCCGTGCGAGTGCCATGCATCAGTCCCCTATCGTTTTGTCGCGATGGCCGCCGATCGCCTTGTCAGACGTTTGCGTTCGGCGCTGTTCGTTTCGCTCGTAATCCGCTTGCATGAGGGCATGCTCCATGACGGTCACGTCTTGCAGCAGCTCGCCATCGGGCGGCAACTGGTAGCGCTCACGGTGTGCCGCCCAAGTCCAGCCGCAGGCGGTGTAGTCCAGCCCCGTGCGACCGCCGGGCCCCATGCGCCATTGCGTGCGCACCAGGCTGTACGCCAACGCGGGGGCGCCGCACTCGGGTAGCAGCGTGGGTGCCGGGCAGCCCTCGCAACGCGTGATGCCGCACGCTTGCCGGCAATACTCCGGGCCGATGTCGTCGTTGTAGCGGCGTTCGTCGTCCCATAGCCGATGCCCGATGATCTCCGGATGGTCGGACGTGGGCGCAGCTCCGGACTGCCAGCGCGCCCACGCGATCAGTTTTTTGTGACCGCACCCCGGCTCGCATCCAACAGGCCTTGTTCGTAGGCCTTTAGGAGCAGTTCATAGCTGAGCTGTTGTTCGAGGTCATCTTGCGATACCGGCAGAAACTCCGATTCGCCCGGCGGCTGGATGGACACCACGCGGGTGAGCACCCGCGCGACACGAAGGTCCTCGCGTTCGAGCCCCTTTTTCCGGGCTTCATCCAGTGCGGCCAGCGTGGTTTCGGCGCGGGCTTGCTGTTCTGCGGCGCGCTCGCTGTCGGTGCGACCCTTCAGCGGCTCCATCACGCTGGCGATGGTTTCGGCCAGCGACTCACGCTGACCTTCGACGCGAGCGTTTTCGATCTCGCGCAGTTCCGCGCGCGTGAGCACGCGGAACCGCACCAGCACGTCGGTTGGAACGATGTTGCCGTCACTGTCGACCGGGAACTTGACCGGCCATGTGACGATGCCGGTTTGTGCGAACTTGAACATGGAACCCCCCGGGTTCGTGGTGGTGGTGGAATCAGACGGTGGCGCGCGCGGTGCGCACGATGATGCTGGCGTCGATCTCGACACCCGCAAGGCGGTACGCCGACCAGTTGGCCGTGAGCGTGGTGCCCTGCGGGCCGTCGATGGTTTCGGTATCTTCGCTCAGCAGTGAGCGCGGCACGTCGAAACACACGTACTCGTTGCCGGCCAGACCGCTACCGGTGCCCTTGCGCAGCTGATGCTGGATGGCGACTGGCGTGTCGGCCGCGGCCCAGGTGAGCAGCTGTGCGCTGTCGAACAGGGCCTGCAGGCTGCCGCTGATCTCGACCAGCCCCGCCTCGAGGTGGCCGAACACGCCACCGCCGCCGATGGTGCGGCCGTTCTGGTCGAGGTTGTTGTTCCAGTTGCCGGTGAAGTTCTGGTAAGTGCCCAGCGCCGCCGCGCGGTTGATCACTACCGTGCCTTCGAGGTTGGAGAAACCCGAATGACCGAAGTCGTCCAGCGTGGCGTCGAGCGGCGCCGATGCGTCATCGAACTGCGCGCCGACCACGCTGAAGTTGGCCTCGGCGATACCGGTGGCGTTCAACGTGAATGCGGCCGAGCCCATCCGGCAACCGCGGCGACGGTGGTAGCGGCTTCCGGCTGCCACCTTCGTGCCGCGATCGCGTTCGAGCACCATGCCGATCGGCAGGTCGGCACCGACCACGAAGCGGTATTCGAACGCGGTGTAGACGTTGATCGCGTTGTCGGTAACGTTGCCGCCGGGCGTTGCACCGGCCGTGACACGCACATACAGCTCGGTGTTGGCAGCACCACCCGGGATCGTGAAGTACCCACCTGCCACGACGTTGATCGCGGTGCCCGCGGCGCCGCCAGGCGGCGTCCACGTGAGCGTGGTACCAGCGATCGCCCATGCCAGCGTGCCGGTGGCGCCCGACGGGCACAGGATATTCGCCCCCAGCAGTTCGACACCGCTGATGGTGGTGCCGGTAATCTGCGATGGCGCCGACGGGTTCTGCGCGGGCTTGCGCTGGGTGGGCGTGCCGATCAAGTTGCGCAGCAGAGCGCACATGCTTTGTGCGTTGATGGTGACGGGGATGTTGCCGCCCACGCTGCGCTCGTTGCGCACCGATTGGAACTGGCCGCGCAGGTTGCCGGCCATGGTGGGGTCCACCACGCGCGAGGTACTGCCGCGTACGCTGTCGCCGCGGATGTAGATCAGCTCGCCGACCGGTGCGCCGGGCACCACGTTGAACACCGTTTCCTGCAGCAGTGCGAGACGGGTCTCGCGGCCATTGACTGGGACGCCCATGATTCAGTTACTCCGCGGTGGGGGCCGCAGCGGCGGCGTTGAATTCGGCGAGGGCTGCGGCGTAGCGCTTGGCTTCGGCCTTGGCGGCTTCGGCATCGGCACCGGCTACGAACGTGAAGCCCTTGAGCTCCACCAGGCGCAGGCATTCGGTCGCCGGCACGGTGTACGGGCGACCCGGGATCATGTCGCCCACGGCGCGACGGCCGCCGGCGTTGCTGGCTTCGAGGATCACCGCGAAGGTGGCCTCGGTGGGTGGCTTGGCGTCTTTGATCTTGCCCATGGGTCAGCTCCGGTTGATGACGACGTCGCCGGTGATCTCGGCGGACAACAGTTGAAAGGGGTGCGCGCCGCCCTGGTCGGGCTCGGACGCGGTGACGATGCATGCGGTGCAGGCGTCGAGTCCCGCGGTGGGATTGCGCAGGCACAGCTGCACCAGCAGTTCGGGGATGCGGAGGCGCTGGCGGTAGGCGATGTCGCGATCGTTCTCGACCCATGCCAGCGTGATCACGATGCGGTGCCGGAATTCCTGCTGCCCGGCGCCGATGGTCACGCCCAATTCGCTGAACTCGTTGGCGATAACGTTGGCGTTGATCGGCTCCATGATCCAGCACGGCAGCAGGTCGGCATGCAGCTGCTGCAGTTCGGCAATGGGGCGGTTGCTGAGCACGCGCGATGGCGCCTGCGCGAAGCCGACGCCGCCGGCCGCGACGTTGTCGGTTAACGCCGCGGTGAACGTGGGGTCGGTGGTGAGCAGCCCGGCGATCGCGTCGTGCAGGTCTTCGACGATCATGCCGGCAGGTCCTTGTTGATCCGGATGGCCATGATCTCGTTGGCGTCGATGCTGTCGACGGCGTCTTGCAGGTAGGGGCGGCGCGGCATCGCACGCGCGTGCGGGTTGCCGTATGGCTTGAAACCATCGTGCACCGCGCGTGCGTAGACCGCCGAGTTGATGACCATGCTCTGGCGTTCGTCGAACCGCGATTGCAGCTTGCTGCGCAGTCCGCCGCCGGTTCGGATAGGGACGGGATAGCTGCCGGGCGCGGCGCTGCCGGCACCCCGCAGGTTCTTTTCCGCAGCGCGTTCGACGGTGATCGCGACATCGCGCAGGCCCGCCGCGACAGCGCGCGTCCATGCCCCTGCATAGCGCGCGAACTGCAGCGAGCGTTCGTCGAAGTTGTGATTGATGGTGATCACGCGGTCACCGCCGAATCGCTGGACACCGGGAAGCGGCCGGTCTCGACGTGGCCCACGCTGATGGCGCTGCCGGGGGTGTTGTCGGCGATCGCCACGCCGAGCCGGCTCGCGGCATCGCCCAGGTACTCGCGCGCGAGTGCGTCGGCGGCTTCGGCGTGGACGAGGTATTCGCGGCGGTTGCCGGCTTCGAAGCCTGTCAACCCGCCCACCGCGTTGCTGTCGACGGCCACTGCGCGGCGGCGCCACAACGTGGCGGCCGCATGCTGGGTCTCCGCGCGCCGAATCTGCGCGGCGGCGTACTTGAGCGCAGTGGTGGCGGCATTCGGTTCGGCGGAATCGTAGGCCGCATCACCCAGCGAATCGCGCGCCCACAGTTCTGCCGGCAGCAGCGCCGCCGGCAGATAGTCGGATTCGAACGCGGTCGGCGCGCCGAACTGTGAGGCGCGAAACCCTTCGTCGATCAGATCCTGTGCTACGGCTTTGCCGGCCATGATGCGTTGCGTGTTCCTTCAAGAAAAAGGGCCGGGAGGGTTTCCCGTCCCGGCCCAAGTGCACCGAAGCCCTGCGGGTGTTGCGTGTAGCTGTCGATCAGGCGAACAGGACGCGGCGCACCTGCGCCGTGTCGGCGATCACCGCGTTGAACTGCGCGCGGGCGTACCAGTCGGTGGCGGCCGCCGCGGCCACGCGGTCCGACTCGAGCTGCGGGTCCAGCCACTGCGCGCGCTTCATGCGCAGGCCCGGCAGCACCAGGTAGTAGCCGGTATCGGCGGCCGTGATGCGCGTGCTCACGATCACGTTGCGCACGGTCCAGGCGATCGGCTGGCGGTTCTGCGTGGCCACGAAGGCGGAACCCTGGCGGGCTTCCAGCATCAGCTGGATGCGGCCTGCCTGCTCCGGGCTGGTGACGATGTCGAACTGCATCGAACCCGAGCCGTAGCCCTTCGGCTCCATCGCACGCGCGACCGCGGCGGCCGCGTTGTTGAGCGTCTGCTGGTCGCTGGTCGCGAAGGCCTGGTTGACACCGGCGCCGAGTGCGGTCAGCAGCCCATAGTGCGCATCGGCATGCAGACTGAAGTACTTCGCCTGGAACTCGCGCACCGCGTCTTCCACCAGATAGAACTTGTTGAAGCGGAACCAATCGTCCTGAATGCCGAGCGCAGCACCGTAGGTGAGGTACGGCACAGCCACGCTGCCCTCGCCGATCTCGCGGTTGGGCTTGAGGTTGCCGCCACCGTCGATGCGACGCCACGTGATGCCAAGATTCGAGTTGATGACCTCGAATGTGGTTTCGGAGCTGCCGCGCATGTCGACGAAGTCGTACAGCGTCTGGTAAGCAAGGTCGAGCGCCGGCAGTTCGTGGAAGAACTGATTGAACGCGTTCGCGGTGTCGGTAAGCTGCGGGTTGTCGCCCGGCACCGCCCACTTGTGCCCCAGGAACTTCACGGCCGCATCACCCGTGAGCCACGCCTTGATCTCGGCTTCGGTCGGTAGCGCGATGGGGCCGCCCAGGTGCTTCATGCGGCTTTCGCCATTGCGGAACAGCAGCGGCGCCTTGGCGCCGAGCATGTCAACAGCCATGTGCGGCAGCTTCAGGGCGAAGGCCACCATGCCGCGCAGCGTGGATTTCTGCTGATCTTCCGGCATACCGCGCAGCCGGTTCAGATTGGGGATCTTGCCGTACATGTGTGATTCCTTTGGCCGTTGACCGATGGGGAACGTGCGCGGGTTACGGCACGGTGCGGAAGCTGTTGAACTCGAATCGCGGCGTCACGGTGGCGCCGGCGATGGCGGTTTCGGTGGCGTTTCCGACCAGCGTGTTGGCCGTGAGCGTGGTGGTGAAGTTGGAGTTGGCGGTGCTCCAGTAGATGGCCTGGCCGATGGCCCACGCTTCGCCAGTCGCCTTTGCACCGCCGGTGACTTCGGCGCTGTAGGCGTATTCGTTTTCTTCGTTGGCGGCCTTCGATTCGAGCGGGATGTACACGCGCGAGTTGATGACCACCGGAACCTTGCGGGTGGTCGCGCCGGTATGCGCGAAGCGCGCGGTCTTGATCTGGTTGCCCGGGCTGACGATCTGGAGACCCATTGTTTTGTCCTCTTCGGAATGCGGTGGGGATCAGGCGGGGGATCAGGCGGCGAACGCGCCGCCGATCAGGGACGGGGTCTTCGCATCGCCGCCGGCGGGCGGCAGCGCACCGGTCGTTGCATTCGGATCGCTGCCCGGGATGCGACCCGGCGCGGCCTTGACCGTGAGCGTGTCGCGCATGGTCTTCAGGTGCGTGGTCGGCAAGCCGGTGTATGCGGCCTTGAGTGCGGCGACCTCTTCGGGCGTGTCAGCCTTGACCAGCTTGGCCACACGCTGCGCGGTGACGATCTCGTCGACCAGCGATTCGCGGAATGCCTTGCCGTCGGCGACCGATGCCAGCAGTGCGGGCACGTTGTCGAGCAGCGACTTCTGGTCGCCGAGCGCGGTTTCGACCTGGTCGAGCTTGGTGGCCTTGATCTGCAACGCGTCGCGTGCAGCCTTGAGCGTGGTGGCTTCGGCAATGGCGGCGTCGAGTTTCTGCTGCAGTTCCATGGGGTCACCTTTGGTTGAATGGGCTGATTTCACGGCACGGGCGCCGGGTTGCGCGCCGAGCCAGACAAGGGATGCTTCCAGCGCTTCGCCGCGGCCGCTGATGCGGCGGGCTTGCAGTTCGCGGCCGCCGTTGTCGCGCACGGGCTCGCGCTTTTCACCGATGAACCCGACCGACACGAAGCCCATGCCGGCGTCGAGCTTTGTGCGGGTGGCGGTGTTTTCAGGCATGACTGGCATGAACATCGACGCCATCAGCAGCACCGCATCGATGCGATCGGGCGGGAACGCCAGATCCGGCGTGCGCAGTAGCGTGCGCGCCTGCGCCTGCGGCATGCGCTCAGTGTAGGCGGCGAACCACATGCCTTCGGGCATGCCGGTGTCGCCGCCGTAGCTCAGTGGGTGTTTTTCGAAACAGCCCTTGCCGGGCAGCGTGCGCGCGAGCTGGTCGAGGAACGGCTCGTCGAACACTTCGTCGTCCCGGTCGATCGCGTTGTGCGCGACGATGAATGTGCGCACGTACAGCTCATCGGGGGCGAACTCGCGCAGCGTGTAGGGGCGGATTGCGGCCAGCGCGGCGTCATCGGGCTTGCCGCTGCCTGCATCTTTGCAGGCGAGCGCGAGCCGCTTGTGACACAGCGCCGGGTTGGCCGCGCCGCCGTCCATGGTCAGCCGGCAGACTCGGCTGCGGCGCGGGCCTTCGCGAGGCGCGCCTGCGCCTGGTCAATGGTCAGCGGGCCGGCGTAGTCGTCGGCGAGGTAGGCGGCTTCAGCCGCCGCGGGCCCGGCGGCAGCTGCCGGCGTGACCTGCTGTTCGGCGGCGGCCGCGAGCTTGGCGTCGATCTTTTCGAGCAGGGTCTTGCGCGCTGCGTCGGCCGCTTCGAGGGCGCGCAACTCGGTGAGTTGTTCGACGGTCAAGTCGTCGAGCTTTTCGGCGATCTTGTCGACCGACAGTGCCTGCAGTGCGAGAAGGTCCATGTGCGCTCCGGTGCCGGTGATGCGGCTCTCGGTGCGCTGTTTATCCCTGCGCCGGTTAAATGTCTTGCGAAGCGCTTAACTTCAGTCCGGGATTCTGGCGACGATGGTGCATCGGCAGTTTGGATGCGAATCGCGGCCCGGCGTTGGCGCTGTGCTGATCGGGTACGGGTTGCGCGCTTCGAGCGATTGGCAGATG
>JANOEA010000417.1:0-28921 GCA_031412975.1 Pseudomonadota bacterium | reverse complement strand
AGGCCCTGCAGGATCTCGATCGCCTCGGCGACCGAGGGTTCGACCACGTCGATCTTCTGGAAGCGCCGCGCGAGCGCGCGGTCCTTCTCGAACACCGAGCGGAACTCCTGGAAGGTGGTCGAACCGATGCAGCGCAGCTCGCCCGAGGCAAGCACCGGCTTGATCAGGTTCGACGCGTCCATGGTGCCGCCGGATGCCGAGCCCGCGCCGATGATGGTGTGGATCTCGTCGATGAACAGGATCGCGTTCGGCTGCTGCTTCAACTGCGCGAGCACGGCCTTGAGGCGCTTCTCGAAATCGCCGCGGTACTTGGTGCCGGCGACCAGCGCGCCGAGGTCGAGCGAATAGATGATGCAGTCGGACAGCAGGTCCGGCACCAGGCCCTCGACGATCCGTTTGGCCAGCCCTTCGGCCAGCGCGGTCTTGCCGACGCCGGCTTCGCCGACATACAGCGGATTGTTCTTGCGCCGGCGGCACAGCACCTGCACGGTGCGCTCGAGCTCGTCCGCGCGCCCGATCACCGGATCGATCTTGCCCTGCCGCGCGAGTTCGTTCAGGTTGCTGGCGAACTCGGTCAGCGGATTGCCGCGCGGCTCGCCGCCCTCCTCGCTTTCCTTCGGCGCGGGTTCTTCGGCCTTGGCCGGCTCCTGGCCGATCTTGGCGGTGCCGTGGGCGATGTAATTGACCACGTCGAGGCGGGTGACGTCCTGCTGGCCGAGGAAATACACCGCGTGCGAGTCCTTCTCGCTGAAGATCGCCACCAGCACGTTGGCGCCGGTGACCTCCTTGCGACCCGAGGATTGCACGTGGTAGACCGCGCGCTGCAGCACGCGCTGGAAGCCCAGGGTCGGCTGCGTATCGCGCTCGTCGCCGGCCGGCAGTACCGGCACGGTCTCGGCGATGATCGCGCGCAGATCGCTGCCGATGCGCGCCAGGTCCGCGCCGCAGGCGCGCAACACGGCTGCCGCGGAAGGATTGTCCAGCAGCGACAGGAGCAGGTGTTCGACCGTCATGAACTCATGGCGGCGCTCACGCGCTTCCTTGTAGCACTGCCCAATGGTGAGCTCGAGATCCTTGCTGAACATGGCGGCCTCCTCGGCGAAGTGCTACAGCTTTTCCATCGTGCACAACAGCGGATGCTGGTGCGAACGCGAGAATTCGTTGACCTGCGTGACCTTGGTTTCTGCCACCTCGCGGGTGAAGACACCGCACACGCCCTTGCCGCGGGTATGCACGTGCAGCATGACCTGCGTCGCTTTCTGCCGGTCCATGGCGAAGAAGGTCTCCAGCACCGATACGACGAACTCCATCGGCGTGTAGTCGTCGTTGAGCAGCACGACCTGGTAGAGCGGCGGCTTTTCCAGCTCGGGCCGGGCTTCTTCGACGACTACGCCGCGCTCCCGGTCGGTATCCGGACGCTCCGGGCCGCCGCTGGCGAAGATGAAACTGACGCGATCCATGGGAAACGAGTATAGGCCTCGGGGGAGAGAATGGCGTGACATCGCACGACATGGACGGCGGCCGCGCTTCAGGGCACCATGTCGAGTCGACCCTATGTGGGGCCATCGGACTCGGAGTGCAAGTTCCATGCGCAAGTGTGCTTTGTCATTGGTTGGTTTCCTCCTGCTTCCGGCGCTTGCGATTGCCCAGGGCGCCAGCTCCGACCGGCGGGTGGAGAAGCTGCTCGACAAGGCGAAGCTGGCCTACGAAGTCGACGCACAGGGCGACTTCCGGGTCACCTACATCCTGCCCGATGGCCGCAGCCAGATGGCGATCGTGCGCTCGGCGACCTCGACCTACGGCACGCTATCGGTGCGTGAGGTGGTATCGGCAGGCTATCGCAGTCCCGACACGACGCTGTCGGCCGAGGCCGCGAACCGCCTGCTCGAGCTCAATGCGCGCTCCAAGCTGGGCGCGTGGACGCGGCAGGGGCCGATGGCACTGCTGGTGACCCGGATCCCGGCGGATGCCGACGCGCGCGAGCTGGCCGATGCGATCGAATTCACCGCCACCGCCGCCGACGCGGTCGAGCGCGAACTCGCCGCGGGCAAGGACGACTACTGACGATGGTGGAAGCCGCCGACCCCGCGTTGCCCCCGCGCCCGGTGGTGACGGTGGCCACGGTGGTCGAACGCGACGGTCGCTTCCTGTATGTCGAGGAGCGGATTCGCGGGCAGTTGGTGATCAACCAGCCGGCCGGTCATCTGGACCCCGGCGAGTCGCTGGTCGAGGCCGCGATCCGCGAAACCCTCGAAGAAACCGCCTGGCAGGTCCGGCCCGAGGCGCTGGTCGCGATCTACCAGTGGCACAATCCCCACGATCACGGCGACGTGGTGCGCTTCACCTTCGCCGCCGCGCCGCTGCACGAGCTGCCCGGACGCAGTCTGGACGTGGGCATCGAGCGCGCGCTGTGGCTCGATCGCGAGGAGTTGATCGCGCAAGGCCACCGCTTGCGCAGCCCGCTGGTGTTGCGCTCGCTGGAGGATTACCTCGCCGGCATCCGGATTCCGCTGTCGGCCATGCGCACGGTCGAATCGATCGCGTTACGGCGTTAGAGTGCGCGCAGGCACTTCGGTCCAGGCGGGCGGATGAACGGCGGCGCGGTGATGCTGGGAATGTCGGGGGGCGTCGACTCGTCGGTCGCCGCCCTGCTGCTGCAGCAGCAGGGTCTCGATGTGCGCGGACTGTTCATGAAGAACTGGGAAGAGGACGACCGCGACGGCGTCTGCCCCGCCGAGCAGGACGCGCAGGATGCGGCCGCGGTGGCGCGGCAGTTGGGCATTCCGCTGCATACGCGCAACTTCGCGGCCGAGTACTGGGACGGCGTGTTCGAACACTTCCTCGCCGAGCACCGCGCGGGCCGCACGCCGAATCCCGACGTGCTGTGCAACCGCGAGATCAAGTTCAAGACCTTCCTCGAGCACGCGCTGGACCTCGGCGCCGAGCGCATCGCGACCGGCCACTACGCACGCGTCGCGCTGCGCGGCGGGCGCCATCGGCTGCTGCGCGGGCTGGATCCGGCCAAGGACCAGAGCTACTTCCTGCATGCGATCGGCCACGAAGCGCTCGCCCGCACCCTGTTTCCGATCGGCGAGTTGCGCAAGCCCGCGGTGCGTGCGCTCGCGCAGGCAGCAGGACTGCCGACCCACGCGAAGAAGGACTCGACCGGGATCTGCTTCATCGGCGAGCGCGACTTCCGCGGCTTCCTCGCGCGCTACATCGCACCGCAGCCGGGTCCGATCATGGGCGTCGATGGCGTGATGCTCGGAACCCACCAGGGGCTGCCCTTCCATACGCTCGGCCAGCGCGGCGGACTCGGGCTCGGCGGCATCCGCGGGCGCGCCGAAGCGGCGTGGTACGTGGTCGGCAAGGACCTGCAGCGCAACGCGCTGGTGGTCGACCAGCAGCACGACAGCCCGTGGCTGATGTCGCGGCGGCTGCTGGCCGGCGACATGCACTGGATCGGCGGGCCCCCGCCGGCCAAGCGTTTCGACGCGACCGCTCGCTGCCGCTACCGCCAGCCCGACCAGGCATGCGAGGTGGTGGTGGACGACGCTGGCGGCATCGAGGTGCGGTTCGAACAACCGCAGCGCGCGACCACACCCGGCCAATCGGTTGTGCTGTATGCCGACGACGAGTGCCTGGGCGGTGCGGCGATCGATGCCACCGACGCCGCCTGGGGTGGCCTGCAGGAAGCGCCCCTGCTGCGTCCGCTGCTGACCGCAGGGAGCCGTCGATGAGTGAAGACGGCCAGGTGGTTGCCTTGGCGGGCTTGTTCCAGGCCGCACGGCTGGTGGTCGATCTCGCGCATGAGGGTCGCTGCGACAGCACCGCGATGGACTCGAGCCTGCAAAGCGTGTTGCGCATCGACGCCTCGACCCCGAACGCGGTATTCGGCGGACTCGAAGGGCTGCGCCTGGGCCTCGCGGTATTCGGCGACGCGGTCGAGGGCAAGGGCACCGAGGCCAGCGTGACCCGGATCACGGCCACGGTGATGCACCTGGAACGCAAGCTGATGCGCAACCCGCAGATGCTGGAAGCGGTCCGCAGCGGCATCGAGGCGGTCGCCCGCGACCTCGGCCGCGGCGCGCTGGAATCCGAGGCGCTGGCCGAACGCCTCGGCGCGCTGTACGGCGACACCCTGAGCACCCTCAAGCCGCGGGTCATCGTGCAGGGCAACGGACTGCAGCTGAGCCAGCCGATGGTGGTTGCACGAATCCGGGCCGCGCTGCTCGCGGCAGTGCGCGCAGCCGTGTTGTGGCGACAGATGGGCGGCAGCCAACTGCGCCTGCTGTTCCAGCGCGGACGCCTGTCGGCGCGCGCGCGCGAGATGCACGCGAGTATCGCGAACCCGTAATGTCGAGCGGCCGCGGCCGGTCTGCACGGGTAACCGCCGGCGGTCGATGCATTCCCGGTTTGCCCCCGCATAAGCCATAATCACGCGCTGGCGGCACTCGCCGCGAGTCACCCTGTCTTGGAACCGCGCCGCTGGCGCCCGGAGACCCCCATGTTCGATTCGTTCAAGGTCCGCTCGACCCTCGAAGTCGGCGGCAAGCGCTATGTCTACTGGAGCCTGGCACTGCTCGGCGAGCGCTTCGACATCAAGCGCCTGCCGTACGCGATGAAGATCCTGCTCGAGAACCTGCTGCGCAACGAGGACGGGGTCTCGGTCAGTGCGAAGGAAATCGAGGCGGTCAGCACCTGGGACCACCGCAAGCCCTCCGACACCGAGATCGCGTTCATGCCCGCGCGCGTGGTGCTGCAGGATTTCACCGGCGTGCCCTGCGTGGTCGACCTTGCCGCGATGCGCGATGCGATGCGCAAGCTCGGTGGCGATCCGAACCGGATCAATCCGCTGGCCCCCGCGGAGTTGGTGATCGACCACTCGGTGCAGGTCGACGAGTTCGGCAAGGCCGACTCGGTGGACAACAACGTGCGCATCGAATTCCAGCGCAACCAGGAGCGTTACGCATTCCTGCGCTGGGGCCAGAAGGCGTTCAACAACTTCAAGGTGGTGCCCCCGCGCACCGGCATCGTGCACCAGGTGAACCTCGAAAACCTCGCCCGCGTGGTGATGACCGCGGAGAAGAACGGCGAGTGGCAGGTATTCCCGGACACCGTGTTCGGCACCGACTCGCACACCACGATGATCAACGGCATCGGCGTGCTCGGATGGGGCGTGGGCGGCATCGAGGCCGAGGCCGCGATGCTCGGCCAGCCCTCGTCGATGCTGATCCCCGAAGTGGTCGGCTTCAAGCTCGACGGCAAGCTGCCGGAAGGTGCGACCGCAACCGACCTCGTGCTCACCGTGACCCAGATGCTGCGCAAGCACGGCGTGGTCAACAAGTTCGTCGAGTTCTACGGTCCCGGGCTCGATCACCTGCCGCTGGCCGATCGCGCCACCATCGCCAACATGGCGCCCGAATACGGCGCGACCTGCGGCATCTTCCCGATCGATGCCGAATCGCTGAACTACCTGCGCCTGTCGGGCCGCAGCGACGAGCAGGTCGCACTGGTGGAGGCCTATGCGAAGGCACAGGGCCTGTGGCGCGACCCGTCGGTGGTCGCCGACTACAGCGCGACGCTGGGCCTGGACATGGCCTCGGTCAAACCATCGATGGCCGGCCCCAAGCGCCCGCAGGATCGCGTGCTGCTCGAGAACGTGGCGGCCAACTTCGCCGAGATGCGCAACCCGATGTCCGAGGCGCGCGCGGCCAAGTCGAAAGTCGCGACGCCCGGCAAGGCGAGCTGCTCGATCGATGGCAAAGCCTTCGAGCTCAGCGATGGCGCGGTGGTGATCGCCGCGATCACCTCGTGCACCAACACCTCCAACCCGGCGGTGATGCTCGGCGCGGGCCTGCTGGCGCGCAACGCGGTCGCCAAGGGACTCAGCGTCAAGCCGTGGGTCAAGACCTCGCTGGCGCCGGGTTCGCTGGTGGTCACCGAGTACCTCAAGAAAGCCGGCGTGCTCGACGATCTGGAGAAGTTGAAGTTCTTCGTGGTCGGCTACGGCTGCACGACCTGCATCGGCAATTCCGGACCATTGCCCGCGGAAGTCAGCAAGGCGATCGCCGACGGCGAGTTGATCGTCGCCTCGGTATTGTCGGGCAACCGCAACTTCGAAGGCCGCGTGCATCCCGAGGTCAAGGCGAACTACCTCGCCTCGCCGCCGCTGTGCGTGGCCTATGCGATCGCCGGCACCGTCAACATAGATCTCAGCGTCGATCCGCTCGGTGTCGGCCACGACGGCGAACCGGTGTACCTGCGCGACATCTGGCCTTCCAACCAGGAAATCGCCGACACCATCGCGCGCACCGTCGGCCCGGAACTGTTCCGCCAGGCTTATGCGAACGTGTTCGCCGGCGACAGTCGCTGGAACCAGGTCGCATCTCCGGATGGTGCGCTGTACCAGTGGGACGAAGCCTCGACCTACATCAAGCATCCGCCCTACTTCGACGGCATGACGCTCGAGGTCGGCACGATCTCCGACATCCACCACGCCCGCGCGCTGGGCATCTTCGGCGACTCGATCACCACCGACCACATCTCGCCCGCAGGCGACATCAAGGCCAGCTCACCGGCCGGCAGTTTCCTGCAGGAACGCGGCGTGACCAAGGCGGATTTCAATTCCTACGGTGCGCGGCGCGGCAACGACGACGTGATGGTGCGCGGCACCTTCGCCAACATCCGGATCAAGAACCTGATGCTGGGTGGCGAGGAAGGCGGTTATACCCTGCACCAGCCGTCCGGCGAACGGATGTCGATCTACGAGGCCGCGCAACGTTACAAGGCCGAACGGGTTCCGCTGGTGGTACTGGCCGGCAAGGAATACGGCACCGGTTCATCGCGCGACTGGGCCGCCAAAGGCACCATGCTGCTCGGCGTGCGTGCGGTGATCGCCGAGAGCTTCGAGCGCATCCACCGCGCCAACCTGGTCGGCATGGGCGTGATGCCGCTGTCGTTCCTGCCCGGCGAAAACGCGTCGACGCTGGGCCTGAAGGGCGATGAGGAGTTCACCATCGCCGGCCTCAACGATGGTGCGGCCAAGCAGGTCGAAGTGGTCGCCACGGGCGGGGCCGGCGAGATCCGCTTCACCGCCAACGTGCTGCTGCTCACGCCAAAGGAAATCGAGTACATGCGCCACGGCGGCCTGCTGCAGTACGTGCTGCGCCAGCTCGCGGGCAGCGCCAAGCGCGCCGCCTGACCCGCGATGCGCGGTGGGGCCGGATCCGACGGCCCCATCGCGCGCGTTCAGCCACGCTTCCACTCGGCGGTGTAGCAGCGCCACTGCCCATCCTCCAGACGCCAGCCGCTGACAATCTGGATGATCTCGCCACGTTCGGGGAACATGCGCCCGCCGATCACCGTGGCGGATACGCTGACGGTCGCGCGCTCGCCGTGCAGGGTGATCTCCGGCGAGCCGAGCAGTACTTCGATCCGCTGATTGCCGAGCATCTGGCTGGCCAGGAACCCGCGCAGCATGCGGCGGTCGATGCGCTCGCTGCCGCCGACGAAATCCTCGCTGACATGCTCGACGAAGTCGCCGGGCTGGCGCGCTTCGATCGCCGCTTCCATCGACGCCATGCTCGCGCGCAGGCGCGCTTCCGGCCCCTCGCCCGCACATGCGACCAGCAGGCACGGCAACAGGCAGAGCAGCAGCCGAATCGGCTTGTCGTAACGGGGGTGCTGTGCTCCAATCGATGGAATCTTCGGGCGTCCGCGGATTGTGTTGCGCTGCCGCACGAATCGGTTCATGGATTGCACGGGGGAGGCGAAGTCGAACATGGGCGCTGAGAAGATCTGGCTGAAAACCTATCCGCAGGGTACCCCGGCGGAAGTCGACGTGAACGCCTACCCGTCGGTGACCCACGTACTCGCCGACGCCTGCCGGCAGTTCGCAACGCGCCCGGCCTTCACCAACTTCGGCAAGCAACTGACCTATGCCGAAGTCGACCGGATGAGCGCGAACTTTGCGGCCTACCTGCTCGACCACCTCAAGCTCAAGCGCGGCGATCGGGTCGCGATCATGCTGCCCAACATCCTGCAATATCCGATCGCGCTGTTCGGCGTGTTGCGCGCGGGTCTGACGGTGGTCAACACCAACCCGATGTACACCCCGCGCGAGCTCAAGCACCAGCTCAACGATTGCGGCGCATCCGCGATCGTGGTGCTCGACAATTTCGCCAGCGTGGTGCAGCAGGTGCTCGGCGAGACCAAGCTCCGCCAGGTGATCACCACCGGCCTCGGCGACATGCTGGGCTTTCCGAAGGGCCTGATCGTCAATTTCGTCGCCCGCCACGTCAAGAAGCTGATCCCGGAGTACAGCATCCCCTCGGCGATCCGCTTCAACGACGCGCTCGCGCGCGGCGCATCGGGCCCGGCACCCAGCGTGCAGCTCGGGCCCGACGACAACGCGTACCTGCAGTACACGGGAGGCACAACTGGCGTGGCCAAGGGCGCGATGCTCACCCATCGCAACATGGTCGCCAACATGCAGCAGGTGTCGGCGTGGTTCGGCAGCCGGATCGACCTCGGCCACGAGGTGATGATCACCGCGCTGCCGCTGTATCACATCTTCGCGCTGACCTGTAATTGCCTGGTGTTCATGAAGTACGGCGGGCTCAACGTCCTGATCACCAACCCGCGCGACATGGCCGGGTTCGTCAAGGAAATAGCGACCCTTCGTTTTACCGCGATCACCGGCGTGAACACGCTGTTCAACGGCCTGCTCAATACTCCGGGCTTCGACCAGGTCGACTTCAGCAAGCTCAAGATGTCGTTCGGCGGCGGCATGGCGGTGCAGCGCGCGGTCGCCGAACGCTGGAAGAAGGTCACCGGCTGCTCGTTGATCGAAGGCTACGGCATGACCGAGAGCGCACCGGTCGCGACGGTCAACATCCTCGGCGGCGACTACAACGGCTCGATCGGCGTGCCCGCGCCGTCGACCGAGCTGAGCGTGCAGGACGACGACGGCAAACATCTCGCGATTGGCGAAGTCGGCGAGATCTGCATCCGCGGGCCGCAAGTGATGAAGGGCTATTGGCAGCGCGAGGAAGATACCGCCAAGATGCTGATGCCCGACGGCTGGCTGCGCACCGGCGACATGGGACGCATGGACGAGCAGGGTTTCTTCTATATCGTCGACCGCAAGAAGGACATGATCCTGGTATCGGGCTTCAACGTGTATCCCAACGAGATCGAGGACGTGATCGCGGCGATGCCGGGCGTGATGGAAGTCGCCGCGGTCGGCGTGCCCGACGAAAAATCCGGCGAGGCGGTCAAGGTCGTGATCGTCAAGAAGGATCCGGCATTGACCGCCGAGGATGTGCGTGCGCACTGCAAGATCAACCTCACCGGCTACAAGCTGCCGCGCTTCGTCGAGTTCCGCGATTCGCTGCCGAAGACCAACGTCGGCAAGATCCTGCGCCGCGAGTTGCGCGACAACGCGCCGAGCCCCGCGGCCTGAGCGCAGCGCCGGCTCCCCGGCGAGTGCCGCCGGAAACCGGTCGGCACTCAGTCGTCGGCGGATGGGTCCTTGCGCAGCGCACGCGCGCGCCCGATCGCGCCGCGGCCGAATCGCTGGTTGATCCGGTCGAGCACCGGGTCGGGTTGGGTTGCCCTCGCGGCTGAACCGAACATCTCCGACTGCTGCGTAACTGCCGGGGCCTCGAACCCCGACAGGCTCACCCCGAGCAGCCGCAAGCGCCGATCGCTGCGCTCGTGCCACCATTGATCCAGCATCCGCGACGCAGCGTCGTGCAGCGATCCGGTCGCATCGATCGGCGCGGAGAGCGTGCACTGCCTGGTCGAGGTCTCGAACGGGGGGATGCGCAGTTTCACGGTGACCGTCCGGCCCATCAGTCGATGCGCGCGCGCGCGCTCACCGACCCGCTCGCACAGGCGCATCAACCAGTGGCGCGCCGCGTCGAGCGTGTCCAGATCGGCATCGAAGGTGTGCTCTGCGCCGATCGACTTCTCCTCCCGGTCGGGTACCACTTCGCGCTCGTCGATGCCCGCTGCGAGTCGCTGCGCCCCCACCGCGTGCGAACCCAGGGCGCCTGCGAGCAAGCGTGGATCCGCGCCGCGCAACTCGCCGATGGTGCGGACCCCGATCTTCTCCAACCGTTCGCCGGCGACCTTGCCGATGGTCCACAAGCGGGTCACCGGCAACGGGTCGAGGATCTCGTGGACCCGCTCGGCGCGCAGGTGGAAGGTTCCGTCGGGCTTCGCCAACTCGGTGGCGAGCTTGGCGAGCAGCTTGTTGTGCGCCATGCCGACCGAACAGGCCAGGCCGACCCGTTCGCGTACCGCTACCCGGATGCGCAACCCGATGTCGGTCATTTCGCCGTGCAGGCGGCGGCTGCCGGTGACATCGAGGAATGCTTCGTCGAGCGAAAGGCCTTCGACCTGCGGCGTGAACTCACGCAGGATCGCGAACACCATCGCCGACACTTCGGCATAGCGCTGCATGCGCGGGGCGACGAATATGCCGGCCGGACACAGTCGGCGCGCGACCGAACCGGGCATCGCCGAACGCACTCCGAAACGCCGCGCTTCATAGCTTGCGGTCGCCACCACGCCACGCGCGCCCACGCCGCCGACGATCACCGGCAAGCCCTTCAACTCAGGGCGATCGAGCTGTTCGACCGACGCATAGAATGCGTCCATGTCGACGTGGATCACGGCTCGCGGGATGTGCATGGGGTCGGGTCAAAGCCTGGTGCACGCGTCGAGTAACAGCCCCCGCGCCTGGGAGGGATTGCACTCTTCAGGTCTCCGGGCGCATGTAGGGAAACAGCAGCACGTCGCGGATCGACGCCTGGTCGGACAGCAGCATGGCGAGGCGATCGATGCCGACCCCGAGGCCTCCGGTCGGTGGCAGCCCGTATTCGAGTGCGCGGATGTAGTCGGCGTCGAAGCCCATCGCCTCGGCGTCGCCGGAGTCCTTCTGCGCCACCTGCAAGCGAAACCGCTCGGCCTGGTCGTCGGGATCGTTCAACTCGCTGAAGCCGTTGGCGATCTCCTTGCCGCCCACGAACAGTTCGAAGCGATCGGTGATGCCCGCATCGGTGTCGTTCGCACGCGCCAGCGGTGAGACTTCCACCGGATATGCAGTGATGAAGGTCGGCTGGACCAGGTGCGATTCGACGGTCTTTTCGAAGATCTCCAGCAGCAGCTTGCCCCAGCCATACTCTGCGCGCACCGCCATGCCCAACCGCGTGCAGTGGGCGGCCAGCGCGTCGCGGTCGCGCAATTGCCCGGCGCCGACCTGCGGGTTGTGGTGCAGCACCGCATCATCGAGCCGCCAGCGCCGGAATGCAGGACCGACGTCGATCTCCCGGCCCTCCCACTGCAAGGCGGTGCGCTGGCACACGGCCTGCGCGGCAGTGCGGATCATCGCCTCGGTCAGGTCCATCACCTCGTGATAAGTCGCATAGGCCTGGTAGAGCTCCAGCATGGTGAACTCGGGATTGTGCCGGGTGCTCACGCCCTCGTTGCGGAAGTTGCGGTTGATCTCGTAGACCCGATCGAAGCCGCCGACCACCAGGCGCTTGAGGTACAGCTCCGGCGCAACCCGCAGGTACATGTCCAGATCGAGCGCGTTGTGATGGGTCACGAAGGGGCGTGCGGTCGCACCACCGGGAATCGCATGCATCATCGGCGTCTCGACTTCGAGGAAGCGCCGGTCGGGCGCTTCGAGGAAATCGCGGATCACCCGGATCAGCTTGGCGCGCGGCGCGAACACGCGCCGCGATTCCGGATTGATCGCCAGGTCCACGTAGCGCTGCCGATAGCGGGTCTCGACGTCCGACAGCCCATGCCACTTGTCCGGCAACGGCCGCAGCGCCTTGGCCAGCAGGCGTACCGACGTGCAGCGCACCGACAGCTCGCCGGTGCGGGTGCGGGTCAGGCTGCCCTCCACGCCGACGATGTCGCCGACATCCCACGCCTTGAACGCGTCGTAGCTGTCGCCGAGCGCGGACTGCTGCAGGAACAGCTGGATCCGCGATGGCACATTGGCAGGCGCGCCCTGCCACGCATCCGAACCGTCCTGCACCTGTGCGAACGAGGCCTTGCCCATGATCCGCTTGGCCAGCATCCGGCCGGCGATCCGCACGCTGCGCGCGAGCGCATCGAGCGCCTCGGTGGTCCAGCGATCGGTGTCGGCGAATTCATGCTGCAGGTCGGCCGCGAACGCATCCGGCACGAAATCGTTCGGATAGGCGCCGCCGTGGTCGCGGATTGCTGCGAGTTTGGCGCGACGCTCGGCGATCAGCTTGTTGGCATCGATCGCGACAGGGGTCGCCTCGTTGTGTGGCTCGGTCATGCGGCTTGCCTGCGGAGGGTGATCGGGCAGCCCGGGCGGCTACCTGTGGAGTGTAATCGGGCAGCCCACGCAGCTGCCCTTGGAATCAGATCGCGTCAGCGCGTTTGGAACCGGCTTCGAGGCCGGACTTCAGGCTGGCCTCGACGAATTCATCGAGGTCGCCATCGAGCACTCGCTGGGTATCGGAGCGCTCCACGCCAGTGCGCAGATCCTTGATCCGCGACTGATCGAGCACGTAGGAGCGGATCTGCGAACCCCAGCCGATATCGCTCTTGGACGCTTCCAGCTTGTCCTTCTCGACGTTGCGCTTCTGCACTTCCAGCTCGTAGAGCTTGGCCGCGAGCATCTTCATCGCACGGTCGCGATTGGCGTGCTGCGAGCGTTCGTTCTGGCACGCGACCACGGTATTGGTGGGAAGGTGGGTGATGCGCACCGCCGACTCGGTCTTGTTGACGTGCTGGCCGCCCGCACCGGAGGCGCGGTAGACGTCGGTCTTCAGATCGGCCGGATTGATCTGGATGTCGATCTCGTCGTCGACCTCGGGTGCGACGAACACCGCGGTGAACGAGGTGTGCCGGCGGTTGTCGGAATCGAACGGCGACTTGCGCACCAGCCGGTGCACGCCGGTCTCGGTCTTGAACCAGCCGTAGGCATAGTGGCCTTCGACGCGGAAGGTCGCGCTCTTGATGCCGGCCACTTCGCCGGCCGAGGCTTCCATCAACTCGGCTTTCCAGCCGCGTGCGTCGCACCACTTCAGGTACATGCGCAGCAGCATCTCGGCCCAGTCCTGCGCCTCGGTGCCGCCGGCGCCGGCCTGGATGTCGACGAAGCAGTTGTGGGTGTCCATCGGCCCCGAGAACATGCGCTGGAACTCCAGCGCCTCGGTTTGCCGGGCGATGCGGTCGAGATCCTCGACGATCGAAGCCACGGTCGCGGTGTCCTGCTCGGCGACCGCCATCTCGAACAGATCGGAAGCCTCGTCGAGGCTGCCGCCGAGTGTGCTCAGGGTGCCGACGACCTGGTCGAGCAAGGCGCGCTCGCGGCCGAGATCCTGCGCCCGCTTGGGGTTTTCCCACACGGTCGGGCTTTCCAGCTCGCGACCGACTTCTTCCAGGCGCTCGCGCTTGGTGTCGAAGTCAAAGATACCCCCTGAGCGACTGCACCCGACCCTTGAGGTCGGCGATGCGCGCGAAGAACTGGCCCTGCTCGATCATGGTCTGGCGGAGTGCTTGAACGAGCCGTCGATTCTAACAGAACGGTTCCGCGCGCCGGATCGTCACGCCGGTTCGCGGTAGCGCACGAACATCCGCGCGCGCCGCTCGCCGCGCCATTCGTCGGCAGCCAGCTGGTAGAGCACCCTGATCCGCGCGCCGGGTGCGCCCTCGGCCACGCCACCGAAGTGCATCGCTTCGACGCAGGTGCCGCATTCCGCGTGACGCAGTCGCAGGCGCTGGTGGCGCACCCCGACCACCCGCACCTCGTCGACCCCGAACAGTCCGTCGAAGCAGGGCTCCGGGAAAGCCTGGCCCCACGGTCCGGCCGCGCGCAGCGCATCGGCCAGTTGCAGCGTCGCATCGCCTGCCGCGAGTTCGCCATCGCTCCAGAACCGTGGATCATCGGTACTGCGCTCGAGCCGGCGCGCCGCCACTTCGGCGAACAGCTGCGCAAACAGCGGATAGGCCGAGCGCGGCAGGCTCAAGCCGGCAGCCATCGCATGGCCGCCGAAGCGGGTCAGCAGGCCGGGACACAGCGCGTCGACTTCGGCCAGCGCGTCGCGCAGGTGGAAGCCGTCGATCGAGCGCCCGGAGCCGCGCAGCTCGTCCGCGCCCTCGGTCACCGGCGCGAATGCGACCACCGGCCGGTGCAATCGCTCCTTGATCCGCGACGCGACCAGTCCGACCACGCCGGGATGCCAGCCCGGATCGAACATGCACACGCCGGCCGGCGGATTCCGCGGCGCGTCGAGCGCGGCGAGGATCGCTGCAGCCTCATCGGTCATGTGCGCCTGCAGCTCGCGGCGTTCCGCATTGATGCCATCGAGCTGCGCGGCAAGCCGCCGGGCCTCCTGCGGATCGGTGCTGAGCAGGCAGTGCACGCCGATCGCCATGTCGTCGAGCCGGCCCGCGGCATTGATGCGCGGCCCGATCGCGAAACCGAGGTCGCTCGCGCAGGCGCGTTCCGGATCGCGCCCGGCGACCTCGAACAGCGCCTTGACGCCCGCGCAGGCGAGTCCCGCGCAGATGCGGCGCAGGCCTGCAGCCACCAGGATGCGGTTGTTGCGGTCCAGTGGCACCAGGTCGGCGACGGTGCCGACCGCGACCAGATCGAGCAGTACCGCGAGGTCAGGTTCGCTGCGTGGGCCGCTGAACCAACCGGTGCTACGCAGTGCGGCGCGCGTGGCCAGCAGCAGGTAGAACATCACGCCCACGCCTGCCAGCGCCTTGCTCGGGAACGGATCGCCCGGCAGGTTGGGATTGACGATCGCGGCCGCCTGCGGCAACTGCGCGCCGGGCAGATGATGGTCGGTGACCAGCACCGGCACGCCGATCGCCTGCGCGGCCGCGACTCCGGCAATGCTGCTGATCCCGTTGTCGACCGTCACGATCAGTTGCGGCACGCGCGGGCGCAGCGAATCGACCAGCGCGGGGCCCAGTCCGTAGCCATGCACCGCGCGATGCGGCACCGCGAACTGCGGATCATCGGCACCGAGCATGCGTAGCCCGGATACCGCCACCGCGCAGCCGGTCGCACCATCGGCATCGAAGTCGCCGACCACGATGATGCGCTGGCCTTCGCTGATCGCAGCCGCCAGCAGTGCAGCAGCCGGCCCGATCCCGCCGAGCAGTTGTGGCGCGAGCAGGTGGCGCAGGCGATGGTCGATCTGGCCGGGGTCCTCGACGCCGCGTCCGGCGTAGATGCGCGCGAGCAGCGGCGCGATGCCCGCATCCTGCAGCGGCGCAATGGTGGCCGCGGAGCGGCGCTCGATGCGACTGGCAGTCATCAGTCCAGCGCCTGCGGGCGGCGCCAGAAAGCGAACGCGCCGCCGCGACTGGTGATGATTTGTTCGCCATCGGCGAACTGCAGCGTGATCGAGTGCAGGCGACCGGAGCGCAGCGCGCGCCACGCGGGGGCCAGCCAGCTCGCATCGAGCACCAGGGGATCGCGCACGCCGCGCAGATCCAGCAGTGCGCGCCCGCTGTCGTGTTGCGGCATGCTCGGTCCGGCTGGCGTCGACGACGCGCGCGCCAGCGCAAGCAGCAGCGGATCGTCGCTGGCGATCGCCGCAAGTTGCGTGGATACCTGGGTCGGCCAGGCGCCCGCGCCCCAGAACCACAGCGTATTGGCGGTCACACGACCGCTGGCGGCGCGCTTGAGGTTGACCGGATGCGCATGCAACAACATCTGGCATTCGTTGAGCAGGCGCTGCCAGCGGGCGGCCTCGGGGCCCTGCGGCCAGTGGGCGCGCAGGTCTTCGCCCAGCGCGCGCCAAGGCGGCGACAGCAGCGGCAATTTTGCGGCAGGCGGCAAATGCAGATACCAGCGATCCGGATGCGGCGTCGACAGCTGCATGCCGACATCGCCGAACAGCGGCGCCAACGCGCGCCGCAGCTCGTCGACTTCGTCGGGATCCAGTTGCAGCGTACCGACCGCCAGCAGATGCGCACCGGCGATGTCCGGGCGCAGGTGCGCGGGATCGGCCCGCACCCAGATGCCGTCGCGCGCGTCCGGCGCATCCAGCGCACGGGTCAATGCGGCGAACGGCCACGGAGATCGCTGCAGGCCGAAGAACCTCGACAGGAACGGGTGCTCGGCGCCCGCGTCGGCGGGACGGCAGACGCCGCGCGCGAGCAACAGTTGCAGGACCGGCAGTGGCTGCGCTGCGGAGGCCAGCGCAGCGCGTCTTGCCAGCAGGATGGTCAGTGCGTTCACCAGCCCCGGCTGCCCTCGCCCACCGCGGCTCAGCCCGCGTAGCTGACGGCGACTACTTCGTAACGCCGGGTGCCGCGCGGGGTTTCGATCGCCACCACGTCGCCTTCGCTCTTGCCGATCAGGGCGCGCGCGACCGGCGAGCTGACCGAAATGCGGCCCTCGCGGATGTCCGATTCGAGATCGCCGACGATCTGGTACTTCACCAGCTCGGCGCTGTCGTGTTCCTCGAGTTCGACGTGCGCCCCGAACACGATGCGCGAGCCCGCGTTGAGCTTGCTGGTGTCGATGATCTCCGCGTAGGAAAGCGCACCCTCGAGCTCCTGGATCCGGCCCTCGGTGAATCCCTGCTGCTCGCGCGCGGCGTGGTACTCGGCATTCTCCTTCAGATCGCCGTGCGCGCGCGCCTCGGCGATCGCCTGGATGATCTGCGGCCGCACCACGCTCTTGAGCCGCTCGAGTTCCTCGCGCAACCGCTTGGCGCCGACCGCGGTGAATGGAGTTCTCTTCATGGGCGATTCCGTCGGAGGGTTGGGGGCGGGACCGGTCAGGCGCCGATCGAAGCGTGCAGGGCCTGCAGCGAAACCACCTGGCCGGAACCACGGTGATCGAGCGAGTTGACCAGCGCGCGCGCGCCGGCCACCGTGGTGGTGTAGGTGACGCGAGCCTGCAACGCCTCGCGGCGGATCGAAAACGAGTCCGCGATCGCAGCACGCCCCTCGGTGGTGTTGACGATGAACACCAGTTCGCCGTTCTTAATCAGATCGACCACGTGCGGCCGACCCTCGAGCACTTTGTTGATGCGCTCGCAGACCACGCCGTGTTGCGCGAGGTATTCGCAGGTGCCAGTGGTGGCGACCAGGGTGAAGCCGCGCCGGATCAGCTCCTGCGCGACAGGCAGCACGCGCGCCTTGTCGGGATCGCGCACGCTGATGAACGCCTTGCCGGCCTTCGGCGCGTTGATGTTGGCCGCTTCGTGCGCCTTGGCGAAGGCTTCGCCGAAAGTGGCGCCGACCCCCATCACCTCGCCGGTGGAGCGCATCTCGGGGCCCAGGATCGGATCGACGCCCTGGAACTTCAGGAACGGGAAGATCGCTTCCTTGACCGAATAGTACGCAGGCACCACCTCGCGGGTGGCGCCCTGCTCGGCGAGGCTGCGGCCGGCCATGCAGCGCGCGGCGATCTTGGCCAGCGGAATGCCGGTCGCCTTGGACACGAACGGCACCGTGCGCGAGGCGCGTGGATTGACCTCCAGCACGAAGATGTTGTCGCCCTGGATCGCGAACTGGGTGTTCATCAGCCCGACCACTTTCAGCGCGCGCGCCATCTGCGCGACCTGGGTACGCAACTGGTCCTGGATCGCCGGGCTCAGCGAATACGGCGGCAGCGAACACGAGGAGTCGCCCGAGTGCACGCCGGCTTCCTCGATGTGTTCCATGATCCCGCCGATCAGCACCGCACCGGAATGGTCGGCCACCACGTCGACGTCGACCTCGGTCGCATTGTCGAGGAACCGATCGAGCAGCACCGGCGAATCGTTCGACACCCGCACCGCGTCGGTGATGTAGCGCTTGAGGTCGACGTCGGAATACACCACTTCCATCGCGCGCCCGCCCAGCACGTAGCTCGGTCGCACCACCAGTGGATAGCCGATCTCGCGCGCCAGCGCGAGCGCCTGGTCGGGATTGCGCGCGGTGCGGTTGGCCGGCTGGTTCAGGCCAAGACCCTGGATCAGTTGCTGGAAGCGCTCGCGGTCCTCGGCCAGGTCGATCGAGTCGGCCGAGGTGCCGATCACCGGCACGCCGTTGGCTTCCAGCGCGCGCGCGAGCTTCAGCGGGGTCTGGCCGCCGTACTGCACGATCACCCCGCGCGGGTTTTCGATGTGCACGATCTCGAGCACGTCCTCCAGCGTCACCGGTTCGAAGTACAGCCGGTCGGAGGTGTCGTAATCGGTCGACACGGTCTCGGGATTGCAGTTGACCATGATGGTCTCGTAGCCATCCTCGCGCAGCGCCATCGCCGCGTGAACGCAGCAATAGTCGAACTCGATGCCCTGCCCGATCCGGTTCGGGCCGCCACCGAGCACGATGATCTTCTCGCGGGTGGTCGGCAGCGATTCGCACTCTTCCTCGTAGGTCGAGTACATGTAGGCCGTATTGGTGGCGAATTCGGCGGCGCAGGAGTCGACGCGCTTGTACACCGGACGCACGCCGAACGCGTGGCGCAGCCTGCGCACCGCGGTCTCGTCGGTCGCGAGCAGGCTGGCCAGCCGCGCATCCGAGAACCCCTTGCGCTTGAGTGCGCGCATGCGCGCCGCATCGATGCGCGCGAGGCCCTGCGCTGCGACCTGGCCCTCGGTGGCGACCAGGTCTTCGATCTGCGCGAGGAACCATGGGTCGATGAACGACAGCTCGAAAATGCGCTCGAGGCCGAAGCCGGCGCGGAATGCATCGGCCACGTAAAACAAACGATCCGGGCCGGGCTCGCGCAACTGGCGCATCAGTTCGTGCGCGCGGTGCTCGTCGTCGAGTTCCGCGGACACCTTGGGATTGAGTCCATCGGCGCCGATCTCCAGCCCGCGCAGCGCCTTCTGCACCGATTCCTGGAACGTGCGGCCCATCGCCATCACTTCGCCGACCGACTTCATCTGCGTGGTCAGGCGCGAATCGGCGGCTGGGAACTTCTCGAACGCGAAACGCGGGATCTTGGTCACCACGTAGTCGATCGCCGGCTCGAACGAGGCCGGGGTCAGGCCACCGGTGATGTCGTTGCGCAGTTCGTCGAGCGTGTAGCCGACCGCCAGCTTGGCCGCGACCTTGGCGATCGGGAAGCCGGTGGCCTTGGATGCCAGCGCCGAGGACCGCGACACGCGCGGGTTCATCTCGATCACCACCACGCGGCCGTCCTGCGCGTTGACGCCGAACTGCACGTTGGAGCCGCCGGTATCCACGCCGATCTTGCGCAGCACCGCGATCGAGGCGTCGCGCAGGCGCTGGTATTCCTTGTCGGTCAAGGTCTGCGCCGGCGCCACCGTGATCGAATCGCCGGTATGCACGCCCATCGGATCGAGGTTTTCGATCGAGCACACGATGATGCAGTTGTCCGCACGGTCGCGGACCACTTCCATCTCGAACTCCTTCCAGCCGAGCACCGACTCTTCGACCAGCACTTCACCGACCGGCGACAGCTCGATCCCGCGGCCGACGATCTCGACGAATTCCTCGCGGTTGTAGGCGATGCCGCCGCCGGAACCGCCGAGCGTGAAGCTCGGGCGGATGATGGTCGGGAAGCCGACCATGGCCTGGATCTCGTGGGCCTGCTCCAGCGAGCGCGCGATGCCCGCGCGCGGCACGTCGAGGCCGATCTCGATCATCGCCTTGCGGAACAGCTCGCGGTCTTCGGCCAGGCGGATCGCTTCGCGCGAGGCACCGATCAACTCCACTGCGTATTTCTCCAGCACGCCGTGGTCGGCGAGATCCAGCGCGCAGTTGAGGGCGGTCTGCCCGCCCATGGTCGGCAGCAGCGCTTGTGGACGCTCCTTGGCGATGATCCTCTCGACCGTTTGCCAGTTGATCGGTTCGATGTACACCGCGTCGGCGGTGTCCGGATCGGTCATGATCGTGGCCGGGTTGGAATTGACCAGCACCACCCGATAGCCTTCCTGCTTGAGGGCCTTGCAGGCCTGCGCACCGGAATAGTCGAACTCGCAGGCCTGGCCGATCACGATCGGCCCGGCGCCGATGATCAGGATGGTCTGGATGTCGGTACGTTTGGGCATGGCCGTCCTCGGCAGCGGTCAGGGTCGACCGCCGCGCTGCGTGATGTGGTTGCGTGCTCCCGCTCGAATCCCCGCACAGCCGTTCGACCGCACCCTCGCCGCCGCCGGCGATCGACGAACCGCGTGGGTCGGTTTACGGGCACGGCGTTGGCTGGAGCCCGACGATTCTACCCGATGCGCTCAGCCGTCGGTCGGCGCGACATCGCTGGCCGAGCGGTAGTCGAGCAGACGCACCTCGCGAACGGTCGGCTGCGGCATCGTCACGCTCATGCCGCGCTCGCGGCCTTCCAGCCGCACCGTGATCGCGGTGTCGGTGTACTTCTCCAGCGAGCCGCGGCGGGTGATGCCGTAGCTGCTGCGGATCTCCAGCCGGCTGCCAACGAGCTGCGAAAGCTCGCCATAAACCAGCCTGCGACCCGGCGAGGTCAACACGGAGACCGACGGCTGCGGGGCCGCTCGCGCGAGGGTCGGACGCGCCGCTGGCGTTTGCGCGGGCCGATCGGCGCCCGGCGGCAGCGCAATCCTTGGTGCGGGTTGCCGTGCCGCCGCGGGCTGCGGGCGCGCTTCGGCAGTCGCAATCGGCGATGGCACCGACGTCGGCGTCGAAGGCTGCCCTGCAACCGCCGGCGAGCGCTCGAAACGGGCCGGCAGATCGCGACTGGTCGCAGACTGCGCGGGGGATGCATTGTCAATCGGCGGCACCGCAGCACCGGGGCCGGTGTCGGCAGGAAGCGCGGGTGAAGAACTGCTGGCAATCCCCATACCGGACGCTGGCGACCCCTCCAGTGCGGGAGCGCTCGTGCCGCTACCGCCCGCGGCCGTGATCGCCGCGTCGATCGCAGGCGCGGAATCGGCAACCGCGGCAGGCGCGGTGGACAGTACCGGCAGCACCGGCGTGAAATCGAAGCGGAACGGCGCTGCGCGACCGCGCACGCTCTCCAGTGTGGCGTTGAGGATCCGCAACTGTTCGGCGACGGTGAAGCGCGCCAACTGCCCGACCGGCGTGGTCAGGTTCGGGCGCGAGTGCCAGGTAATCTCGCCGCCCCGCGCGGCATAGCGGCGATAGGACGATTCGAGGTCGCTGGCCGGGGCCGCGCCGATGGTGGCCAGTTGGCGTTTGATCGCGGCCAGATGGCGATCGACGTAGCCATCGCGACTGACGCCCATGCGGGTGGCGCACCAGCGGTTGCGCGCGGATACGAAGCCCTGGTCGCTCACGTTCCAGCGTCGATCCAGGATCACCATCTTGGACCAGTCCGAATCGAGCAGCCCGCGCACGTTGTCCGCGCGCACGGTCATCTCCAGTTCGCTTCGCGAAGCACCCGAGCGTTCGATCACCAGCTCGATTATCGCGGTATCGCTGGAGCTCGCCACGAACGAGGCCTCGACCTGGGTTGGCGAATCGCTGAGCCCCATTGCCGTCAGGTCGGTCGGGGTGAAGCGCGAACGGCCGTCGCAGCCTTCGGCGTCGACCGGCGCGGCGCTGACCAGCCCGAACCAGCGCAGGTCGCCCGCACGCGCGAGCCCGGGACCGGCGACCAGTCCGTCGATGCGCAGACCGAGCCGCCGCGCGGCCGGAAACGCACGCGGCACCGCGCCGTTCTCCTGCACCCGCGCCAGTTGTGCCGCCCCCATCGCGTCGGCGAGGCCGCCCGTTGATGGGCCACCGACCAGCCCATGCCAGACCAGCCAGTGCAGGCCCGGAGTCTGCAGCCGGATGCTGCGCGCAGAGAATATTTCGCCGCTCGCCCGATCGGACGAGCGCAGGCGGAAGCCGCGGTACTCCACGCTGCCGCCAAGGCCAACCGATGCGGAGGAATACTCGGCGTCACCGAACCAGCGCAGGCTGTCGACCAGCTGCGCGCTGGCCCGATGGGCGATCATCCATGCGACGAGCAACAGCAACAGGGCGAGTACGACAACGGCGATAGCGACCCGGGATGGCGGTCGCCACAGGGTCAGGGCATTGCGCATTGAAGCTGCCCGGTTCATCGGATCAACCGCTCGCGACCCGACCCGGCGTCGGCATGCTTGCCGTCATGGCCTGCAGGAACCGATCGAACAGGCCGGCCACGTCGTGCGGGCCGGGGCTCGCCTCGGGGTGCCCCTGGAAGCCGAATGCCGGCGCATCGGTCAGCCTCATGCCCTGCAGCGAGCCGTCGAACAGCGAGCGATGGGTCGCGCGGATATTGGCCGGCAGGGTCGACTCATCGACCGCAAAGCCGTGGTTCTGGCTGGAGATCATCACCCGTCCAGTGTCCAGATCCTGTACCGGGTGGTTGGCGCCATGGTGGCCGAACTTCATCTTGATCGTCGACGCGCCGGCGGCCAGGCCGAGCAGCTGGTGGCCCAGGCAGATACCGAACACCGGCACCCGCCGACGGATGAATTCGGCGATCGCGGCAATCGCGTAGTCGCACGGCTCCGGGTCGCCCGGGCCGTTGGACAGGAACACGCCGTCGGGTTGCAGCGCGAGCACTTCGGATGCGGACGTCTGCGCTGGCACCACGGTCAGGCGACAGCCGCGGTCGGCCAGCATGCGCAGGATGTTGCGCTTGACCCCGAAATCGTATGCGACCACGTGATGGATCGGGGCGACGCTCTTGAAACGCGTCTGGTCGAGGTCGTAACTGCCCTCGGTCCAGGCGTAGCGCTGTTTCGTCGACACGACCTTGGCCAGGTCCATGCCCTTGAGACCGGGCCAGGCCCGGGCGCTCGCGATCGCAGCTTCCGCATCGATCTCGCTGCCGGCCACCAGACACCCGCTCTGCGCGCCCGATTCGCGCAGGATCCGGGTCAGGCGCCGGGTATCGATCTCGGCGATGCCGACCACGCCGTGGCGCGCGAGGTATGCACCCAGCGATTCTTCGCTGCGCCAGTTGGACACTCGCGCGGGTACGTCGCGTACGATCAGTCCCGCCGCGTGGATCGCATCGGATTCGACGTCCACCGCATTGATGCCGGTGTTGCCGACATGCGGATAGGTGAGCGTGACCAGTTGCCGCGAATACGAGGGGTCGGTCAGGATTTCCTGGTAGCCCGACATCGCCGTGTTGAACACGACCTCGCCGACGGAACTGCCGGGCGCCCCGATCGATACACCGTGGAACAGATTGCCGTCGGCAAGCGCGAGGAGAGCAGGTGTGGTCACGGCAGCCCTTGGTCGGTCGGAAAAGCACGCGCAGCCTCACGCAACGCGGCCCGCCGGGCCGCGTAGCCGATGCCACGTGCGGACCCCAATGATAGGTTTTGTCACGCTCGGGTGTCCACGACCACGCGCGAGGGGGCGGCCGAAGTCGTGAAAACAGCCGATGAACGCGGGTAGTCTCCCGCCGCGAGGCAGCGTTCTGGCCGCTCGCTGCGACGCTTCAGCCCGCCTCGAGCACGTCGACGATGTCGTACCAGCCGGGCGTCCGCCCCGCGATCCAGCGGGCCGAGCGCACCGCACCGCGCGCAAAAACCTCGCGGCTGGTCGCCCGGTGGATCAATTCGAGGCGCTCGCCCGGGCCGGCGAACATCACCGTGTGCTCACCCACGACGTCGCCGGCCCGCACGACCGAGAACCCGATTTCCCCGGGTGGCCGGGGACCGATGATTCCCTGCCGCTGATAGCAGGCAAGCTCAGCCAAGGGCTGGCCGCGCGCGTCCGCGACTGCCTCACCGAGGGCCAGGGCGGTGCCCGACGGCGCATCGATCTTGTTCCGGTGATGGGTTTCGCTGATCTCGACATCGTATTCGGCGCCCAAGGTCGCCGCGGCGGTAGCGGTCAGCCGCCGCAGCAGCGCAATCGCGAGGCTGAAGTTGGACGCCCACAACAGGGGGATCCGCTGTGCCGCCTCGCGTGCCGCGGCGAACTGCGAGGCACCGAGGCCGGTGCTTCCGCTGACCAACGCAATCTGGCGCGCCGCGCACAGGGCCAGTGCGCGATCGAAGCCGCCGGCGCCGCTGAAGTCGATCACCACGTCGACCCCGGATAAAGCCTGCACGTCCGTGCTCCGATCCACGGTCGCGGCGAGCCGGCAGTCGTCGTGCATCTCGATCTGGCGCAATACGGCCTGACCCATCCGGCCGGAGGCCCCCGATACGGCGATGGCGATGGTTGTCATCGCGCGATTCTAGCCGTGTGCGCCAGACGATGGCGCAGCGTCCCGGGCTGCAGCGCTGCTCAGGAGGTCATGCGATCCCAGAACTGGCGCACGCCGTCGAACCAGCCGGACTGTCGCGGCGTGTGCTCGCGACCATCATCGAAACTGGCCTCGAACTGTTCGAGCAAGTCCTTCTGCTTGCGGGTCAGGTGCACGGGCGTCTCGACCACCACCCGGCACAGCAAATCGCCGTGGTCGCCGCCGCGCACCGGCTTGACGCCCTTGCCGCGCAGGCGGAACAGCTTGCCGGTCTGGGTTTCCGCGGGGATCTTGATCTGCGCCTCGCCGCCGAGCGTCGGCACCGCCACTTCGCCACCGAGTGCGGCCTGCGAAAAGCGGATCGGTACTTCGCAGTGCAGGTCGGCGCCATCGCGCTGGAAGATCGGATGCGGCTTGACGTGCACCTCGACGAACAGATCGCCCGCCGCGGTCCCGCGCGGACCGGCCTGGCCTTCTCCGGCAAGGCGGATCCGGTCGCCCTCGTCGACGCCGGCCGGAATCTTGACCGACAGGGTCTTCTCGCCCTCGACGCGGCCGGCGCCGCGGCAGGCCTTGCAGGGATTCTCGATGCTCTGCCCTGCACCACCGCAGGTCGGGCACGCCTGCTGCACCGAGAAGATGCCGTTCTGCATCCGCACGCGGCCATGCCCGCGACAGGTCGCACAGGTCTTGCGCTTGCCGTCGAGCGAGCCCGAGCCGCTGCACGGCTTGCACTCCTCGAGAGTCGGGATCTCGAGCTCGCGCTGGGCACCGAACACGGCCTCTTCGAGATCCAGTTCAACCACGTAGCGCAAGTCGGCGCCGCGGCGCTGCCGCTGGCGACCGCCACCACCGAAGATGTCGCCGAAGATGTCGCCGAAGATGTCGCCGAAATCGGCGCCCCCGGCACCGCGGCCACCGCCCTCGAACGCCGCGTGGCCGTGGGCGTCGTAGGCGCGCCGCTTGTCTGGATCGGACAGCACCTCGTAGGCCTCCTTGGCCTCCTTGAACTTCTGCTCCGCGTCCTTGTTGCCGTCGTTGCGATCCGGATGGTGCTTCATCGCGAGCCGGCGATAGGACTTCTTGATGTCGTCTTCGGAGGCGGACTTCGCGACACCAAGGACTTCGTAGTAGTCGCGTTTCGACATGGGGCGCGCTGTTCAGGGGCGGCTGGGGCGCCGCGGGCTGGATGGGTCCACAACGCACGACGGCGCGGCAGTGCTGCCGCGCCGTCGTGCCTGCAGGTTGGCGGGATCAGCCTTGCTTGCGATCCTTGACCTCGGTGAACTCGGCATCGACCACGTCGTCGGCAGCGGCCTTCGCACTACCGTCGCCGGCACCCGGACCGTCGCCGCCACCAGCGCCCGGACCGGCAGCCGCCGCCGATGCGGCCAGCGCCTGCGCGGCCTGCTCGAGCGCCGCGGTCTTGGCTTCGATGCGCGCCTTGTCGTCGGACTTCATCGCGTCCTCGAGATCCTTGATCGCGCTCTCGATCGGACCGATCGCTTCGCCGGGCACCTTGTCGCCGTGTTCCTTCAGCGCCGAACGCGTCGCATGGATCAGCGCGTCGGCCTTGTTGCGGGTGTCGACCAGTTCATGGAAGCGCTTGTCGTCTTCGCGATGCGCCTCGCCGTCGCGCACCATCTGCTGGATCTCCGCCTCGGACAGCCCGGAGCCGGCCTTGATTTCGATCCGCTGTTCCTTGCCGGTCTTCTTGTCCTTGGCCGACACGTGCAGGATGCCATTGGCGTCGATGTCGAAGGTGACCTCGACCTGCGGCATGCCGCGCGGTGCGGGCTGGATACCGGCCAGGTCGAACTTGGCCAGCGACTTGTTCGCCGAGGCGCGCTCGCGCTCGCCCTGCAGCACGTGCACGGTGACCGCGGTCTGGTTGTCGTCGGCCGTGGAGAAGGTCTGCGCGGCCTTGGTCGGGATCGTGGTGTTCTTCTCGATCAACTTGGTCATCACGCCGCCGAGGGTCTCGATGCCCAGCGACAGCGGGGAGACGTCGAGCAACAGCACGTCCTTGACGGTGCCTGCGAGAACCGCACCCTGTACCGCCGCACCGATCGCGACCGCCTCATCGGGATTGACATCCTTGCGCGGCTCCTTGCCGAAGAACTCGGCCACCGCCGACTGCACCTTCGGCATGCGGGTCTGGCCGCCGACGAGGATCACCTCGCTGACGTCCGACAGCTTCAGGCCGGCATCGGCCATCGCGGTGCGGCATGGCTCGATGGTGCGGCGAACGAGATCTTCGACCAGCGACTCGAGCTTCGCACGGGTCAGCTTGATGTTCAGATGCTTCGGACCCGACGCATCGGCAGTCACATAGGGCAGGTTGACGTCGGTCTGCTGGCCCGACGACAGCTCGATCTTGGCGCGTTCGGCGGCATCCTTCAGACGCTGCAGCGCGAGCGGGTCCTTGCGCAGATCAATCCCTTCCTGCTTCAGGAACTCCTCGACCAGGAAATCCATCACGCGGTTGTCGAAGTCCTCGCCGCCGAGGAAGGTATCGCCATTGGTGGCGAGCACCTCGAACTGCATCTCCCCATCGACCGAGGCGATCTCGATGATCGACACGTCGAAGGTGCCGCCGCCGAGGTCGTACACCGCGATCTTGCGATCGCCGCCCTTCTTGTCGAGGCCATAGGCCAATGCTGCCGCAGTCGGCTCGTTGATGATGCGCTTGACGTCGAGGCCGGCGATGCGGCCGGCATCCTTGGTCGCCTGGCGCTGGCTGTCGTTGAAGTAGGCCGGCACCGTGATGACCGCTTCGGTGACCGCTTCGCCGAGATAGTCCTCGGCGGTCTTCTTCATCTTCATCAGCACCTTCGCCGAGACTTCCGGCGGCGCCATGCGGCGGCCGTTGGCCTCGACCCATGCATCGCCGTTGTCGTGCTCGACGATGTTGTAGGGCACCAGCTTGACGTCCTTCTGCACCACGTCTTCGTTGAACTTGCGCCCGATCAGGCGCTTGACCGCGTACAGGGTGTTCTTGGGGTTGGTCACGCTCTGGCGCTTGGCCGGCGCGCCGACCAGTACCTCGTCGTCCTTGGTGAAGGCGACGATCGAGGGCGTGGTGCGATCGCCCTCGGAATTCTCGATCACCTTGACCGTGCCGCCATCCATGATGGCGACGCAGGAATTGGTGGTGCCGAGGTCGATGCCGATGATCTTGGCCATGGAACGTTCTCCGATGCAGTGCCGGCCGCCACGGGCCGTCGATGTTCAGGATTTGTGGATGAACCGGCGCGATTCAAGCGCCGGTGCGACGAATCACTCGGAATCGCGCGCCACCGCGACCATCGCGGGACGCAGCAATCGATCGTTGAGGCGGTAGCCCTTCTGGAACACGGTGACCACGGTGCCTGCCGCCTGCCCGGGCGCCTCGACCATGCTCATGGCCTGATGCGCCTCGGGATCGAAGGCCACACCCAGCGGGTCGACCGTGCTCACGCCGTTACCGGCCAGCGCCTTGTCGAGCAGGCGCAGGGTCAACTGCATGCCTTCGCGCAACTTGGTGGCATCCGCGGCCTGCACGCCGAGGCCCGCTTCGAGGCTGTCGGCGACCGGAATCAACTCGGCCAGCAGGCGATCGGTCGCGTACTTGCGCGCTGACTCGGCATCGCGTGCCAGCCGCTTGCGCTGGTTGTCCATCTCGGCGTGCAGGCGCAGTTGCTCGGCACGCGCCTCCACCAGCTCGGCCTCGAGCACGGCCAGGCGGTTGCGCTCGGCGTCGGGTGCGGCGTTCGAATCGACCGGGTCGGATTGATTTGGCTCATTCATGGCACACGGCTCCGCAGCGGCCTTGTGTGGCCGGCAATAACGTTTGGAAAAACCCCCTGACCGCGCTTATGGGGCCGAGGCGGCGCGATTCAAGGCGGCCGACACCATCCGCGCGGTTGCCTGCACGACCGGGATCACCCGGTCGTAGGCCATCCGGGTCGGACCGATCACGCCCAGCACGCCCAGCACCTTGCCGTCGGTGCCGTAGGGCGCGGCGACCAACGAGCATTGGCCCAGCGCCTCGAAGCCGCTCTCCTCGCCGATGAACAGGCGCACGCCGTCGGCATGGATGCAGTTCTCCAGCAGGCGCAGCAACTCCTGCTTGCGCTGGAACGCCTCGAACAGTTCGCGCAGGTGTTCGATGCGCGCGAGTTCCTGCACGTCGAGCAAATTGCCGTGCCCCGATACCAGCACGTCCTCGCCCGTTTCGACCCGCAGCGCGGCCTCGGCGACATGGATCGCCGCGGCCATCATGCGATCCATATCGGAGCGCGCCTGACTCATCTCGGCCACCAGCCGCTTGCGGATCTGTTCCAGCGAAAGCCCCGCGAACTGCGCGTTGAGGTAATTGGCGATCTGTTCCAGTTCCGAGGCCGCATACGGGCGCGGGGTTTCGATCACCCGGTTCTGCACCTCGTTGTCGGTGAACACCAGGATCACCAGCAGGCGGTTGCCGCCGATCTGCACGAAATCGATCTGCCGGAACGCGAACTGCTCGCGGCGCGGCACGGTGACCAGCCCGACGAAATGGGTGATGCCCGACAGCAGCGACGAGGCGTTGCTCAACAGCGCCTGGGTGCCGGCGGCCGCGGGAATACCGCTGTGGATCAGCGCCGCCTCGCTGGCATCCAGCGGCTTGATTTCGAGCAGGGTATCGACGAACACCCGGTAGCCCTGCGCGGTCGGCACGCGACCGGCCGATGAATGCGGCGCGGCCACCAGTCCGATCTCCTCCAGATCGGCCATCACGTTGCG
>JANOEA010000416.1:0-16038 GCA_031412975.1 Pseudomonadota bacterium | reverse complement strand
ATCGGCGACCGCTGCGACGGCTGCCACGCGGTTTTCCGCTGACCGCCCGGTACCGGAAACCGGTCGAAAAAAAGCCCCGCTTTCGCGAGGCCAGGGGAAAGCATGGCGCCTGTTGCCGGGCGCCGCTCAGTTCGCGTACTTGACCGAACAACCGTAGGGCTGGGTGGTTGCCACGCTGACCGGCTTGCCGGCGGCCAGTTCGGACAGTGCGACCCGCACATACTGCGTCGCTGCCGGAATGTCGGCCGGATCGGCGCTGGGGTTGGAATCGATCGCGCCGGCATAGCGCAACACGCCCTCGCCGTCGATCACGTACATGTGCGGGGTGGTCTTGGCGCCATAGGCCTTGCCGGTAGTGCCTTCAGCGTCGATCAGGTACGCGGTCTGCTTGCCGTCGGTCTCGCCGATCAGTGCATTGGCGCCCGCGCCGTCGAGGTTGCCCTGCTTGCCCGGCGCGCCGGAATTCACCGACAGCCAGACCACGTCGCCCGCAGTGGCCTCGCCCTGCTGGGCCTGCATGTTGTCCGACCCGTAATGCTTCTTGACGAAAGGACACTCGGCATTGGTCCACTCGAGCACCACGGTCTTGCCCTTGAAGTCGGACAGCGAATGCGTCTTGCCGTTGCTGTCGGTGACGGTGAACGACGGCGCGGGCTCGCCGACCACGGCCTTGGCGGACACGCCGAGACTCGCAGCACTCAACAGCGCGCCGGCACACAGGGTGGCAAATCGGTTCATGGACAGCGCTCCTTCTGCAGGGATGGATGACGCCTAGGGTCGCGCCGCGCGGGTTAAGGCAGCGTCGACGCCGTCGGGAGTCAGTATTTGCGGCAACAGTTCCGGTTCGCCGCCACCGGCGGGATACAGCGCATACACCGGCACGCCATTGCGTCCGAACTGTGCGAGATAGCGCGTGATGCGTTCGTCACGCTGGGTCCAGTCGCCCTTGAGGTAGGCGATGCCGGTTTCGGCCAGGCGCGTGCGGAAGGCCTCCGACGACAGCGCGACGCGCTCGTTCGCAAGGCAGGTGATGCACCACGCAGCCGTCATGTTGACCAGCACCGGACGTCCCTCGGCGCGCAGTTCCGCCAGCCGCTCCGGCGACCACGGCTCCCATGGCGTCGCTGCACTGCGTGCGGCCTGGCCGTCGACGGCGGCCAGGCCCTGCAGCGAGACCACGGCCACCACGGTCGCGACCAGACCGGCAGCGATCAGGCCGCGTCGTGCAAAGCCACCTGCGCGACCCAGCAACCACAGCGCAAATGCGAGGGCCACCGCACCGAGCAGCAATATCGCGATGCCGTCCACCCCGGTCTGCTGTCCCAGCACCCACAGCAGCCACACCGCGGTCAGATACAGCGGGAACGCCATGAACTGCTTGAATCCCTCCATCCAGGCGCCGGGTCGCGGCAGCCGATTGGCCAACGCAGGCACGAACGAGATCAGCACGATCGGCAGCGCCAGACCCACGCCCAGCGCGACGAACACCAGGATCGCGCCGAGCGGGGATTGGGTGACCGCATAACCCAGCGCCGGGCCCATCAACGGCGCGGTGCAGGGGCTGGCCACGACCACCGCCAACACGCCGGTGAAGAATGCGCTGCGCCCATCGTGTCCGGAGGCCAGCGACTGCCCTGCCCCCATCCACGCACCACCGATCTGGAACAAACCCGACAGCGACAGACCCATTGCGAGCATCACCAGCGCGAGCGTGGCCACCACCCACGGCACCTGCAGCTGGAATCCCCAGCCGAGTTGTTCGCCGGCGGCGCGCAGTCCCAGCAGCAGGCTCGCGAGTCCGACGAAAGTCGCGAGCACGCCCGCGAGATACAGCAGGCCGTGCCGACGCGAGCGCGCGGGATCGCCCACGCCCTCGGCAAGCCCCATCGCCTTGAGCGAGAGCACCGGAAACACGCAGGGCATCAGGTTCAACGCGATGCCGCCCAGCAGCGCGAACACGAGGGCGAGCAGCATGCCCAGCGGGGCCGGATCGGCGCCGCCCGCGGCGCTGCGATCCGCGGGCGCCGTGGACGCGGCGCCCGCGCCGGACGCAGCCTCGGCGACCAGCGTATACGCACGGCGCGTAGCCCCCTCGCCGGCCACCAGCAGGAACTCGAGTGTTTGCGGCAGGCCGTTGAAAGCATCGCTGATCGGCGTGCTCACCCGCAGGCGACCATCGGCGTCGCGCACCGCCGAGCCGCGCGCATTCGCGAGCACCTGGGTCTGGATCGGAAACACCTCGATCGACTGCGCGCCGAAATCGGCGTCGGCGCCCTCGATCGAGATGTCGATCACATCACCCGCGCGGGTGAATCGCGCGGGCCATTCGCGCGACGGTGGTTCGGCCGCGAACGCCGCATCGATGCGCAGCGCCCACTGCGGGTCGCTGACCGACTGTGCGACCACCGGCAGCGACAGCTCGAAGTTCGCGCTGCCCGGGATGCACTCTTCCTTGCACACCAGCCAACTCGCCTTGAGCGCCAGCGCGAACTGCCCACCCACCGTCAACTGCGGCGGCAGCTGGATCGCCACCGGCAGCAGCAATTCGCCCTCGTAGCCGAAGTTGACCAGCGGCCCGATCGGCAGGCGCTGCGGCGCCGGCCAGCGGATCGGACCCGCGCTCGCGCCCTCGGGCAGGGTCCAGGCCAGTTTGGTCGGCAGCCCCGAATCGCCCGGATTGCGCCAGTAGGTATGCCAGTCGGGATCATGTTCGACGCGCAGCGCCACGCCGAGGGTTTCGCCGGGTGCGACCGCCGTACGATCCGCGACCAGTTGGACCGTCAAGTGGTCGCCACGCAACGGACCCGTGCCGGGCTGGGCGAGGACCAGGGGTGAAAGCAGGAGCGTGAACCAAAGCAAGCTGCGCATGGAGAACATCCGGGCCAAGCTCCGGATTGTCGCCCGGAATGGCGTTGCCACAGCGTGATCGAAGCGCCCTGCCGGTCTTCGACGGTCGCTGTCCGGTCGGTCCGCGTATGATACGGCGCCGGGCAAACGATCCAATCCATGAGCGAACTGCTGCGACTCGACAAGCGCGTCGTCGCGCTGACCGGCTGTTCCCGCGGCCAGGCGCAGAACTACATCGAGGGCGGCTGGGTGCTGGTCGACGGCGCGGTAGTCGAGCAGCCGCAGTTCATGGTCGGCACGCAGCAGGTCACGTTGCATGCCGAGGCGCGCGCCGAGGAGCCGGAGCCCGCCACGATCCTGCTGCACGCGGTGGCAGGCTTCGAGCCGGGGACCGGCGCGCCCGATGCGATGGACTGGTTCAGCGCAGCCAACCACGCCGCGGACGACGATTCCGGCGTGCGGCCGCTCAAGCGCCATGCATTCCACCAGACCTGCCTGCTGCCGCTCGAAACCGGTGCCAGTGGCCTGCTGGTGTTCACCCAGGACGGTCGCATCGCGCGCCGGCTGCGCGAGGACGGCAGCAAGCTCGAGCAGGAATACGTGGTCGAGGTGTCCGGTGCGATCGCGGCCGACGGTCTGGCGCGCATCAACCGCGGCATCAGCATGCACGGGCGCGCGCTGCCGCGGGTCAAGGCCAGTTGGCAGAACGAGGTGCGGCTGCGGATTGCCGCACTCGACGCAAGGCCCGGCGAGATCCGCCATCTGTGCACCGAAGTCGGTCTCGGCATCGTGTCGATGCGCCGCATCCGCATCGCGCGGATCGCGATGGGCAAACTGCTGCCTGGGCAGTGGCGCTACCTGCCCGGCTACGCGAAGTTCTGATCCGCGCGAATCAGCCCGGTTGCGGTACGTGCTGCCAATCGCGCCACGCCATCAGCAGGAAGGCGAACTCGCCGAGGTGGAAAATCACAGCCGCTGCGGGGATATGGGTGAGCTGCCAGATCAGCATGCTGCCAGCGGCCGCCAGCCACACGCCGGCGAGGTAGACGACGGCTTGCGGGCGGCCGATCGGATGTCCGAAGCGCCACGCCAACAGCGAAATCGCGGCGAGCACCATCGCCGCCTTGATCAGCGCCATCCCGCGCAGCATCTGCGCAAGCTGCGGGTCGCCGTTCAACAGCACATCGGGCTGCCCGTACCAGCCGCCGGCAACCAGCATCGCCAAACAACCGGACAGCAGCGCTGCACGCAATCGCAGCGCATGCGGTGCCCGCGATTGCGGCACGCTCTGCGCCGGCAGGCTGGTCGCGGTGTGGACGGGTGCAACCAGCATCGGCGCGCTCCAACCGCCGCGGCGGCGGCGGTGTGCACGCAGATTACACCGGGCGGCCGCGCCGATGGCCCGGAGTCGTGATCAAGCAGGCGATTGCGGTTGCGTCGCCGCGGCGGTCCGGGCGATCCACGCTGCCACCAGGTCCGCGATCACTGCCGGGTGTTTCATCCAGCCGAAATGATCGGCGCGGGCGCCCGCGAGCGCGTCGCGCGTGAGCGCATGCTGCTCGATCGCGGCATGCGGCATCTTCTCGAGCAGGTGCGCCAGCGATGCGGACGGCACGTACCAGTCGTCGCACATGCGGACCGCAAGCACCGGCAGGCGGGTCTGCCGCATTGCCTGCTCATAGTCCCGGGCCAGCCCCGGAATCCGATAGTGGCCAGTGCGTCCGGTGCGCGTCCAGTCGCCGATCACGCCGCGCGCCTCGTTACCGGCAAAACCCGTGCGGCGTCCCGGAAAATACCCACTGACCGCGCCGGCCATGTCCATGACCCCGAAGGCTCCGCGCAACACCACGCTCCGCCATCCGGGGTAGGTGCGCCAGTACGGCGCCCCGCCGGCAACGATCCAGATTCCGTGCGCCCGCGGGTCGGCCGCGGCCAGCAATGCCGCGAACTGCGAGCCGAGACTGTGGCCGCCCAGGCGCCACTGCACCGCCGGGGCCTGGGTGCTCGCGACCGCGAGACTGGCATGCAGATCGTCATCGAGCAGTTCGCGATAACCCCAGTTCGAGCGCCGCGAAGCGCGCACGCTGCTGCTGCCGATGCCGCGCCACTCGTGGGTCGCCATTGCGATGCCGCGCTGCTCGAGCAGTTCCGCGAGCGCGTCATAGTGGCGCGCCGAGACTCCCATCGCCGGGATCATCAGCACGCCATGGCGTGCGTGCGCGGGCAGGCGTACCCGCAACCTCGCATGGTGGCCGTCGGTACTGCGCACCGCCCATTCGAGTCCCGCGTGGATCATCGAGGCGCCGTCGATCGTGTCAATCGCGGAACGAAGGATCCAGGCGATCGAGCATCCGCAGCAGGCCCGGCCACGCCAGCAAACCACCGAGATTGCGCGTGACCTGGGCGGCCTGCTGCTGCGCGGTCGCCACGATCTGCGGGTGCACTCGCAAAAGTTCGCCGCCGCCCGCTTGCGCGCGGATCTGGATCGCACAGGTAGTCTCGAACAGGTACATCGCGAGGAACGCATCGGCGATCCGCTCGCCGACGGTCAGCAGTCCATGATTGCGCAGCATCAGGAAATTGTTGCTGCCGAGGTCGCGCACCAGGCGCGGCTTTTCGTCGTCGCGCAGCGCGACGCCCTCGTAGTCGTGGTAACCGAGGCTCGACAGCACGAAGATCGACTGCTGCGAGATCGGCAGCACGCCGGCTGCCTGCGCGGACACCGCAATGCCATTGGGCGTATGCGTGTGCAGCACGCAATGCACGTCGTGGCGTGCGGCATGGATCGCGCTGTGGATCACGAATCCGGCCGGATTGACCGGCCACGGCGAGTCGCCGACCACGCGGCCCTCGGGATCGACCTTGACCAGGCTCGACGCGGTGATCTCGCTGAACAGCAGGCCATAGGGATTGATCAGGAAATGGGCGTCCGGCCCGGGCACCCGCGCGGATATGTGGGTGAACACCAGGTCCGACCAGCCATGCTGCGCAACCAGCCGGTAACACGCCGCGAGATCGACCCGCAGGGCCCATTCTTCCTCGCTGACTTGCGCGCGCAAGTGTGGTCGAGTCAACGCATTCATCGCCATCTCAGGGTCCCCTGCAGCCACCGCGGCGGCACCTGGAAGCATAGCGTGGGCACGCTGGTGGTTGACAGGCGCGCCCAGATCGGGACGCTATGCGGTTTGCCCTCCACGAGTTCGCGCATGGCCATGTTCAGTTTTCGCGGCAAACCCGGCTGGGAAAGCCACGATGCAGCCGAACGCGCAGCCGCGGTCGCGACGTCGACCGACCCGGCGCTGCTGGCGCGGCTGACCGATCTTGCGCGCAGCGACGAAGCTGCCGGTGTGCGACGCGCTGCGGTGCGCCGCCTGCTCGACCTGCCGCTGCTCGGCGACCGCGCGCGCAACGATGCCGACCCGGAAGTCCGCGCGGCCGCGCAGGAGCGCTATCGCCAGCTGCTCGCCGGCATCGGCGAGCAGCCGCTGCCGCTGGCCGACCGCGAACGCGTGCTGCGCAGCGAGGACAGTCCCGAACTGCTGGCGTGGATGGCGGTCAATTCGCCGGAGCCGGTGCTGCGCAGGATGGCGCTCGAACAGCACGCCAAGCCCGGCCTGCTGCTCGATCGCTGCCAGCGCGATCCGGATCCGGCGATCCGCCTGTGGCTGCTCGAGCAAATCAGCGACCTCGCAGCGCTGGAGCGGATCGCGGAGGCCACCCGCAAGAGCGACAAGCGGCTGTCGCACGCGGCGCGCGAACGCGCCGAGATGTTGCGCTTCGCAACCGGCGATGCCGAGGCATTGAAGCGCCGCGCGCTGGCGATCGCCGAGTCGCTCGACCAGCTGCGCCGCGAACGTCCGCACGATCTGCAACCGCGCGCTGCGACGCTGCACGCCGAGTGGGAAGCACTCGCAGCACGCGTCGATCCCGCGATCGTGCAGCGCGTGCAGGGCTACATCGACACGCTGGCCGCGGTGCTCGCGCCCGCGCGCGAGTTGCCGGTGATTCCCGCGCAGGCAGACGAACCGGTCGGTTTGCCGACCATCGAAGCCAGCGCGGAGACCGCAGTCGAGCAAGCCGCTCCGGCAACCCCGCGCGACCCCCGACCCCGAGCTGCTGGCCCAGGCGCTGGAGGCCGAAGGCCACAGCGGGGATATCGAGCCCGCAGCGCTCGACGCACTGCGCCAGCGCCACGCGAGCGCGTGGCATCGCGAGCGCGATCATCTTGCGGCCGAACTGGATGCGCACCAGCGCTTCGAGGTGGCAGTCGAAGGCGCGCGGACGCGGCATGCACGGGAGGCGGAAGCACGCTCGCGGCGTGCAGCCGAGGCGACCGCGGCATTCGAGCTGCTCGAGGCGGCGGTTGAGGCGCAACAGGCGCAGGAAGCGCGCGATCGCCATGCCGTGGTGCAGGCGCTGCGCGCCGACCGGCTGCTGCCGGCCGCGTTGAACCGGCGAGTGGCGGCGATCGACGAGACCTACGACAAGCTGATCCGCTGGCAGCACTGGTCGAACAACAAGGTCCGCGCGCGCCTGTGCGAAGACATCGAGGCGCTGTCGACCGCCGGCGCGCACCCCGACGCGGTCGCCACCAAGGTGCGCGAAGTGCAGGCCGAATGGCAGCGGCTGGATGCCAGCGAGCGGCTGGATGCCGCGGCCTCGGCGAAGATCGGCCTGTCGCGGCGTTTCCGCGCGGTATGCCACCGGGCGTTGGCACCGGCACGCGGTTACTTCGAGAAGCGCAGCGAGTTGCGCGACCAGCGGCGCGCGCTGATCGACGGCGTACTCGCGCGCGCGGAGGGCGAGCTGTCGTTCGACCCCGCGGCATTGCTGCCGCTGCGCCGCGAACTGATCGACTCGATGCGGCGTCTCGACGAGCTCGACCCGCGCGCGCGCGCAGGACTCGGCAAACGCCTGCGTGCGGCGCTGGATCGGCTCGATGCCGTGCGCGACAGCCGCAACAGCGCCTTCGAAGCCGAAAAACGCAAGATCATTGCCAACCTGCGGCGCCAGCTCGCACAGGCCGACGGGCCCGAAGCGGTCGCGTTGGCTCGCGATGCGCAAGCGCGGATCGGTGTACTGCCGCGCGCCGGTCGCGAGGCCGAGGAAGCGATCCGCAGCGAACTCGCCGCGCTGGTAGATCCGCTATTCGCCACCGAGCGTGCGCAGCGCGAGGGCGAGCAGTCGGCGCTGCGCCAGCGCGAAGCAGACCAGGCAGCCGTGCTGGCCGAACTCGCGGCGCTCGCCTCGGGCGACGGCGAAGCGCTGCGCCAGGCCGATGCACGGCTGGCGATGCTCGGTCAGCGCTGGCGCGACCTCGCACCGCCCGCGCCGGCACCCGCAGCAGCGTCCGCACATCGCGATGGTCGCGATGGACGCATGCAGCGCGATGCGCGCGGCGGGCGCGACCAGCGTGATGATCGGCAGCGCGGACGCCCGCCGCGCGATGATCGTGGCCGCGACGATGAACGCCGTTTCGATGCCGCGGTGGAGCGCGTGCGCGCCGCGCAGAAACAGGCGCAGGAACGCGCGCGGAATGCCGACAGCGCACGCTGGCTGCAGATCGCGGCCGCTTGCGCGGTCATCGAAAGTGCGAGCCTGTCCGGACCGATCGATGCATCAGCTGCTGATGCATTGCGCGCGAGCATCGAAACCGGCATGCCGAGCCACCAGGCGCTGCGTGCGCGGGTCGAGCAGGCGCTGCGCTGGGTGGAAAACCCGCCCGGCGCCGAATCGTTGCGCACGGCGCATGCAACAGCGCAGCAGGCCGCCGCGCTGCTTGCATTGCAGGCCGAGGCGCTGCTGGGTGTCGAAAGTCCCGCGGAGTTCCGCGAGCAGCGCCGCGCATGGCAAATCCAGCGCCTGGCCGAACGCATGTCGGGCGGGGCCGCCCCGGAGCCGGTCCGCGAGCGCAAACAACTGCTCGACGGCTGGTTGGCGGTTGCTCCGCTACAGGCCGAGGAACGCGCGGGCTATGCGCGGCGCATCGAGCCTGGGTTGGAGAATCGATGAACCAATCGAGAGGGTCCGTCGCCTCACGCAGCGATCGCCCCGCGACGTGGCGACGGGTCGGTTAAGCGGAAATCCCCGGCGCGCGGCCAACTATGGCGCGCGGCGTGCCGGGGCGATCAATCAGCGGCGACCGGGAATCCGGCGCTCGCTGGCCAGTTCGACGCGGATGGTCGAGCCGCCGTGGGTGGAGCCGTTCAATGCGGTGATGGCGGCGCGAGCTTCGTGGCCCTCCATCTTCAACTCCGCGAAGCCCTTGCAGGTGCCTGCGAACAGGTCTTTGGCCATCTTCAGGCCATGCACGCGGCCGTGGCGGGTGAACATCTCGTTGAGGGAATCTTCGGTCATCTCACGCGGCAGTCCGCGCACACTCAAGGTCAGCATTCATAACCCCTAAAAAAAGAAAAGCGCCGGGTCGCGTGGGCGACCCGGCGCGCGTACCGCGACGGGTGCCGCCTCAGAGAGGAACGACGTCCTCTGCCTGCAGGCCCTTCGGGCCCTGGGTGACGCGGAACTGCACCTTCTGGCCTTCAGCAAGGGTGCGATGACCCGTGCCGCTGATCGCGCGGAAGTGCACGAACACGTCCGGACCACCCTCGCGGGTGATGAATCCGAAGCCCTTGGCGTCATTAAACCACTTGACGGTACCAGTCTGACGATCCGACATAAAAACTCCAATGAAATTAATAGGAACGGGCCACCACCCTCGAGGGAGGCGACCTTTCACTGGGTGTGCAGGGAGACACAGATGTAGAACGATGGAGCGGATCGGAGACCGGCGCCGCATCGGGCCACGATTCACAGTGACCGTGCAAACACAGCGGGGCGGACACTAGCACGGAGTTTCGGGAAAAGCCAATGTTTGTTGGCTGTCAATCCCGGATCGGTGCCAACCGCGTTCCGTCGCGGATCTGGTCATCGGGATCGAGCACCACCAGCTGGCCCTCGGCCAGTCCGGACACGATGGCGGTGCTGGCACCACTGCGCGCGCCGATCTGGACTGGTACTCCGCGCGCGCGCAGGTCTTCGGCGAGGTACGCGAACCAGCCGCCATCACGCCGGAACAGCGCGGCACTGGGCGCCTGCAGGATGCCTTCGCCGGCGAACACGATGAACTCGACCTCGACCCGGAAACCGTCGCCCAATGCCTGCCATTGCGTGCGCGGCGCGTCGAAATCGACGATCACCCGGGTGCGTTGCTCCTCGACGCCGAGTGCGGAGATCTTGGTGAAACCGCCCGGCTCGATCCGCGCCACCGTGGCAGCGATCGCATCCGGCCCGCCCCAGCGCAGGATGCGCGCGCGCATTCCCGGCTGCAGCAGCACCGCATCGGTCGACAGCGCTTCGACTTCGATCTCGAGCGCGGACGGATCCCCGATCTCCAGGATCGGCTGCCCCGCGGCCACCGGACTGGCGCTCTCCTGGTAGCGGCGGATGATCACGCCATCGATCGGCGCGGTCAGCGGCAGGCTGGTGCCGCCACCCTGCCCTTCGCCCGCCAACAGCGCGCCCGCCGCGGTTTCGCGCTGGCGTGCGGCCTGCGATTCGGCGGTCGCTGCGTTGAGGTCGGCGTCCGCCCGGCGGGCGGCAGCCTCCGCGAGATCCGCCTGCGCGGCCGACACCAGGCCGCGCTCGCGCAGCTCCATGCTGCGCACGAGTTCCTTCGCTGCGAGCACCTGCGCCGACTGTGCGGCCAGCACGCGCTGCCGCGCGGCGCGCTCGCTGGCGGCTGCAGCCGCCGCCTCTGCACGCAGCCGCGAGCGGGTGCCCGGATCGAGCAGTCCACCGACAGCGGGCGTGAGTATCGCCAGCGTCTCGCCGGCGCGAACCGGCTCACCGGGCTGCCGATCGATGCGGCCAATCGTGCCTGCCAACGGCGCTGCGACCAGATAGCGCTGGCGCAGCCTGGTCTTGCCCTCTTCGGTGAAGCTCTGCACGAACGCACCACGCTGCACGCTGCCGAGCATCACCGTGCGCTGCGGCTCGCGCAAGCCGATCACGGCCAGCACCGCGATCAGCAGCGCCAGCGCACCCAGCAGCATCATCGTCTTGCGTTGCATCGACACGGTTCCGGATGGATTGCTGCATTGTCGCCGCCCGCGTCATCGCATGACAGGGCCGGCGACGACTATTCGCGGGTTTTCAACACGCCGACCAGATCGAGGTGGTCGATCCGGTGCCGCACCACCCACGCCGACAGCAGCGTGGACGCCACCATGGTCAGCCCGGCGAAGGTGTAGGTCGCCCCGCTGATATGCACCGGGACCCGATACAGCTCCGACTGCAACTGCGAGGCCATGTAGGCGCACAAGGCCCAGCCGGCCGCAAAGCCCAGCGGTATCGAAATCGCCACCAGCAGTCCCAGCTCGCCGAGCAGGATCCACGACACCTCGCCACGGGTCAGGCCAAGCACCCTGAGGCTGGCCAATTCCCGCCCACGTTCGGACAGCGCGATACGCGCGGCGTTGTAGACCACCCCGAAGTTGATCACCGCACCGAGCACCAGCGATACGAAGGCGAAAACCAGCAGGCTGTCGGCGAGCGTTTCGTAGAAATTGGCGATCGCCAGCTTGCGCATGCCGATCCCGGCCACCCGCGGGCGGCGCTCGAGGGCCGCGTTCAGTGCCAGCTGCTGCGCGGGATCGACGCGCAGGAACACCCCCGACACCACGTCGCCCTCGCGCAGCAGGCGATTGAGCGAGTCGAGCTCCATGTAGGCCTGCACGCCGATGTACTCCTTGACCGTGCCCGCAACCACCACCTCGACCACCCGCTGGCGACCCTGCAACACCTCGACGGTCAGCACATCGCCGACCTGCACGCCGAGCATGTCGGCCAGATGATCGGTCAGCACCAGGCCCGACTCCGGCAGCTCCAGCTCGCGCAGTTGCACATCCAGCGGCCGCTTGAGCTCGGCGTCGGCGAGCAGGCCCTGCATGCCGGTGCGATGGCTGCTGGTGCCGAAGCGCAGGCGCACCGGCACGCTGCGGTACGGCTCGACCTGCAGCACGCCCGGCAAGGCGCGCAACTCGAACGCGGCGCTGCGCGAAGTCGCTTCGGTGAAGTCGACCGCCATGTCGTTGCGCTGCGCGAGCCGGAACTGCACATCGACCATCCAGTCGATCGAGTCCCGCTGGAACCGCCCGACCATCATGATCGCGCAGGCGAGCGCGAGGCCCACCACGCTCAGCAGGGCCTTCCACGGACGCCGCTCGAGATGGCGCACGATCATCCGCGTCGGCTGGCCCAGCCAGTGCCGCGGCAGCAGGCGCTCGACCAGGGTCATCCGATAGCGCTCGGGCGCCGGCGGTCGCATCGCTTCGGCCGGCGGCAGCCGCTGTGCGCGCCGCACGGCCTGGAAGGTGCCGACCAACGAGGCCGCGAGACTCACCCCGATGCCCAGCGCCACGGTGCCCGGCCCGAGCCGGAAATCGAGGAACGGAAAGCGGTAGAACTCCTGGTACACGCCAGCCAGCCAGTGGCCGAGCACGATCCCGCCCGCAATGCCGACCGCGGTGCCGAACAACCCGATCAGCGCGACGATGCCCAGATAGTGCAACGCCACGCTGGTCCCGCTGTAGCCAAACGCCTTCAGGATCGCGATCTGGTCGCGCTGGGTGTCGATCATGCGCCCCAGCACCACGTTGAGCAGGAACGCCGCGACCGTCAGGAAAATGGTCGGGAAGATCGTCGCCATGCTGCTGAGCTGGCGCAATTCCTCGTGCAGGAAGCGGTTCGACAGCTGGTCGATGCGGCCGTAGGCGCCCAGCCCGCCATAACGCAGCAGCAGTCCGTCGAGCGCGTCGATCACCGCCGCTTCGCGCGCATCCGGCAGCAGGCGCAGGGTGACCTGGTTGAATGCACCATCCATGTCGAGCGCGGCCTCCAGCGCGCGCCGTCCCATCCACAACACCGCATAGCGCTTGTAGTCCGGAAACGCGCCACCGGGCTGGATCTGGTAGATGAACTCGGGCGACAGCGCGACGCCGACGATGCGCAAGCGGGTGGCGCGCCCGTAGACGATCGCGCGCAGCGAATCGCCGGGCCGCAGCTGCTGCGCCTGCGCGAACACCTCGCTGATCACCACCTCGTCGCGGGCCCCGGGCGCCACGCTGCGCCCCTGGCGCAGGTGCAGGCGATTGAGCAGCGACTCGCCCGAATCCGGCAGCGACACCAGCTGCGCGCGGATCGGCTCGTCGAAACCCTCGATCTGCAGGCGCGCGGGCGCGACCAGGCGGGTCTCGACCGCTTGTACGCCTTCGATCCCGGCAATCCGCATCGCCAGCGATTCCGGCGCGCGCCGCGCCGCGCCCCACACATCGGCGAAAGCGTAGTCGCGATAGAAGCGCGCGCGCGTGTCCTGCAGGGATTCGTAGGTCGAGCGCGACATCACCAGGTTGGCGATCCCGGCCGCGATCACCAGCGCGATCGCGATCGCCTGGCTGCGCAGGTGCCACAGGTCGCGCAGCCCTTTGCGCGCCAGCGCCCTCACCAGCGCAGGTCCCGCGCCGGAGTGCGCTCGGCATTGACCTGCTCGCGCGCGATGCGCCCGTCGGCCAGGTACAACACCCGATGCGCCATCCGCGCGATGTCGGCGTTGTGGGTGATCACCACCGTGGTGGTGCGCAGTTCCGCGTTGATCCGCTCCAGTGCCTCGAGCACCAGCACGCCGGTGGTCGAATCCAGCGCGCCGGTGGGCTCATCGCACAGCAATACCGAAGGCCGCTTGGCGATCGCGCGCGCGATCGCCACGCGCTGCTGCTGGCCGCCGGACAACTGCGCGGGGAAGTGATCGAGGCGGTCGCCGAGTCCGACCCGGATCAGCGCCTCCTCCGGCGCCATCGGGGCGCTCGCGATCTCGGTCACGATGGCGACGTTCTCGCGCGCGGTCAGGCTCGGAATCAGGTTGTAGAACTGGAATACGAATCCGACGTGTTCGCGGCGGAACGCGGTGAGCCGGCGCTCATCGGCACCGATCAGGTCTTCGCCCTGGTACCAGACATGGCCGGCGGTGGGCGCATCGAGTCCACCGAGGATGTTGAGCAGAGTCGACTTGCCGCTGCCCGAGGGGCCCAGCAACACCACGAACTCGCCGGCGCCCAGCTCCAGATCGACCCCGCGCAGCGCGTGCACCTCGACGTCGCCCATCCGATAGACCTTGGTCAGGTCGCGGGCGCGGAACACCATTTCGGCGGCTGGTTGTTGCACCGCGACAGTGTAGCCCGACGCCACCACCCGGTTGCCCGGTTGGCGGAATCCGGCCTACGTCGCGCTGGCGAAAACACACGGCGCGGGTTTATCTTGGGCGCAGGGGATCACCAAGGAGCACACCGACATGCGCTACATCGTACTGTTCTGCCTGCTGGGCATCGCCCTGCTCGCGCCGACGCCGGCAGACGCCCAGCGCGGCCCGGGCTTCGACATCATCCGCTGCGAGTCGATCGACTTCCGGCGCCAGTTCTGTCCGGCCGAAACCCGCCGTGGCGTGCGCCTCGTGCGCCAGTTCAGCCGCGCCGAGTGCGTCCGCGGCCGCACCTGGTGGCGCGACGATCGCGGCATCGTGGTGACCGAGGGCTGCGGCGCCGATTTCGAGCTGGGCTATCGCGACGACGACTACGTCACGCCCCCGTCGATAGGTGGCGGCGGCTTCGTACGTCCCGACCGCCTGCGCTGCGAATCGCGCGACTTCCGCCGTCGCTATTGCCCGGCCGACATCGGCTACGGCGCGGCGAGCATCGTGCGCCAGCTCAGCGAAACGCGTTGCGTGTTCGGTCGCAACTGGTCGTACGACCGGCGCGGCGTCTGGGTCGAAGGCGGCTGCGCGGCGGAGTTCGACATCGGCTACGCCGATAACGCCTGGCGCCCGGGCACCGGCGGCGGCAACTGGGTGCGTTGCGAATCGCGCGACTTCGACCAGGCAGTCTGCTCGGCGCCACGCAATCGCGGCGTGACCCTTGTACGCCAGGTCAGTCGCGCCCGCTGCATCGAGGGCGACACCTGGGGCTACGACCGCAATCGGATCTGGGTCACCCGCGGCTGCGCGGCGGACTTCGAAGTCAACTAGGTCGCCGATCACGCCGAACCAACAGCCCCGTTCCGTTTCGGGACGGGGCTCCCACGGCCGCGCAGGCCGCTCCGCAACCGTTCAGTTGCCACCCGACAACATGCTCGCAACTGTTGCGATTGCATGGAGGTGTGTCGTGTCGAGGCTGCTTGCGGTTTTCATCCTGTGTCTGGGCCTTGCGGCCTGCGCGTCTTCGGGCTATCGCGGTAGCCCGTACGTCTACGACGACAGCGCTCGGCGCTGCGACAACTGCGGCACGGTCGACCGGATCGAACGCGTCTACGGTGGCGAGGGTTACGCGAGCGGTTCCGGTGCCGTGCTCGGTGCGATCGTCGGCGGCGTTCTGGGCAGCACCGTCGGCGATGGCGATGGCCAAAGGGCAGCGACCGCCGCAGGGGCCATCGCAGGTGGCCTGATCGGCAATGAAGTCGAGAAGGACAACAATCGCGGCCCGCGCTACGAGGTGTTCGTGACCCTCGACAACGGGCGTCGGATCGTGGTGCGACAGGACGACCTGGGCCCCCTGCGCGATGGCGCGCGGGTGGTGGTGCACAACGGACGCGCTGAGCGCATTCGCTGAGCGTCCATCAGGCTGCGCACCGCACCACGCGGTTGCGCTGCTCCTGACGCGCAACGCGGGATAGCACCCACGCGGAACGTGCGGGCAACGTTGGTTCACCGGATCCGCTCGCGGCGCTACCATCGAGCGCATCCGGGAGCCGCCAGCATGTCCAGCCAGACCCATTACCGCGCGTGTCCGCTGTGCGAAGCGATCTGCGGGCTGTCGCTGCGCACCGAGGCCGGCGCACTGCAGGCGATTCGCGGCGATCCGCAGGATCCGTTCAGCGCCGGGCACATCTGCCCCAAGGGCAACGCGATCCTCGACCTCGAGGCCGATCCCGATCGGGTGCGCCTGCCGCTGCGCCGGCGCGGTCGCGATTTCGAGACCATCGGCTGGGACGAGGCGCTCGACGAAGCGGGCCAGGGCCTCGCCGCGATCCAGACCGCACACGGCGCAGATGCGCTGGCGGTGTATGTCGGCAACCCCAACGTGCACCACTTCGGACATATCGCCTACCTGCCGCCGCTGTTGCGCGCGCTGCGCAGCCGCAATACCT
>JANOEA010000415.1:0-4867 GCA_031412975.1 Pseudomonadota bacterium | reverse complement strand
CGATAGGCCTCGGTCGCGGCTGAAGCCGCTTCTACAACGCGAGCACAACGCGAGCACAACGCGCCACGCGATAATTCGAAGCGAGTCCGCGACCGCCGGCATCCGCGTGACGGCGAGTTCCACGAATGTCTGAGCCGGCACGCGGATGGCGGCGGGCGTGGACCCACACCCCTGCGGGGGCATCGATTCGGAGCGAGGCCACGTTCGAAGCGAGTCCGCGACTGTCGGCATCCGCGTGACGGCGAGTTCCACGAATGTCTGAGCCGGCACGCGGATGGCGGCGGGCGCGGACCCCCACGCTAGCGGATGCGGCGACCCGCGAACTCAGCCGCAGATCCAGGCCCCGTAGCGCTGTTCGCCGTCGTCGGGTTCGTCCAGCGCCTGCACGGTATTCGCGCCCAGCGTGGCGGCCTCGTTGCGTGCGTACGATTCGAGTTCGTCGCGCACCTTGTTGTGGTTGCGATCGATGCCGACGATGGAGTGCTTGACCGAGACCGTGAGTTCGCCGCGCTTGCGGCAGGCGGACAGGTCGGCATCGTAGGCCACGCGCACCTCGCGTCCGCGCGAATCGGGTTCGACCCAGGTGCAGGCGCCGAGCAGCGTGCCGATGGCGATTGCGATGCCGATGTGGCGGAAGGGGGGACTCATGGGCATCGACCGGCGACGGGGATCGAGCCAGTGGAACAGAACCGCCCCCGCCGCGCGCTGAACGGCCTGCTCCGTGCCGCCGCGCTCGCCGAGGCGCGGCGAGCGGTTCCGCAACGACGCCTCGGGTTCAGCGCAGCACCTTGCCGTCGGCATCCATCACCTTTACCTCGCCCAGGTTCAAGGCCCGCACCGGCGCCTCGATCTTTGCCAGGTCTCCGACCACCACCCAGGTCAGCGCTTGCGGATGGATCACCTCGCGCGCCGCCGCGTGCACCGCGGCCTCGGTCTGCGCCTCGATGCGATCCTTGAGCGTGGCCACGTAGTCGTCGGGCCGGCCGTAGATCACCATGCTGTTCATGGCCGATGCGACCGCGCCGGCGGTCTCGTATTCGCCGGGCATGCTGCGCACGTCGTTGGCCTTGACCTTGGCGATCTCCTCGGCGGTGGCGGGACGTGCGCCGATGTAGTCCGCGAGTTCACGCGCGATCTCGGCCACCGATTCGGCGGTCTTGTCGGTCTGCACCGGCGCGTAGACCAGGAAGGGCCGCTGGCCCTTGGCCCCGGGCAGCGAGCTGCTGGCGCCGTAGGACCAGTGCTTGTCCTCGCGCAGGTTCATGTTCAGGCGCGAGGTGAACACGCCGCCCAGGATCGCATTCATGGTGCCGATCTCCAGGTTGTTCGGCGCCATGGTCGGCGGCGCGAGGTGCCCGGCGATCACGATCGACTGCTCGGCGTCGCGCTTGTCGACCAGGTACACCGCCGGCTTGGCCGGCAGCGCGACCTCGGCCAGGCGCTTGGCCGGCAGCGGCGTCGCGGGTGCCTTCCAACCGCGCAGCCGCTCCTCCAACAACGGTACGATCGCAGCGAGCGTGGTGTCGCCCACCACCAGCACGGTGGCGTTGTCCGGGCGCAGCCAGCGCTGGTGGAATGCGACCAGGTCCGCGCGCGTGAGCGCGGCGATCGAGGCCTCGGTGCCGCTGCCCGAGAACGGAATGCCGTAGGCATGGTCGGCGCCGTAGAGCAGGGGCGGCAGCAGGCGCAGCGCGATCGAACCCGGTTGGGTCTTCTCCTGCGCGATGCCGGCGAGCCAACTCTTGCGCACGCGCTCGATCTCGCTGGCGTCGAAGCGCGGCCGCAGCAGCACGTCGGCCAGGAGGTCGAGCGAGTCGGGCAACTGGTCGGACAGCGCCGATACGCCCACGTACACCACGTCGAGCGCCGCACCGGCATAGACCTGCGCGCCGAGATCCTCGGCCCGCGCCTTGATCTCCAGCGCGCTGTACTCGCCCGCGCCCTCGTCGAGCATCGCCAGGGTGAAACCGGCGGTGCCGAGTTTGCCGCCGAGGTCGGCGGCGTAGCCGGCGTCGAACAGCAACTGCACGTTGACCACCGGCACCTCGGCGCGGCGCGCCAGCACCACGCGGGCGCCATTGGACAGGGTCGCGCGCTCGAGCGTGGGGAAGACCACCGCGGGGAACTGGTCCACGGCCGGCGGACCCTTGCTGCGATCGACCTCGCTGGCCACGGTCGCGTGCTCGCCGAAGGGCAGCACGGTGAGCGTGTGGTCGCCCTGCGCGAGCCAGCGCTTGATCACGCCTTGCACGTCGGCTGGCGTTGTCGCCTCGATCCGGGCCAGCGACTCGCGATAGCAGTCGGGATCGCCGGTGTAGGTGGTGCACTGCGCGAGGATGTCGGCCTTGCCGCCGAAACCGCCGATGCGCTCGATGCCGCGCACGAAGCCGGCGCGGAAGACGGTCTTGGCGCGGGCCAGCTCGGCCGCGCTCGGACCGTCGGCAACCAGGCGCGCGAGTTCTTCGTCGAGTGCGCGTTCGACCTCGGCCGGGTCGACGTCGGCCTTGACCATCGCCTGCAGCACGAACTGCCCGCCCAGTTCCTGGCTGTTGTTGTAGGTCGACACGCTGTCGGCGATGCGGTCGACGTGCACCAGGCGCGCATCCAGGCGCGAGGCCGCGCTGCCGCCCAGCACCTGCGCGGCGAGGTCGAGCAGGTCGGCGTCGGCGGTGCCGGCGCCCGGCACGTTCCAGGCCTTCATCACCAGCGGCTGCGCCACCCGATCCTGCTGGGTGTCGCGGCTTGATTCGAAGCGCGGCGCCACCCAGGCGCTGTCGCGGGTCAGCGGCGGGCCGGCCGGGATATCGCCGAAGTAGCGCGCGACCTTTGCCTTCGCGGTGGCGAGGTCGATGTCGCCGGCCAGCACCAGCACGGCATTGGAGGGGCCGTAGTAGGTCTGGAACCAGTGCTTGACGTCCTCCAGCGAGGCCGCGTTGAGGTCCTCCATGCTGCCGATCGAACTGCGGCCATAGGGATGCCCCTCGGGATAGCTCGAGCGCAGCAACCGTTCCCACGCCCGGCCATAGGGCTGGTTCTCGCCCTGGCGCTTCTCGTTCTGGACCACGCCGCGCTGCTCGTCGAGGCGGGCCTGGTCGATCACGCCCAGGAGGTGCCCCATGCGATCGGACTCGAGCCACAAGGCCAGGTCCAGCGCCGTGGTCGGCACGTTCTGGAAGTAGTTGGTGCGGTCCTGGTTGGTGGTGCCGTTCTGGTCGGTGGCGCCGGCCAGCTCGAAGGGCTTGAAGAACTCGTCGTTGTAGTGCTCCGAGCCCTGGAACATGAGGTGCTCGAACAGATGCGCGAAGCCGGTCTTGCCCGGGACTTCGTCCTTGGCGCCGACGTGGTACCAGAGGTTGACCGCCACGATCGGCGCCTTGCGGTCGGTGTGCACGACCACGGTGAGGCCGTTGTCGAGGCGGAAGGACTCGTAGGCGATGTCGACAGTCGCGGCTGCGCGCGCCAGGCCGCTCGCGCTCAATGCGCCGAACACGAGGGAAAGCAGCAGGGGACGCAGGGTCATGCGGGCGCTCCAGAATGCAAGGCGTGGATGGCGATCGGGCGCAACTGGGCGCGCTGGCGCCCGGCGGGCCGGCAGCCTAGCATCGGCCATCGGGTTGGCTTTGCGCGAGGGTCGAACGTCATGCGGCGGGTGGTGGTCACCGGGGCGAACCGCGGGCTGGGGCTGGAGTTCACCCGCCAGCTGCTCGCGCGCGGCGACCGCGTGTATGCGGCGGTGCGCAAGCCGGGCCACACGCTGGAACTGACCAAGCTGGCGCTGGCCCATCCGGGGCGGGTGTCGGTGCTGCCCTTCGACGCGACCAAGCCCGCCACCGCGATCGAGCTCATGCGCGAGATCGGACTGGTCGACGACGCCATCGACATGCTGATCAACAACGCCGGCGTGCTGCACGCGGGCGAGCGCTTCGGCGCGCTCGAGGCCAAGTCGATGGTCGAGGCCTTCACCGCCAACGTGGTCGGCGCGACGCTCCTGACCCAGGCCGCCGCGGCGATGCTCGAACGCGGCAATGCGCCGCGCGTCGTGAACATCAGCTCCAACCTGGGCTCGATCGCCACGCGCGCGGCCTTCGGCACCCCGAGCTATTCGATCTCCAAGGCCGCGCTCAACATGGCGACACGGCAACTGGCCTTCGAGTTGTCCACGCGCGGCATCGTCGCGGTCGCGATCAACCCGGGCTGGGTGCGCACCGACATGGGCGGCGCGCAGGCCGAACTCGAACCGGCGGTGGCAGTGGCCTCGATGCTGGGCGTCATCGACCAGCTCCGAGTCGCAGACGCCGGCCGCTTCCTGGACTGGAACGGGGCCGAACTGCCGTGGTGAGCCGTGGCGGGGCCGCGGGCCGCAGGCCCTTTCGACCGGCGCTGCGACCGATCCGGCCCGTCGTGCATCCACAGAGCGGGGGCGCCGGATTGGCCGCGCCCTGGCCCATTTCCGGAGGACATTCCATGAACGGTACCCAGACCCTGCGTTGCCGCGTGCTCGCGCTCCTTGTAACCGGCCTCAGCGCCTTTGCCGCGCTGGCCGGCGACAGCGTGCGCGACGAGACCACGATCGTCGTGCGCACCACGGCCGGCGTGGTGGAAAAGATCGTGTTCGAAGGCGAGCTGACCGATCCCGAGATCCGCCCCATGACCACCGCCAAGGGCAATCCGGCGGTGCTGAGCCGCAACGGAGCGCAGTTGTCGCTTGAAGTCGCGGGCGAATCCTTCGATATCCCCACGCCCGACGCCGAACTCGCCGGCACCGACGACGCAGCGCCGCACCAGCGCAAGGTGATCATCAAGCACGTCGACGAGGAAACGACCGCCGATGCCGCCGGCAGCGAACAGCACAAGGTCGTGCGGATCA
>JANOEA010000414.1:0-1558 GCA_031412975.1 Pseudomonadota bacterium | reverse complement strand
ATCGGCCAGCGCAGCATGCGGGTGCGCAGCTCCAGCGCGCGCACGCGCTGGCCGATCACGTGCGGCGCGATGCCGCGGCGGGTGGTTTCGACCTCGGGCAGCTCAGGCACGCTGCGTGCTCATGGCGCGCCCGGCAGCGTGGTGCCGGCCGGCAGCAGGTAGACCAGCGGCGGCTGTTCGCGCCGCAGCAGGATCCGATCGCCCTCACGCGCGAGCAGGTAGCGATGTTGGCGCCCTGCGCCGTCGCGCACCAGCAGTGCGCGGCCGGCGAGCGGCTCGCTGGCCGCGCGCACGGCCTCGGCGCGCAGCGCGGCGAGCGCCTGCACCTGCGCGGCAGGCCAGTCGGCCGCGGCCTCTTCGATCGCGACCACGCCGTTGCGCAAACCCGCGAACGGCCCGGGGTCGACGAAGCGCTCCGGCGGTGCCAGCAGCACCACGCTGATCCGATCGGCGATCAGCGCCACGCTGCCGCCTGCGCGCACGTAGCGCGCGTGGTTGATCGGATCGGTGGTGCCGAACTCGATCCGTTGCGAGCCCAGCTGCACGACAGCGAACGGCGGCATCAAACCCAGCGTGACCGGATCGACATCGTCGATCGCGAAGCGCCGGCGCACCGGCGCAGTGGCCAGGCCCAGCAGGCGTTCGATCTCGTGCGGATCGGCCGGCACCACGTAGGGGGCGACCATCTCCCAGCGGCCCTGCACGCGCTGGAAGCGGCGCGGCGCACATTGCGCGCACTCCAGCGCGATGGTGTCGAATCGCACCGGATCGGCCAGCAACGGGCGCGGCGTATTGCGGCGATCGCGCACGGTTTCGCCGATCGCGGCAAGGCCGAGGGCGGCAACCACCGCGAGCAGGATCCAGGTCTGGCGTGTCTGCCGCGTCATCGGTCGATCCTGCGACGAGCCGCTGGCGTGCGCCGGCAGGCCGCCGGCGGCGATGCGGGGTCGTTGATCCTACCTGCGTCGGCGCCGCCATGCGATCAGCGCGCCGGTGGCCAGCAACAGCAGCGGCAGGACCAGCAGGAATCCGATCCCGATCAGACCGCCCTGGGTGCGGGTCAGCGCGAGGGTGCGGTCGGGCGCCTGCACGGGTGCTATATCCAGCATCGCATCGTCGGCCAGCAGCCAGTTGACCAGCCGCGCGCCGAGCGCGCGATTGCCGCCGTTGCCGAGGTAGCTGTTGGACAGGAAGTCGCCGTCGCCGAGCACCACCACGCGCTGTTCGGCGCGATCCGGTCGCGGCGACAACCGGGTCAACGCGAAGCCCAGGTCGAGCGGTCCCGGAATCTCGCCGGCCTCGGCGTCGTAGCGGATCTGATCGGCGATCGATCCCGACTCGGTCCACGAGCGATCACTGGTGCGCAGCAGGGGTTTGGCCTCGAACGAGCCCGCGCCGACCGCGGCGAAGGCGGCAGCCTGCGGCAACAGCACGGTCAGGTCGAACCCGCGGGTGCTCGGGTGCGCGGGAAAGGTCGAGATCGCAGCGAAACCGGGATCGCCGATGCCGAGGCCCTGCGCGGCCGCATCGACCGCGATGCCCGGCAGCATGCGCACGC
>JANOEA010000413.1:0-4976 GCA_031412975.1 Pseudomonadota bacterium | reverse complement strand
CTCCTCGACAGGAGGCGCGGAGACAGGTGAGCAGCCGGTCTGCAGCGACACCAGCATGCCAGCGCCGAACAGCGTCAACAGCTCCCGTCGGGTGGCCGAGAAGCGCAATGGATTCATGTGTTCCCCCAAGTTGAGCGATGAGTTCAAGTAGTCGGCAAGGCTGCCTAGCGCTCCTGCTCCTGCAACAACCACGCCTCCGCCTGCCGGCGCACATGGCGCCGCAACGGCTCCAGCTCCCGATCCGTCAGATGCAGCGCGTCGTCGACGCGCATTGTCGGAACAGACGCAACGGCCCGGTCCGGCTGCGAGGGTGACCTCCCCTCCTCATCCGCAGCCGCCCCACCGGTCGCGCCACACCCAACAAGCGTCATGGCCGCGGGCAGAACCATGGCCGACACCATCGGCCTCGCGGCTGACAAACCGGGAATGCAGCTCATCAGTGCCCCCTCACCGGCCCGGATGCCAGTCCCGAGTATGGCGCGGAATTCGCGGCATCGGTGACCGCAATGCATTAAGTTCCTGGCGCGGGTCAGGGAGGGTGTTCGGCTGGTCAACGCCGATCACTTCACGCAAACTCGGCCCACGTCAGCCGGCACATGCTCATGAACGTCCTTGCCGAACTGAAGCGCCGCAACGTGATCCGCATGGGCGGGCTGTATCTGGTCGGGGCGTGGCTGCTCTTGCAGATCGCGGCCACGCTGTCGCCGATGCTCGGCGCACCGGAATGGGTGGGGCGCACGGTGTTGGCGCTGCTCGCCTTCGGCTTCGTGCCGGCACTGGTGTTCTCGTGGGTCTATGAGCTCACGCCCGATGGCTTCAAGCGCGATGCCGACGTGCAGCCGGGGGAGTCGATCGCACCGCAAACCGCGCAGCGAATGGACCGGCTGATCTTCGCGGGCGTGCTGGCGCTGGTGTTGGTCATTGCAGCTGATCGCTGGCTGCCGCGCGCCGATCGCGCCGCGCCTGCCGGGCAGCCGGTCACGGCAACCGACGCGGCGCCGACGGAAGCGCTCGCCGCCGCAACAACCGAAGCGCCGATGGCCATTGATCCCAACTCGATCGCCGTGCTGCCCTTCGTCAACATGAGCGCCGATGCGGACAACGAGTACTTCTCCGACGGCATCTCGGAGGAGCTGCTCAATGCGCTGGTCACGGTCGACGGCTTGAGCGTCGCCTCGCGCACCTCGTCGTTCGCTTTCAAGGGCCGCGAGATGGGTACGGCGGCGATCGGCAGCGAGCTGCGCGTCGCCCACGTGCTCGAAGGCAGCGTGCGCAAGGCCGGCAACCGGGTGCGCATCACCGCGCAGTTGATCGATGCCGCCAGCGACCGGCACCTGTGGTCGCAGACTTTCGACCGCGAGCTCACCGATATCTTCGCCATCCAGGACGAGATCGCGAAGGCGATCGTGGCCGCGCTGCGCGACACGTTGGGCGAGCAGGCGCCGGCGGCCGCTGTCGAGGTGCGCGCCGACACCACGAACCTGCAGGCCTACGACCTTTACCTGAAGGCGCGCGAGCTGTTCATCGCGCGCAACCGGCTCGATGAGTCGGTGCGCTTGTTCGAGCAAGTGGTGGCGCTCGATCCCGGATTCGCCCGCGGCTGGGAAGGCCTGGCGGCGAGCAGCGCGGTGATCGTCGACTGGAGCGCCAACTATCCGTCGCTGGATGTCAGCGGCTATCGCGCGCGGGCCGCGGAGGCGGCCGACCGGGCGCTGGCGCTGGACCCGACGCTGTCGATGCCATGGGCGACGCGCGCCTTGGTGCTGCTTAATCAATCCCCGACCGACAACGCAGCGGTGCTTGCGCTTCTCGATCGCGCGCTCGCTGCGGACCCGCGCAACAGCACGGCCTACCTGTGGCGGGGCATCCAATGGATGCGGCTCGGGTTCTTCGACCGCGCACACGCCGACCTCGACCGCTGCCTGCAGATCGACCCGGCATACGGCAATTGCCTGCGCTGGAAGGCCTTGGCGACGCTGCTGCAGGGGCATACCGAAGCCGCGTTGGCGCTGTACGAACAGGGTATGGCCGCCGGCTTCAACGACAACCGTTCGGACAGCTTCATCGCGCCGTTGATCCGGCGCGGCGATTCGTTCGCGGCCATCATGCTGATGCGCGGGGCAGGCTTCCCGGTCGAGATCCAGCAGGCCGTGGTGTCCAGGCTGCGCGACGGCAAGCCACCCGCCGATGCCGGTGCGCTGTTGCGACGCCAGTCGAGCACGGAACAGTACTTCCCGTTGGCCCTGCTGCTGGGGGACTACGCGCTGGCCGCGGAGTCCATGGGCTCCGTGACGACGGTCCAGCAATGGGACCCGGGAAACGAGGGCTTGCGGGGCTCTCCGGCCTTCAAGCGCATGGTCGAACGCACGAATGCGCCGGCCTACTGGCGCGAGCACGGCTTCCCGCCGCAATGTCGCCCGCTGCCCGGCGACGATTTCGAATGCGACCCGCCGGCGGACCAGCCATGAACCTGCTCGCCGAACTCAAGCGCCGCAACGTCATCCGCATGGCCGGGCTGTACCTGGTCGGGGCGTGGCTGCTGATCCAGATCGCCGAGACCCTGCTGCCGATCTTCCATACGCCGGACTGGGTATTGCAGGCGCTCGTCGTGCTGCTGGCGATCGGGCTGCTGCCGGCGCTCGTGTTCTCGTGGGTCTACGAGCTGACGCCGGACGGGCTCAAGCGCGATGCCGAGGTCGATCCGGCGCGTTCGATCGCGCCACAAACGGCGCATCGGATGAACCAGCTGACCCTCGCCGGCGTGCTCGTCTTGCTGCTGGTGATCGCTGCCGATCGCTGGTGGCCCACACCGCGCGCGCCGCCGCAGGACATCGCGACGGCGCCTGCGCCCGGCTTGATGCTGGATGCACCGCCGCCTACGCAGGATGGGTCCACAGCGGAGCCGGCCGAACGCTCGGTCGCGGTACTGCCCTTCGTCAACATGAGCAACGATCCCGAGCAGGAGTACTTCTCCGACGGCATGACCGAGGAACTGCTGAACGTGCTGGCGAAGATTCCCGGACTGAAGGTCGCCGCGCGTACGTCGGTGTTCGCGTTCAAGGGCAAGGGTGGCGACGTCCGCGAGATCGGCACCAAGCTCGGTGTCAGCCATCTGGTCGAGGGCAGCGTGCGCCGCGACGGCGACGCGATCCGGGTCACCGCGCAGTTGATCCGCGTCGATGACGGTTTCCATGTCTGGTCGGAAACCTACGACCGCAAGCTCGAAAACGTGTTTGCGCTGCAGGACGATCTGGCCCAACGGGTCGGCTCGGCGCTGCAGGAGTCGCTGTTGCCGGTCGCGCCGGCGGTACGAAGCGCGATCGATCCGGCGGCCTACGATCACTACCTCAAGGGCCGCGCTTTGCTGCGCGCACGCGACGACATTGCGAAGGCGATCGGTCATTTTCAATCTGCGGTCGCGCTCGAACCCGGCTTCGCGGCAGGCTGGTCCTCGTTGTCGCTGAGCTTCGACGTCGGCTATTGGTACATCGAGAATCTCACCCTCGACGATCGCAACGCACTGGTCCTGCAGCAGGCAGCAGCGGCCGAGCGCGCGGCCGCCATCGAACCCGACTCGGCCGCGGTCAACCATGCCCTCGGCAACGTCGCGCGCAAGCAGTTCCGTTACGCGGAAGCCGAGCGCCGCTATTTGCGCGCGATGCAGCTCGATCCGGGCTACCCCGACGTGCGCGAGGACCATGCCGAACTGCTCTATCAGGTCGGGCGCGTCGAGGACTCGATGCAGACCGCCGAGCAGTTGGTCGCGCTCGACCCGTTCTTCGGCATCGGTTGGGTCAGAATCTATGACGCCGCAGTTCAGCTGGATCGCAGAAGCGTGGTCGAGGCCGCGGTGGACAAGTTGGCTGCGCTGATGCCAAACGGCAGCTTCGCCAGGTTCGGCATGCTCGATTACGCCCTGGTCTGGGGTCGCGCCGACGAAGCGCGCTCGGCGTTGGCCAACCTGCCTGCGCGCGGGGTGGAGGACGCCGACTTCGCGCAAATCCTGCTGCCGTGGGCGTTGCGGGAACAGGACCTGGATGCAGACACCCTGCGCGAAGCGCTGACCCGGGCGCCCGCCGGTGAAGCCATGTATTACATCGTCGCCCGTAGGGACGTGGCCAGCTATGACGCCTACATGGAGCAAGGCGGGGCCACGTTCCAGGGCTTCTACTTTTCCTACCTGAACTCCAGCCCCGGGAACGGCCAGCTGATGCTGCGCGACCCACGCGTCAAGGCCAACTTGCTGCGCTTCGGCTTACCGGCCTACTGGAGAGAAAAAGGCTGGCCGCCGACCTGCCGCCCGCTGGGCGATGCCGATTTCGAATGCGGCATCGACACCGGGGACGCGCGCTGACATGTCCTTCCTTGCCGAACTCAAACGCCGCAACGTCATCCGCATGGGCGGGCTGTACATCGTCGGGGCCTGGCTGATCATCCAGGTTGCCGAGACGCTGCTGCCGATCTTCGAAACTCCGGGCTGGGTGCTGAAGACACTGGTGGTACTGCTGGCGATCGGCTTCCTGCCGGCGCTCGTGTTCTCGTGGGTTTTCGAGCTGACGCCTGCGGGATTGAAGCGCGACAGCGACGTGACGCCGGATCAGTCGATCGCTGCGCACACGGCACGCAAGATGGATCGGCTGTTCTTCGCAGGTCTGATCGTGCTGATCGCAGTGGTTGCTGCAGATCGATTCTGGCCGCGCGATGAAGCACCCGAGAGTTCAGACATCCCTGCATCGACGACAAACGTCGGAACCGCAAGCACTGGCCTGGCTGGAGACAAGGGCCTGGTCGCAGTGCTGCCATTCCGCAACCGCAGCGTGCGCGAGGAAGACGCGTTCTTCGCCGAGGGCATCCATGACGACCTGCTGACCCAGCTGTCCAAGGTCGCCAGCCTGCGGGTGATCTCGCGCACCTCGATGATGCGCTATCAGAACTCCGAAAAATCGATCCCGGAGATCGCCCGCGAACTCGGCGCA
>JANOEA010000412.1:0-1531 GCA_031412975.1 Pseudomonadota bacterium | reverse complement strand
GCGAAAGCGCCGCGCCGCCTCGGCATGCGCGGTGGGCACGACGTTGTTCATCACCCGCGAGACCGAGCGCTCGATGTCGATCGCCGGGTAGTGGCCCCCTTCGGCGAGCTCGCGCGCGAGCACGATGTGGCCGTCGAGGATGCCGCGCGCGGCGTCGGCGATCGGGTCCTGTGGATCGTCGCCTTCGGTCAGCACGGTGTAGAACGCCGTGATCGAGCCCACACCGTGGATGCCGTTGCCACTGCGCTCCACCAGTTGCGGCAGCTTGGCAAAGCACGATGGTGGATAGCCCTTGGTGGCCGGCGGCTCGCCGATGGCGAGCGCGATCTCGCGCTGCGCCATCGCGTAGCGGGTGAGCGAATCCATCAGCAGCAGCACATGCTGCCCGCGGTCGCGAAAGTGTTCGGCAATGGCGGTGGCGTAATTGGCGCCCTGCATCCGCACCAGCGGCGGCGCGTCGGCCGGCGCGGCGACGACGACCGAGCGCGCCAGCCCGTCCTCGCCGAGGATGTCCTCGATGAATTCCTTGACCTCGCGCCCGCGCTCGCCGATCAGCCCGACCACGATCACGTCGGCCGCGGTGTAGCGCGCCATCATGCCCAGCAGCACCGACTTGCCGACTCCGGTGCCGGCAAACAGGCCGATGCGCTGGCCGCGGCCGACGGTGAGCATCGCGTTGATGGCGCGCACGCCGGTGTCCAGCGGCTGGCGGATCGGGTCGCGGTCCATCGCATTGATCGGGCGGCGCACCAGCGGTTCGTTGTGTACCCGGCCCAGCGGGCCCTTGCGGTCCATGGCAAAGCCGTGCGAGTCGATCACCCGGCCGAGCAGGCCGTCGCCGACCGGCAGGTGCAAGGTGCGGTCTTCGCGCCGCCGCCAAGGGTGGCGCGCGAGGCCGAGCGCGAGCGGCACGATCGGCGACGGCCGGGGCACCACCTGCGCGCCACTGACCAGGCCGTGCACTTCGCCGGTGGGCATGAGGAACGCGCGGTCGCCCGAGAAGCCGACCACTTCGGCCAGCACCGGTGCCTGTCCGGGCATGCGCACTTCACAAACCGAGCCCACCGGCACACGGATGCCCGCGGCTTCGAGCACCAGCCCGGCCACGCGCACCAGCGTGCCCTGTGACTCGAGCGGGATCGGCTCGGCCGCGAAGGCCTGCAGGTCGGCGAGGAAGCGTTCCCAGTCCTGCTGCCGGGTGGCGGTCCGAGCGGTCGTCATGCGTCCGGCACCCGGGTCGGTGCGGTCGGCGCCGCAGTCGTGGCGGCAGGCGCCCAGGCGGCGTCGCAGCCCAGCGCGGCGGCCGCGCGTTCCCAGCGCGTCTGCAAGCTCGCGTCGATGGCGCCGATGTCCGACTCCACCGTGCAGCCGCCGCGCGCCAGCTTCGCATCGGCCACCAGCCGCGCGCCGCGGGCCGCCAGCGCTTCGTCGGTGCCCTGTGCGACGAGCGCATGGTCGTCCGGATGCACCCGCAGCGTGATGTGGCGCGCGCTCATCAGCAAGGTGTCGATCGCCTCCTGGGCGACCGCCA
>JANOEA010000411.1:0-18516 GCA_031412975.1 Pseudomonadota bacterium | reverse complement strand
GGCGTTTCGATCGGCAGGAACCCGAAGCGCTCGTAGTTGCGCCGCACCGTGTCCAGCATGCCCTGCAGGGCGATCTGGTCCAGCGGCAGCAGTTCCATCGCACCCGGCATGGTGCGCGGCTTGATCAATGGCATCGTGGAGCGTCCGCAGGGCAATCCCGAGACCTGCAAGAATACTGCACGGCCAGCGCCCGCGGCGAACCGCGACCGCCCGCCGAGCGCATTCCGGTTGCCAAGCAGGCGCCGCCCGACTAACATGCGCGGCTAGCTTCCGGCCGTTCGCGGCCGCAGCTCCCGTCGGGGTGTAGCTCAGCCTGGTAGAGCGCTACTTTCGGGAGGTAGAAGTCGGAGGTTCGAATCCTCTCACCCCGACCAATTCGACCCCAGTTACTCGCTGACGAAGCGAGCGCTACGCCAACCGGGGATAGTCATCGCTCGAAAAAGGCCCGCCTCGATGGCGGGCCTTTTTCGTGATGCTTCGGGGTCACGGCGTTTCTGCACGCCACCCACCTTTTCATGCCGCGCAATGCGCGACGTCGCACATACACGTGACTGTAGCAAGAGCGGGCAGCGCAGATCCACGCGAACCCTGGCTATCTGCAATTTCACGCAGTCCGGCCGCCTGAAAGCGGCTCGACGGCAAGGAGCACCGCTACGCACCAGCACCAGAATGTGTCTGCGAGCGGCGCAAGCTGCCCAGCGCAACCAGAAAGAATGCCAATGTGGCCAACATCCCGCCCCAAAGACTGATGGTAGGCACAGCAGCCGGACCCTGAAGAACCACAAAGGGAACATCCGCTGCGAGCGGTAAAGCCACGCCGCCAGACGTTCCTTGCGCACGCGCAACGTAGTCGCCGGGCGGCAGCAGCACAAGGCGCTGGCGCACACCCATGTCGTAAGGAGGACTTGGGCAGAAGAACGGCGGAGGCGGCGGGTCCAGAAATACCTCGTAACGCACGGTCACGACTGAGCCAGACACGTCGATCGACGTGAGCCGGTACCCGAAATTGCATCCGTCGCCGAAGGCCCGAAAATGGAGAAAGGGAACTGTCCCGACCGGAACTGGGTTGGACACAACATTCGTCGGCATGAAATCCTGAGCGTCCGCAGTTCCGACCGAAAGCGCGGTCAGGAAAAAGACTCGTGAGATGAATCCCATCGCTCAAGCTCCGTCCATGCGAATTCGGGAATAGGATCCCGGCCCACTCGATAGCGCAATCCGGAAGCGCAATCCGGAAGCGCAATCCGGGACATCCATACATTAGCCGATCTCCTACACAGCGACGCGCCGATTTCCTGCATCCTCGGCGCCCGGCGCGAGCCACACTCGCGCCATGACCCTTCCCCACCGCAAGATCGTCGATCCCGTCATTCCCGGCTTCTACCACTGCGTCTTGCGATGCGCCCGGTGCGTTGTTCTCTGCGGTCGCGACGCCTGCACCGACCAGCGACCGCAAAGCAGGACAGCCACACCTCGGCCCGCCCGTACCGGCCACAACGCACGACCTTCCGCCTCGATGGTCGCTGCCGCTGGGCCGCCCTTGCCCGATCTGGCCCGAGTGTGTAGCCTGATGTGTAGGAGGTGACACATGGCTACGAATCTGTCGATAGACCCCGCGCTGATAGAGCGCGCCCTCGAAGTCAGCGGCGAACGCACCAAGAAGGCGGCGGTGACGCTCGCGCTGGAAGAGTTCATCGCGCGCCGGCGACAGCGCGGCCTGTTGGAACTGATGGGCAAGCTGGAGTGGGATGCAGGCTACGACTACAAGCTGGAGCGCCAGCGGCCGTTGACAACAAAAGCGGCCCGAAAGCTGCCCCGATGAGTCTGCTGGTCGATACCTCGGTCTGGTTGCTGGCGTTCAGGCGAGACGTGCCACCGGCTTGCCCGGAGGTGGGCGCGTTGCGGGTGGCGCTGGAGCAAGGCGAGCCCGTCATCTGCACCGGGCTTATCTTGCAGGAACTGCTCCAAGGCTTCGCCGGCGCCAAATCACACGATCAGCTGCTTCAGCACTTCGCGGCGCTGCCTTTCATCAGCCCGGACCGCGCCGACCACATCGAGGCCGCCAAACTGCGCAACCACTGCCGACGCAACGGCGTTCAGATCGGCACCATCGACGCGCTCCTGGCTCAGTTGTGCATCCGCCACGACTTGATACTGTTGAGTACCGACGCTGAATTCCGCCACGCGGCACGCTTTTGCCCGTTGCGAAACTGGGGTTCGGCGTAGCGCGCCATTCCGGGACATCCATGCACTTGCCGAGAGGCCGAACCCCATGACCGAGAAGCGGATTACCGCGCGTACCCGAAAGGCTGACGTGCCATACAACCCCAGAAGCAAGGCAGCCACCCTCAAGTACTGGGAAGGCGCCACCGCGCACAAGGGCGTGGCAGAGCTGCGCGCCAAGCGTGGGCGACCGGCGAAAGCCGCGGAAGACCGCAAGGAACAGATCGCGCTGCGTGTGGATAAAGACGTGCTGCAGTGGTATCGCGAACAGGGTGCCGGGTGGCAGACCCGCATGAACGCGGTCTTGAAGGCATTCCGGGATGCGACGCTGTAGCGGTGGGGCCTGCCGCAGCGGTTCTCGTCCTACAGCGCGCCGACGAACTCTTCGACCGTGATCTCGGCCTGCCGGAGCAAACCGGCAAGCGTTCCGACCTTCAGTTCGGAGTGCATGGGGATCACGCATCCCTTGGTTCCGCGGCGCGCCACGACGTGACTTCCAGTCTGACGGACTTTCTCGAAGCCCAATCTCTGAAGGGCTTTCAGTGCCTCTGCGCCAGAAACCCTCGGCAGTTTAGGCATGCACAGGAACAGAGAAGGTGGTTATGACAGGATGTCCGCGACGTGCGAGAGGAAACTCCTCCAGGTAGAGAGTGGTCGCCTCCTTCAGGTTGGCCACCGCTTCCTCCACCGTTTCGCCTTGCGTCGTGGTTCCAGTCTCTGGATTGAGCGCAACGTAGCCGCCTTCCTCGGCTGGCGTGAGAACAGCGGTCAGTTCCATGGCAATTCCTCATTAGCTGGCTTCGGCGGAGCATCGCTGTGAGCAATCCTGCGAGCAACCCGGCACATCCACACTCTAGCCGATCTCCGACAAGAGTACGTGCCGGTCTCCTACTCACTCGGCATTCGGATCAGGCCGCCAAAGCCTTGAGAACGGCTTTCGGCTGCTTGGACAGAACCATCAGCAGCACTCGTGCAGGGCCATGCGGTTGCCGATCGCCGCGCTCCCAATGACGAAGCGTTCCGAGGCTGATTCCGAACGAGGCCGCAAACTCTGTCTGCGACATGCCGACCTGCGCACGAATGGCTTTCACGTCGACAGGCGCGAACTGATGCACCACCGCCTTCGAGCGCGAGCCCGCTGCGTGCTCGATTGCCTCCTCGAGCCCAGCCTTGATGCTATCGAATGCCTTGCCCATTGCTCACCTCGATGCGTCGAGAGGACGCTACACGAACGTGCCGAGCGCAGCGCAACTGCTGCTGGCCGGCAAATAGACTCGGGAAGCTCGATGACGGTCTGCGGTGCCAAGGGTACGCCAATGGATTACGGTGGCGCTACCTACCTGAAGCCCAGCGCAGAGTTGCACCGAAGCCGGCTGACAGCGAGCGGTTGGAACTGAATCGCCAATCACACCCCAACCCCACACAGCTACACTCACCCCACCACCCCCACCCCACTGCCCGCAATGCCCTGGTTATTCGGTTTGCTCGGCGCCATCGCCGGGGTGTCCTTCGCCAGTGCCGATCGTGGTCTGTTCGGCTTGCTGGCCGGTGCGGCGCTCGGGGTCCTGATCGCGTCGTACTTCAAGTTGCGCAATCGCGTGGCCGAGCTGGCCGAGCGGCTTGACCGACGCGATCGCATCGATGCGGCCACTGCACGGACTGCTCAACCGCCGCAGCCGGCCGCTCCACCAGTGCCCAACGAGGCAGCAGCGCCCGCGATGGCGAAGGAGACTGCGCCGCCCGCGCCGGCGGTGGGTTGGCCGCAATCCACCCGTCCGGGTGCTGCCGCGGAATCGGCGAAACCGCTGCGACCCGCAGCGCCGCCACCGCCGCGCCCTGTCGCTGCGCGCGCACCAACACCGACCATTGCCGCCGCGCGCGCGATGGATCCACCGCGCGCTGGCACCGCCACCGAAGCCGCTGCGGCCACCGCGGCCTATCGCAGCGAACCCACGCTCGACCAACGGATCGGCGCCACGCTCAAGCGCTGGCTGTTCGAGGGCAACCTGCCGGTCAAGATCGGCGTGGTGTTCATCCTGTTCACCGCCGGCTGGCTGCTGCGCTGGCTGGATGCGCAGGGGCTGCTGAACCTGCCGATCGAGCTGCGCCTTGCCGGCATCGCGACTGCGGCGCTGGCCGGCTTGCTGCTGGGTTGGCGCGAGCGCAAGCGTCGGCCGACGTTCGGCCTCGCGCTGCAGGGTGGCGCGATCGGCGTGCTGCTGCTGACCGTGTTCGCAGCCTACGGCATGTACAAGCTGCTGCCCGCCGGCGCTGCGTTCGCGCTGGTGGTGGTACTGGTTGCCGGAGCTGCATTGCTGGCGGTGCTGCAGAACGCGGTCGCGCTGGCGGTGCTCGGATTCACCGGCGGTTATCTCGCGCCGGTGTTGATCAGCACCGGCAGCGGCAATCATGTCGCGCTGTTCAGTTACTACGCGGTGCTGAATGCCGCGGTGCTCGGCATCGCGATGGGTCGCGCGTGGCGCTGGCTGAACCTGCTGGGATTCGGCTTTACCTTCGTGGTCGGACTGGCATGGGGTTACCAGTACTACCGGCCCGAACTGTTCGCGAGCGTGCAGCCGTTCCTGCTGCTGTTCTTCCTGTTCTATCTTGCGATTCCGGTGCTTTATGCGCTGCGCCAGCCCGGAGCGCGGCGCGGCTTCGTCGACGGCACGCTGGTGTTCGGCACACCGCTGCTGGCGTTTCCGCTGCAGGCGGCATTGCTGCGCGACAATGATCTGGCGCTCGCATTCAGTGCACTCGCGGTCGCGGCGATCTATGGCGTGCTTGCATGGTGGCTGCTGCGGCGCAAGGACCTGAAGCTGCTCGGGCAAAGCTTCGCTGCCCTGTCGCTGGGCTTTGCCACGCTGGCGGTGCCGTTGGCGCTGTCCGCACGCTGGACTTCGGCGGTATGGGCACTGCAGGGTGCAGGACTGGTGTGGCTGGGCGTGCGGCAGCACAGCCGACTGCGCGAATGGTCGGGCTGGGTGCTGACCGCACTGTCGGCGATCGCGTATCTGCTCGCGCTGCCGACCGAGCGATGGATCGCCGATTTCGAAGTGCACGGCTTCTCCGACGGCTGGCGATTGTTCGGTGGCCACGCGCTGTCGCTGGTGCTGCTCGCAGCCGGCGGCGCGATCGTCAGCGATACCTATGCGCGGCAGCGCGATGCGAGCCGCAACACGGGGGCTGCGTTTGCATGGTGGTGGGCGCTGGCGTGGCTGGTGCTCGCGCTGTGGGTCGCGATGCCATCGCGCCTGGGTGGACTTTCGTATGCACTGTGGGGCGCGCTGCTCGCCTGGCTGGCGATCCGGCAGGGCGGCAGCAGGCACACGGTGGCGGCGTTCGGACTAAGCCTGCTCGCGGGTGGTGCGTGGTTGCTGGTGTCTGCGGTCGCGCCCGATGGCATCGGATGGCAGCGCGCGCCGGGTGAACCGCCGATCGCCAATCTCGAAACGCTGACGCTGGTGCTGATGGCGCTCAGCGGCTGGTTCATCGCGCGCCTCTACGACCGCGCGGGTGGCGGACGCCCGATCGTATGGGCCACCTTCGGCTGGGGTCTGCTGTGGTGGCTGCTGGCGGGACTCGGCGAGGCCGACGCAGGCATCGGTGGACTGCCGCTGCTCACCACGATTGTTGCGTTCGCCGCGCTGACTGCGTTGCTCGCGGGCGTACTACGCCAGCCGCTGGGTTGGCCTCGACTGGGATGGCTGGTGGTCGGCGTGGCGCTGACCGGCGTGCCGTTGGCCTATGCACTCGACGTGCGTGCGAACGCCGTGTTCGATGCGACGACGTGGGCCATCTGGCTGGGCTGGCTGCTCGCGGTGGGCTTTGGTTTGTGGCGACTGCGCGAGCCACTGCAGCGCGCGCTGTCGTGGGCGCATATCGGCATGCTGGCGGCGATCGCGGTGGTTGTCGGCATGCAGGCGCTGCGCCTCGCGCGCGACGACCTGCTGCTCGGCGGTGGATGGCAGGTGCTGCTTGCATGGCTGATGCTCACCGTGCTGTTCTGGGGCACCTGGCGGGCGCCGCGCTTGTTCGCGCAACCGCTGTCCGCATTGTTCCCGCGCTATCGCAATCGCTGGTTCGCGATTGCCGGCGCCGCGCTGGGGCTGGTCTGGGTGCTGTCGCAGCTCGATGCAGGCCAAAGCGCGCCGCTGCCGTTCGTGCCGCTGCTCAATCCGCTGGAACTGTTCCAGCTGGTGCTGCTGGCGCTGCTGCTGCGCTTCGCGCAACAGGCCGGCATTCGCGTACCAATCGGCTGGATTGCCGGCGCGGGATTGCTGATGCTCACGATGGCGACCTTGCGCGGCACCTGGCAGCTGACGATGGCCGCCGACAGCGTGAGCGGCGACTGGAACTGGCTCACGGCCGCGCTGAACTCGCGCATCGCGCAGACCGCGCTGACCGTCACCTGGTCGCTGGCCGGCGTCAGCGCATGGATCCTCGGCTCCAGACGCCGCAACCGCAAACTCTGGCTCGCGGGTGCGATATTGATGGGCATCGTGATGGCCAAGGTGCTGCTGATCGACCGCACCTACACCGGCGATCTGGCCGGCATCGTGTCGTTCGGTGCGGTCGGCCTGCTGCTGCTGCTGGTCGGCTACCTCGCACCCTCGCCGCCGAAATCCGAACCTCAGGTGCCAGCATGAAAACCTCTCGCACGATGCCGATCCTCGCTGTATTGCTGGGATCAATGCTGCCGCTGTCGCTCGCCGCGCAGGCGCCGCCCGTGATCCATGAGTGGCCGATCGAAAGCGCGGCAGACGACGGCGTGTATCGACTGCGGTTGCCGCTGGAGGTGTATCGATACACCGCGCGAGGCGATCTGGCCGATCTGATCGTGCGCAATGCGCTGGACGAGCCGGTGCCGTTCGGACCGATCGCCGAGGCGATTCCCGCAGCGGCACCCGCGGCCGCGCTGAGCGTGGCGTTGCCGTGGTTCCGCATTCCGCGCACGCAGGACGCGGCAGCCGGCGAGTCGGTATCGGTTTATCTCGCGCGCGACGCCGACGGGCGCCTGCGCAGCGTATCGGCCACGATCGATACCGACGGCACGGAAACCGTGAACGACATCGTTCTGGACGCCAGCGCGCTCGAGCAACCGCTGAGCGGACTCCAGCTGCGCTTCGAGGAATCAGGCGCCGACCTGTCGGCACGCTTCGACGTGCTCGGCAGCAGCAACCTCGCCGACTGGAGCCAGCTGCGCCGCGATGAGCCGATCCTGTTGCTGCGCCAGGATGGCTTCGTGCTCGATCGCCGACGCATCGACTTGCCGACCCAAAGCGTTCGCTACCTGCTGCTGCGCCGTGTCGATAGTGCAGCCGAGCTGCCGTTGCTCGGCGTCGATGCATGGACCTGGGCGCCCAGTACCACACCGCAGGAACCCGAACGCCCGGTGCTGGAAACTGGGGCCGGTGCGCCGTCCACGATTCCAGGCGTGTTCGAGTACGGGGGTCCCGGACCACTGCTGGTCGAGCGCGCCGACGTGGTGCTGGCCGACACCAATGCAATTTCCGAAGTGGTGCTGCGGATTCGCGATGAGCCCACAGCGCCATGGCGGGAATTGCGCCGCTTCACCGCGTTCCGGGTCGCCACCGGCGCGCAGTCGGTGCAGAGCCAGCCGCAGGACGTCGGCAGTGTGCGCGCGCGCTTCTGGCAGGTGCAGACCACGCCGCCACAACCGCGCGCGCCGTCGCTGTTCCTGACCTGGCGCGCGGAGGATTTCGTGTTCGTCGCGCAGGGCGAAGGTCCGTTCCGCCTGCAGGCGGGCGACCCGCGGATGCGGCGTGCGTCGTATCCGCTCGAAACGCTGCTCGGCGCGGTGCGCGGCAGTGTCGGCCAGGAGTGGCAGCCGACGCAGGCGAGTCTCGGTACCGTACGCGAAGTGCAGCCGCAGTCGCCGACCAAGCGCGGATCGCGGATCGAGCAGCGCACGCTGCTGTGGATCGTGCTGGTGGTCGGCGCGCTGGTGGTGGTGGTGCTGGTACTGCGACTGCTGCGCGAGCGCGGCGATTCGCAGTAGCAGGTCGCCGCCTGAGCAATGGGTTGGAAGCCCGTAGGGCGGGCCTTCGGCCCGGCGTGGTGCCTGCGTGCGAAAAAACCATGCGGTGCAGCGTGCGGCGGGCCGAAGGCCCGCCCTACGTCCACGATCACAGTTTCAGCCTACGTAATGCCCGTAGGGCGGGCCTTCGGCCCGCCGCCAGCGATCGACGCCAGGCGATCTTGCAGCACATCGAGGCGCAGATCGGCGCCCGCACCCGGGGATGTGCGCGTAGCCAGGCTTGCCTCGGGCGTGCGCTGATCCAGCGATGCGGCGGCATCCGCCGCAGCGCGATACGCATCGCGGAACGGCACGCCTGCAACCGCCTGCTCGACCGCGAGATCGGTTGCATACATCGACGGTTCGATCGCTGCACGCAATGCCGGCTCATTCCAGCGCAGTGCCTGCAGCAGTTCCGGCAGCAGCGCGAGGGCGTCGAGCCCATGGCGCAACGCGCGGATCAATGGACCCTTGGTGAACTGCAGATCGCGCTGGTAGCCCGAGGGCAGCGACAGGATCGCGGTGAGTTCGGCCATCGCGCCGACCGTGACCGCCTGGCTTGCGCGCAGCAGTTCGATCACGTCGGGATTGCGCTTGTTCGGCATGATCGACGAACCGGTGGTGTACTGCGCGGGCAGCGCCACGAAACCGAACTCGCGGGTGGTGAACAGCGACAAATCCCAGGCCAGTCGTCGCAGATCGCCGAGCGCTTGCGACAGTGCCGCGAGCGCCTGCCATTCGTACTTGCCGCGCGACAACTGCGCGGCCACGGGACCGACCTGCAGCCGCGCGAAGCCAAGCTCGGTGGTCACGCCATCGCGATCCAGCGCGAGATTCACCCCATAACCCGCCGCGGTGCCGAGCGGATTGGCGTCGACCAGTGCGTGTGCGTCGCGCGCGATCTGCGCGTTGTCGATGAAACTCTCGGCGAATCCCGCCCACCACATGCCCGCTGATGACACCACCGCGCGTTGCAGGTGGGTGTAGCCGGGCATCGGCAGATCGCGCTCGGCGGCTGCGCGATCCAGCGCGACCTGCGCGATGCGCACGCAGATCTCGACCAACTCGGCCAGCCGCGCGCGCAGGTACAGGCGGCTGGCCACCAGCACCTGGTCGTTGCGGCTGCGGCCGGTGTGGATGCGCCGGCCGGTATCGCCGAGGCGCTCGGTCAAGCGCGCTTCGATCGCGGAATGGCCGTCCTCGTGCCGCGCATCGAGCACGAAACTGCCGCGCTCGAAGTCGACCGCCAGCGTGTCGAGTTCATGCGCGATCGCGGCGTTCTCGTCGGCGGTGAGGATGCCGATGCGCGCCAAGCCCGCCGCGTGCGCGCGCGAGGCGACGATGTCGAAGGCCAGCAACTCGCGATCGAGCAGCACGTCTTCGCCGGCGAGGAAACGCATGATCCGCGCATCGATCACCGTGTCGGATTTTTGCCAGAGCGGGCTGGACATGCGCGGATTCCGATGGACTGTGCGGTGATGGATCGACGGGTAGAATGCGGCGGATACGCGGGTCGTTCAAAAATCGGAAATCGCCGCGAACTCCGGCAGTCCCAATCCGATGTTGATGTTCTGCATCGCCTGGGTCGCGGCCCCCTTGAGCAGGTTGTCGAGCGTGGCCACCACCACCAGCCGGCGGTTGTCGCCCGCGAGCGCGAAGCCGCCGATCTCTACGCCGTGCTGGCCGGCGATCCTGCTGACCCACGGCGCGGCATCGACCAGCCGGATCAGGCGCTCGCCGTGATAGCGCGCGTGGTAGCGCTCGAGCACCTCGCCCTGCCACATCTTCATCTTCAGATGCAGGTTGACCGTCATCGTGATGCCGCGGAAGTGCGGCGCCACGTGCGGCATGAACTCGACCGGATGGCCCAGATGGCGGGTGACCTCGCGCTCGTGCAGGTGTCCGACCAGCGAGTACGGCATCAGGTTGTCGCGCAGTTTGTCCGGATCGTTCTTGTCCGATGGCGTGGTGCCCGCACCACTGTAGCCCGAGACGCCGAAACACTGCGCGGGCCGCGCGAGCAGTTCGGTCATCGGCGCGATCGCGAGCTGCATCGCGGTCGCATAACAACCCGGATTGCTGATCCTGCGCTGGCCGCGATAGTTGCCGCGCTGCAGCTCGGGCAGCCCGTAGTACCACGTGTCGTCGAAGCGATAGTCGGCCGACACATCGACGACCAGCGCCGTCGATCCCGCCGCATCCAGCGCACCGATGTAGTCCGCGGCCATGCCGTTGGGCAGCGCCATCACGAGCGCATCGACCGGCTGCGCCGCAACCGCTGCGGGATCGAGTGCGGCGTAGCGCGCAGACCCGGTGTATTCAGGCACGATCTCGCCGACCGCGCGGCCATCGAGCTCGCGCGAGCCGACGAAGGCCAACTCGAGCGAGGGATGGCCGGCGATCAAGCGGATCAGCTCGACGCCGACGTGTCCGCGGGCGCCGACGATGCCGATGGTGAAAGTACGGCTCATCGTTGTGCTGTCCTGCGTCCTGTGTTGTCGCGAACTTTAAAGTTGCCCATGCGGCTCAACCCTTCAGCGTCGCGGGACGAACGCGGCAATGCTGCACCGCGCGCTGGATTTCCTCGAACGAGTCCAGTCCGTACCAGTACACGTTCCACTTCTCACCCTTGACGCAACCGTCGGACTCGTCGAAATAGAAATCGTTGACCGGATTGCCGGGACGTGCGCGCCAGAACAGCCGCGGGATCTCGGAGCGCATGCGCGTCCACGCTGCGGCACCGAGGCCCTCGCCCTGCGCATCCTGCGCGACCGCGAACTTGTCCAGGTGCGGCACGCCGTCTTCGAGCGTGATCAGCAGTGCTGCGCGATAGTGCTGGGTCACATAGGCACGATACAGCGGCGTGCGCCGGAAATAGTCCGGCATCAGCTTGCGGCCGAAGCCTGATTCGACCAGCGCGCGCAGGCGCTTGAGATCGAGCTGCTTCCACTGCGTCGCGCGGATCACCTTCTCGCCCAGGCGCAGCATGGTGCCCGAACCGCGATGGGTGAACAGCTCCTTGGCCAGCTCTTCCGGGCGGGTGATCGACACCGACGACGACAGTGGCAGCTTCTTCAGCAGATCGTGAATCTGCTGGATCTTCAGGCGCATGCCGCCGTTGACCCACTCGGATGCCATCAGCGCGTCGAAGTCGGTCGACAGATTGATCGAGGAGATCAATTCCCCGTCGGCGTCCAGCAGGCCACCGGTGCCGGTCAGGAAAATGATCTTGTAGGGCTTGAGCACCGTGACCAGCTGATTGGCGGCCACATCGGCGTTGATGTTGAGGATCTGCCCGCCCGCCGTCTCGCCCATGCTCGCGATCACCGGGATGGAACCGGCCGCGATGTTGGCCTCGATGCCGGCGAGGTCGACGCGCTTGATCGTGCCGACCAGCTGGTACTTGCGCTTGTTCAGATAGTCGGCTTCGAACACGCCGCCGATCACCGAACTGGCGCGCGCGCCCATCTGCTGCAGCGCCTCGACCAGTTTGAGATTCTCGGCATGAAATACGCGCCGCACCACCCGCAATGCGGCCGGCGAGGTCACCCGAAGGCCGTCGATGATCGGCGTCTTGATGCCCTCCTTCGCCAGTTCCTCGTTGAGCTGCGGACCGGCGCCATGCACCACGATCGGGGTCAGCCCGACCTGCTGCAGGAAGGCCAGCGACGAGACGAGATTCTCCAGATCGTCGGCGAGGATCGCACCACCCACCTTGACCACCGCGAAGCGCTTGGCGTCGAGTTGCGAGAATCGCTTGAGATACTGCTGGATCTCCTTCGCGCTGCCCATGTTCGACAGCAGGCGGACGATCGTATTGCGCAGTTCCGTGTGGGCTTCCATGGTTTCAGTGGACCGTGTCGATGATGCGCTGGTAGTGGCGAGCGACGAGTTCGAGCTGCTCGAGACTGACCCACTCGTCGGCGGTGTGCGCCTGTGCGATGTCGCCGGGGCCGAACACGAGTGCTGCGAGGCCCGCTTCGGAGAACAGCGAGGCTTCGGTCCAGAAGTTCACCGCGGGACCGATCGGCAGCCCCAGTGAGCTCGCGAGCTCGCGTGCTTCCGACAGTTGCTGCTGCGCGACGGCGCCCTGCCCGGCCGGCAGTGGCGGTCCGCGGAACAGCTCTTCGAATCCGGCCAGCTGCGCGGGCGGCGCCATCGCACGGAACATCGCGAACAACTCATCCACCGACTGCGACGGCAGCGGCCGGAATCCGAAGCGTATTGCGCAGGCATCCGCGATCACGTTGCCCTTGATGCCGCCGTCGATGCGGCCGAGATTGAACGGCAGGCCCTCGAGTTCCTCGAAGCGCTGCGCCTGCTGCGCGCGTGCGAAGGTCAGCGCCGCGTGCGACCAGTCGACCGCGCGATGCACCGCGCTGTCGGCCAGCGCGCGGCGCTCGGACGCATGCCCCGCGATGCCGCGGAAACGCGCCTGCGCGGACACGATGCCGCGATGCATGATGCGCGCCTGCGCCAGCGTGGGTTCAGCCACCACCGCGCTGGTGAAACCATGCGCCGTGTCCAGGAAACCGCCGATGCAGCGCGGATTGTTGGCCTCCTCGTCGGAGGAGAACAGCAGCGCCAGATCGCCGCGGGTGGTATTGGCCGCGACCACCATCGCCGCCGCCGCGCCCTTGATGTCGCAGGCACCCAGACCGACCGCACGCCCGTCCCGGACCTGCAGCGCATGCGGATCGCTCGACCATCCGGCCGCAGCCGGCACCGTATCGAGATGAAAGTTGAACACGCGGCGCGGCGCACCCCGGGTGCTCAGCAAGGTGATTGCACCGTCACCGTAGTCGGTGATTTGGTGCACGAACCCCGGCAACACCGACTGCAGGTACGCAAAGATGCCGTCCGCCGCGATCTGCCGCGGTGGATTGCGGGTATCGAAGGCGACGAGACGCTCGAGGTGCGGAAGTATCGACGGGGACATGGTTAATGACGGCAGGTTGAATGGACGCAGCAGCGCGGTGTGATTGGCGGTGGACGACGAGGTCGGCGACGGCGCGATGCGCCAGGCGCCGCTCCTGGGCTACTTCCGGTTGACCTCCGCATACAGGCCACTCGACATCGCATACAGCTTGATGAATCCCTCGGCTTCCTCCACGCCCCAGTCGGCAGCCTGCGCGTAGGTCGCCTTGGCGCTGCGCAGGATATGCGGCGATTCGATCGCGACTGCGTCGACATTGGCGCCGCGGGTGTGCAAGGTCACGGTGCCGTTGACCGTAGCCTGGCTCGAGCTGATGTAGGCCTCGAGGTCGTTCTTCAGCGGCTCGTGGAAGAAGCCCTCGTAGACCAGCTCGACCCAGCGCTGGGCGACGCTCGGCTTGAAGCGATTCTGCTGTTTGGTCGCGACGGTTTCTTCGAGCGCGCGGTGCGCCACGTGCAGCGCGGTCAGCGCCGGTGCTTCGAACACGATGCGGCCCTTGAGGCCGATCGTGGTGTCGCCGGTATACAGGCCGCGACCGACGCCGTAGGCCGCAAGCTGCTGGTTCAGGCGCTTGAGGATGGTCGGTCCATCGACGCGTTCGCCATCGAGCGCAACAGCGACGCCGCGTTCGAATTCGATGCGAATGGCGAGCGGCTCGCTCGGCCACGCCTCGCGCGGCGCGCACCAGCCGCGCGCGCCCTCGCCCGGTGTTTCCCAACGGTCGATCTCGCCACCCGACAGGGTCAGGCCAAGCACGTTCTCGTTGATCGTGTAGCTCTTCTGTTTCGCGCGCACGCCGAAGCCGCGCTCCTCGAGCCAGCGCTGCTCATAGGCGCGCACCTCGGTGTGCTCCTTCTGGATCTCGCGGATCGGCGCGATGATCGTGTAGTCGCCCAGCGCCTTCGCGGTCACGTCGAAGCGCACCTGGTCGTTGCCCATGCCGGTGCAGCCATGCGCGAAGAACTTCGTGCCGAGCGCATCGCACCACGCCAGCGAGTGTTTGACGATCAGATAGCGGTCGGAGGTCAGCAGCGGATACTGGTTCTGGTACCACTGGCCACCCTGCACCAGCGGCACCACGAACTCGTCCCAGATCGACTGCGAGGCGTCCACGGTGCGGTGCTCGACCGCACCGAGTTCCTTCGCGCGCGCCGCGATCCACTCGACCTCTTCGGCATCCACCCCGCCGGTATCGCAGAACAGCGTGTACACGGCATAACCGCGCTCCCGCAGCCACGGCACGCAAAAGCTGGTGTCGAGGCCACCGGAGAAGGCGAGGACGATTTTCTTGTCTGGAGTCATGCGGGTTGGCCGATTCATGTCGCTGGATACATCGTTTCGGGAGGGCATGGTTAACGAATTCGCCGTTCTAGGCGCTCCACCCCAACACCCCCGCCATCACCGCCTTCTGCACGTGCAGCCGGTTCTCGGCTTCGTCGATGGCGATGCAATACGGGGCGTCCATCACTTCGTCGGTGGCCTTGATGTTGCGGCGCAGGGGCAGGCAGTGGCTGAACACGGCGTTGTTGGTCAGCGCCATCTTGGCGGCGTCGACGATGAAATGCTGGTACTGGTCGCGAATCGGTTTCTCCGGCGCCCAGTTGCCGAAGTACGGCAGCGCGCCCCAGCTCTTCGCATACACCACGTCGGCGCCGCGATAGCTGGCCTCGATGTCGTGGCTGACCCGCAGCGAGCCGCCGCTGTGTGCCACGTTGGCGCGCGCGAGATCCATGTAGCGCTCGTCGAGCACGTACTCGGGCGTCGGGCACAGCAGGGTCACGTCCATTCCGAAGCGGCTCGCGATCAGCAGCGCGGAGTTCGCCACCGCGGTATTCAGCGCCTTCGGGTGGTAGGTCCAGGTCAGCACGTACTTGCGCCCGCGCAGTTCGCCGAAGCGCTCCTGCAGCGCCATCACGTGGGCCAGTTCCTGGCACGGATGGGTGATCGTCTCGAGGTTGATCACCGGCACCGTCGCGTGCCTGGCGAAGGCCTTGATCACAAGGTCCTCGCGATCGACCGACCAGTCGACGAACTTCGGGAAGGCGCGCACGCCGATCAGGTCGACGTAGCGCGACAGCACGCGCGCGACCTCGGCCACGTGTTCCTCGGGCTCGCCGTCCATGATCCGGCCCGGCTCGAACTCGATGCCCCAGGCATCCTTGCCTGGTGCCAGCACGATCGCCTTGCCGCCGAGTTGCCACGCGCCGAGTTCGAACGAGGTACGCGTGCGCATGGAGCTGTTGAAGAACAGCAGCGCGATCGACTTGCCCTGCAGCTGGGTGCCGAGCTTCTCGCGCTTGAAGCGCGCGGCCTCGGCGAGCAGCGTGTCGAGTTCGGCGCGCGAGAAATCCTGTGTGGTGATGAAATGGCGGAGCGTCATGGCGGCCTTTTCCGGAAAACAAAAAGCCCAGCGCGGCGGCTGGGCTTCGGATACGTCGGTGCTTCGACGAAACGCGACCCAGCGCTACCGCAACTGGCGTCGCCGCGCTCGCGAAGTCATGCCCGCTGCCATCCAGGCGCTGGTCGAAGCGTTGTCACTGGCGCAGGGCGACATCATTCCCGGATTGAAGCATGCGCCATGCTGCGGCGCAAGAATGGCCACCCGGGGGTCGGCCGGGCACGGCGGTCGAATCAGTCGGCGGGTGCGACCGAGACGCGCACGCGCAGCTTGTCGCCCGGGTCGTAATCGAGGCGCGACATGTAGACCTCGCCGCGATAGCGGTACTCGACGTCGTAGCCGAGCAGGCGACGCTCCTCGCGCACCTCCTCGATGATCCGGCAGCGGCGCTCGATGTCCTCGTAGCGGCCATCGTTGCGGCTGGCCTGGTCGCGACCGATAGCGCCACCGATCACCGCGCCGGCCACCGTGGCGGCCTTGCGGCCATCGCCGCTGCCGACCTGGTTGCCCAGCGCACCGCCGATGATCGCGCCGAGCACCGTGCCGCCGGTGGTGTTGCCGCCAGTGCTGCGCTCGACCCGCTCGTCGTAGCACTCCTCGCGTGGCACGGAGGTGCTGAAGGTGTCGTACACCGGGTTGGAGCGCAGCACGTCGGCGTAGGCGAATTCGACGTTCTCGGCGCTGACCGGCGGCGGCAGCGGCGGCGCGACCCCTCCGGGGCGCTCGTCGTAGGCCGACTGCGCCAGCGCGGAGCACGACACCAGCAGGGCGAGCAGGGCGAACAGTGGCTTTCGGATCATGGTCGGGGCTCCTCGCGTGGCCTGGTCCGGAACGGGTGGCCGCGTCGTGATGGTGAATGCCAGCATTGTAGGCTGCGGCCCTGAATCCAGCCTAAGGGACGCCCCGCAGCGCGGGCAAAATGGACTCCGCGCGCGCGCCGCAGCCGCCTCCGACTACAATCGCAGGCTTGCACCGCGCCCTGCCCCGCTGCCCGCCCCTGTCATGGACCTGATCCTCTACAACACCCTGAGCCGCCAGCGCGAGACCTTCGTGCCTGCCGATCCACGGCGGGTCACGATGTATGTCTGCGGCCCGACCGTCTACAGCTATGCGCACATCGGCAACGCGCGCCCGCCGGTGGTGTTCGAATTGCTGGCGCGGTTGCTGCGGCAGCGTTGGCCGAACGTGGTCTACGCGCGCAACATCACCGACGTGGACGACAAGATCAACGCCGCCGCGCGGGAACTGGGCGTGCCGATCGGCACCATCACCGACCGCTACACGCAGGCCTACCACGAGGACCTCGCCGCGCTCGGCGTGGGCCCGCCCGACATCGAGCCGCGCGCGACCCAGACCATCGGCCCGATCGTGGCGATGATCGAGCGCCTGATCGCGAGCGGCCATGCCTACGCGGCCGAGGGCCACGTGCTGTTCGGCGTCGACAGCTTTCCCGCTTATGGCCAGCTGTCGGGACGCTCGACCGACGAGATGATCGCCGGCGCCCGGGTCGAGGTGGCGCCCTACAAGCGCAATCCGGGCGATTTCGTGCTGTGGAAGCCGTCGAGCGACGATCTGCCCGGCTGGGCCTCGCCGTGGGGCCGCGGCCGCCCGGGCTGGCACATCGAATGCTCGGCGATGAGCGAGGCGCATCTGGGCGAGACCATCGACATCCACGCCGGCGGGGTGGATCTGAAGTTCCCGCACCACGAGAACGAGATCGCGCAGAGCACCTGCGCGCACGGCGGGCGCACCTTCGCGCGCTACTGGCTGCACAACGGCTTCGTCACCGTCGATGGCGCGAAGATGTCGAAGTCGCTGGGCAACACGCTGCTGGTCGATCAGTTGCGCCGCTCGCATCCGCCGGAGGCGCTGCGCTGGTTCCTGCTCAAGGCGCACTATCGGCAGCCCCTCGACTGGTCGGACGCCGGCATGACCCAGATCGTGCGCACGCTCGATGGGCTGTACGGGGTGCTGCGCGAGTTGGCCGAGGTCGGAGTCAACGCCGATGCGCCGATGCCCGGGGAACTCGAAGCCGCACTGCACGACGACCTCAATACGCCGCGCGCATTGGCCGTATTGTCCGAGCTTGCCGCCGAGGCGCGCCGTGCGGAGGGGCCGCAGGCGCAGCGCCTGCGCAAGTCCGCACTGCTGGCCGGCGGACGCCTGCTTGGTCTGCTGCAGCAGGATGCCGCGCAGTGGTTCGCACAGCCCGCGGTCGACAGCGGCATCGATCAGGTCGCGATCCAGGCCCTGGTCGACCGCCGCCAGGCCGCGAAGGTCGCGCGCAGTTTCGCCGAGGCCGACGCCATTCGCGCCGAGCTGACGGCGCTTGGGGTAACTGTGGAGGACACGCCGCAGGGCCCACGCTGGAAGATGTGCAGCCGATGAATGGACAATGCGCCGATGCCGATGCGGCCCAGACACAGATCGCCGAGGAGTTCGCGCTGTTCGGCGACTGGACCGAGCGCTACCAGTACCTGATCGACCTCGGCCGCAAACTGCCGCCGCTGGATCCCGCGCTCAAGACCGACGCGCATCAGGTCAGCGGTTGCCAGTCGCAGGTCTGGATCGTGCCCAGCGGCGATGCCGCGCAACTGCAATTCGCCGCGATCAGCGACTCGGCGATCGTATCGGGCCTGATCGCGCTGCTGCTGCGCGTCTATTCGGGGCGCAGCGCGGCACAGATCGTCGCCACCGAACCGCGCTTCATCGAGATGATCGGCCTCAAGGGCCATCTGTCGCCGACCCGCAGCAACGGTCTGTCGGCGATGCTCGCGCGGATCAAGGCGATCGCGCAGTCGCGGCTGGGCTGAGGTGACGCGTCGGCTGCTTTTGGCGGACAGTGGAAGGTTTTGGAGTGGTGGCGGCGGGCCAAGGCCCGCCCTACGGGTGGTGAACCGCTTGTTTGATTGCTGAAGG
>JANOEA010000410.1:0-2542 GCA_031412975.1 Pseudomonadota bacterium | reverse complement strand
GCTGCCGCAAGGTGCTCGCCGGCCGCTGCTGCTCGCGTCGCCATGTCGGACATGTCGATGTTGCCGTGTTCGTCGCACGCGACCACCACCACGGTCAGTCCGGCCATCACTGCGCTGGCGGCATTGGTGCCGTGCGCGCTGGATGGGATCAGACACACGGTGCGCTGCGTATCGCCGCGCGACAGGTGGTAGCCGCGGATCGCGAGCAACCCCGCATACTCGCCCTGCGCACCAGAATTCGGCTGCAGGGAAACTGCGTCGTAACCGGTGATCTCGACCAGCCAGCGCTTCAGGTCATCGAACAGTTCGCGATAGCCGAGCGCCTGCCCGGCCGGCGCGAACGGATGCAGTGCGCCGAATCCCGGCCAGGTGACCGGGATCATCTCGGCGGTCGCGTTGAGTTTCATCGTGCACGAACCGAGCGGGATCATCGCGCGATCCAGCGCGAGGTCGCGATCGGCGAGCTTGCGCAGATAGCGCAGCAACTCGGTCTCCGAGCGATAGCGATTGAACACCGGGTGTTTCAGGCACGCGCCCTTGCGAACCAGCGCATCGGAAATCGCGCCCGGCGCATCAGCTTCGAAGTCGGCATGAGCAAGCGTGCCGCCGAACGCCGCCCACACCGCTTCGATGGTGGCCGCGGTCGTGGTCTCGTCGACCGCGATGCCCAGCCGGCTGTCGCTGAACAAACGCAGGTTGATCCGCGCGGATAACGCGCGCGCCACGATCGCGTCGCGCTGCGCGCCGGCGTCGACCGTGATCGCATCGAAGAACTGCTTCTGCTGCGCGGCGAAACCAAGCTTGCGCAGGCCGGCGGCCAGCACGGTTGCGCGCCGGTGCACATCACGCGCGATCGCGGTGAGACCCTCGGGACCGTGGTAGACCGCATACATCGACGCGATCACCGCCAGCAGCACCTGCGCGGTGCAGATGTTCGAGGTCGCCTTCTCGCGCCGGATGTGCTGCTCGCGGGTCTGCAGCGACAGTCGATACGCCGGTTCGCCGCGCGAATCGACCGAGACGCCGATCAAACGACCCGGAATCGATCGCTTGAGTCCATCGCGAACCGCCATGAACGCAGCATGCGGTCCGCCGTAGCCCATCGGCACGCCGAAGCGCTGGGTCGAGCCGATCGCGATGTCGGCGCCGAGTTCGCCCGGCGGCTTGAGCATCGTGAGCGCGAGCGGATCGGCCGCCATCACGGCGATGCCGCCAGCTGCCTTGATGCTCGCGATCTGCGCGCTGAAATCGCGCACGTCGCCGCGGGTGCCCGGATACTGGAAGATCGCGCCGAATACCGCGCCGGGATCCAGATCGGTGGCCGGATCGCCGATCACCAGCGTCCACCCCAATGGTTCGGCGCGGGTACGCATCACCGCGATCGACTGCGGATGGCAGTCGTGATCGACAAAGAATGCGGTGGCCTTCGACTTCGCGCCACGCTGGGCCACCGCCATCGCCTCGGCCGCGGCCGTGGCCTCATCGAGCAGCGAGGCGTTCGACACGTCGAGCCCGGTGAGTTCGCAGATCATGGTCTGGAAGTTCAGCAGCGCCTCCAGCCGGCCTTGCGAGATTTCCGGCTGGTACGGCGTGTAGGCGGTGTACCAGGCGGGGTTTTCCAGGATGTTGCGCAGGATGACCAGCGGCGTGTGGGTGCCGTGGTAGCCCTGGCCGATCAGCGAGGTGAACACCTGGTTGCGCGAGGCAAGCTCCTGCAGGCGCGCGAGCGCATCGACCTCGCTCAGCGCCTGGCCCATGCTCGCCAGCGGCGTGGTCTGGCGGATACTCGCGGGCAGGGTTTGCGCGATCAGCGTCTCGATGTCGGCAGCGCCGATCGCGGCCAGCATCTGCTGCTGCTCCTGCGGCGAAGGCCCGATGTGGCGGGCAGCGAAATCGCGGGCAACGTGGGCTTGACGCAGGACGCTGGGGATGGTCATGGGGCCTCGATGGGGTCGGATCAACGGATGCTCATGGCAACCAGGCGCCCGGCGCTGAACAGTGCGCGAGTGCTTGCTGCCTGATGGACTGTTGGTCGCAGTTCATCCGGCTTGGTCGCTGGCGATTACGCTCGGTGATTAGCGTGTCGTCAGAGCCTCCCGCGTCATCCCTCTGTAGGAGAGGATGCCGAAAGAGAGCCGAATACCCCATCTGTACCTTTGCCTGAGAGCGTTATCCCGTCGGCGGACGCAGGCTCAGCGGTTGCCCGCTGCGCGTCGCTTTCCAGATGTCTGTTGCAGTGCTCGCGGTCCTTCTGCCTGAGAGTTTCCGGGGCGGTTGCTCCTTCGGCGCCGGACGAATCCGGTCTCTCCCGCGAGGCAAGCCAAGGCTAGCACGACTGCCTGTGATTGCCGATCAATCGCCTCGCCCTCACCGCTCTTCCGTGGACGTTGAGCCGATCGAGCGAAGCTGCGGGTCAGACCGGCACCGCGTCAGCGGGTGTCGCCGATGCCGGGGCCGCGGCCGCATGCCGGATCAGCCGTTGCAACAGCGCCTCGGCCTCGGCCCGGTCGAGGAACGGAATATCGATGCTGTAGCCCATCGC
>JANOEA010000409.1:0-4802 GCA_031412975.1 Pseudomonadota bacterium | reverse complement strand
AACGGTAGCGCCCACTCGCGCGCGGTCTCGCGCATCTTCTCGAATGAATCCTCCGGATAGGCCACCGCGTCGTTGCTGCTGATCGCGACCACGCCGATGCCGGCGGCCAGCAGTTCCTGCGCGTCCTCGACCAATCGCACGCGGATCGCCTTGACGTACGGACAGTGATTGCAGATGAACATCACCAACGTGCCTTTCGCGCCACGCACATCGGCCAGCGTCAGCGTGCGACCGTCGGCCGCGGGCAAGCGGAAATCGGTGATCGGACTGCCCAGCGCGGGCTCGGGAGTGTGGGTCAGGGCCATGGCGTGCATCCTGCGGTGGTCAAACCCCATGCTAGCGCGCAGAGGCAGTCTGCAGAAGGCGCCCCGCGCGCGCAGCGATGCCTCGCGGGCTTACTCGAATCCGTTGCGGAACAGCGTATCCAGTCCCGGTGGTGCGGGCACATCGCCGTTGCAGATCAGGTCGCCGGTGCCCGAACGCAGGCGCACGATCGCACGGTCGAAGGGGAAACTGATCTGCACGCCGTCGGCGCCGTCGCGGTCCGGGACCGTGGTGAGGAATATCGTCTCGGTGTTGCCGTTGAAGCGGAACGGCCGCGAGGTCGGCACCTGGGCCATGCCGTTGCTGCGCCTGCACAGGGTCATGCTGGTCGGCGCGAGCAGGTTGTAGCCGAGCGCACCGTTGGCCACGAGGGTGCCTGAGAGCAGCACGTAGTAGCGGCCGTCGAGCTCGATCGTGCTGTTGTCGGGAATGCCGACCGAAAACTGGGCCTGGGCGGTGTTGGCCGCCAGGAAGAGGAGTATTGCCGTGAGTAGACGAATCATCGGGCCGGAGTCTACGGGCCCGGCATTCAGCGCGCGTTAAATGCGGTCACCGGGATCGCCGAAGTGTGACGTAGCGCCGCAATTTCCCGATGATCGGCCCATCGCGATCCGCACCGGCTCGTTCAGCTTCCGCTGCGAATGCGTCGCCACAGCTTTTCCCACGTCGCGCGATTGAAGCGTGCGGGCCACTCCAGCGCCTGCGGCGCGATCGCCACGGTGCTGCCATCGCGCTGCTCGCCGACCGCAAACCGGAACACGTACAGGCCCTCCTCGCCCATGCGCAGGTCTTCGATCACGATGCGGTCGTCGATCCGCTCGACGCCATACCAGTCCGAGCTGAACCATGCCAGGCGCTGCACGTTCCAGTCGTCGACCAGCGGCTCGAGCAGCGCGCGATTGCCCGGATGCGGTTGCATCATCGCCGTGCGCGCGGCTGCGGCAAAGCTGTACCAGCCCTCGAAATAGTCGCCGTTGCCGCGCATCACCACGATCCGCCACGCGATCGTGTTGAACGGGGTCGGCGTGACCAGGATGCGCGCATCGGTGACCCCGCGCTGCGCCTGGTCGATGCGCATCGCGCGATGGATGTGCTGCTGCGCGAACACCGTCCAACCCAGGTAGCCGGTGCTCAACAGCAGCCCCATGACCAGCCAGAACCCCGCCCGCGCCCGCTCGCGCAGGAACCATGCGGCCACTACGCCGATCAGCAGCCACACGGTGTAGAGCGGATCGATGATGAAGATACTGCCGATCATCACCGGCGGGCTCTGCAGCGGCCACCACAGCTGGGTGCCGTACACGGTCATCGCATCGAGCAGCGGGTGCGTGAGCAGCGCGAGCTGGAAGACCAGCAGCCAGCGCCAGCGATGGGTGCGCGGCAGCGGCGACGCCGCAAGCCACATCGCCCACAGCGCCAATCCGACCCACGGCAATACGAACAGCGAATGACTGAAGCCGCGATGCATGGTGAAGTCGCGGACCGGATCGCCGAAGTGGATCAACACATCGAGATCCGGCAGCGTGCCGAGCGCGGCACCGATCAACAGCGCGCGGCGCCGATGTCCGGCAGGTGCAACCACAGCGGCAACCGAAGCGCCGAGAACGATCTGCGACAGTGAATCCATGCGTTGATCGAGGCGCCAACGGAAACCCGGATTGTGCCGCGATCACGGGGCGTTGGCGAATGGCGAATGGAAAGCGGGGCCATAGGGTGGGCCTTCGGCCCGCCGCCGCGTTGCGAACGGCGAATGGCCAATGGCGAACGGCGAATGGAAAGTTGGTTGCAGGCTGGTCATCCCGCGCCGCCCGCTGTTGTAGGAGCCCACCCTGGGCGCGCCCTGTGCATACCTCGATCCTAAGGCACTGGTCGCCCACTGGGTGCGCTCCTACACCCGATCGACGCATCGACCGCGCCACCGCCATGGCACTGGCAGCGTCCCCCACCACCCGTTCATCCTTAGCGCAGCGCCGCAGGCGCGAAGTCGAAGGACCCGCGCACCATTCCAACCAACAGGCGGACGAACAGTCGACTCAAGCCGCGCGCGGCAACTCGTACAGCTCCACCGCATCCCGCGGCGCAAGCCGCTTGAGCACTTCGATCCCGCGATTCCAGCGCACCAGCGACAGTGCACCCTGCGCGTCCTCGGTGATCGCAGTCAGGCTCTCCACCCAGTCGCCGTCGTTGGCGTAGACCAATCCATCGCGCTCGAACAACGCGGGCCGATGGATGTGGCCGCTGATGATGCCGTCGAGCCCGCGCCGCCGCGCATCGTCGAGGCAGGCGCCGACGTAGCGCTCGATGTAGCGCTCGGCCGCACCACTCTGGCGCTTGACGAAATCCGCCAGCGACCAATAGCGCCCACCCATCGCACGCCGCGCGCGATTCTGCAGGCGGTTGCCGGTCAGGATCACATCGTAGAGTTTGTCGCCCAGCCACTCCTGCCAGCCACCGAAGTGGGTGATGCCGTCGAACTCATCGCCGTGGGTCACCAGGTAGCGGCGTCCGTCGGCGGCCTTGTGCACCATGCGCCGACGGATCGTCATCCGCGGCAGGGTCATGCCGACGAACTGGCGGATCGGGCGGTCGTGGTTGCCCGGGATGTAGACGATCTCGGTACCGTCGCGGCGCATCGCGTGCAGGCACTCGATGATGCGCGTGTGGTCGTGGCCCCACGAGGCGCGCTTCTGGCTCATCCACCACAGGTCGAAGATGTCGCCGACCAGGTAGATGCGCTCGCAGCGCAGCGCCTGCAGGAAGTCGGCCAGCGCATCCGCATGGCAGTTGGCCGATCCCAGGTGCACGTCGGAGACGAACACGCTGCGCATCGGTGCGAGCAGGTCGATCTTGATCGGTGCATTCATGTCCGTACCTCCGGTTGCGAGCGTGCAGCCAGTCGTGGTCGGTGCTCGAGATAGCGCTCGCGCTTTTTCGGCTTGATCTGCGCGAGGTCGACCAGGATCAATCCATCGACCACGCCGGCGAAATCCGGATCGGTGCCGAAGGCCATGAACTGCACGCCGCCCGGCTCGCACAGTTCGCTGTACTGCTTGTACAGGGTCGGCACACGCGCACCGAGCGCATCGAGGTTGTGCTTGAGCACGCGGAAACTGGCGTCGGCATCGAGCGCACCGAACTGCGGCGCCGCGCTGCCGAAACGGAACGGACGGCGCGAGCGCACCAGCCCCGCGGGTGCGCCGAAGTAGCGCTGGTAGTAGGCGACCAGTTGCTCGCGTGCCTGCTGCGGAAGCTCCGCGCTGATCAAGACCGGGCCGAACAGCCAGCGGATCTGCGGATGCTGGCGCAGGTAGGCGCCGATTCCGTACCACAGGTAATCGAGCGAGCGCGTGCCCCAGTATTTCGGTGCCACGAAACTGCGTCCGAGCTCCATGCCGCGCTCGATCTGCGGCAGCAAACGCGCGTCGAAATCGAACAGGCTGTGCGTATACAAACCAGCCAGCCCGCGCTCGGCGAGGATCCGTGCGCACGGGGCCACGCGATACGCACCGGCCAGCTCGTGGGCCTGCGCATCCCACAGCACGATATGGTCGTACCACGCATCGAAACGATCGCTGTCGAGCCGCTTGCCGCTGCCCTCGCCCACCGCGCGGAAGGTGATCTCGCGCAGTCGCGCGATCTCACGCAGCAGCGCCGAATCGGTGCCCAGCCGACCGCAGTAGATGCGCTTGCCATCAGCGGTCTCGCCGATCAGGTCGAGGGCGGCGATCTCCGCCAGCACCGCGCGCAGATCGCTCGCGTGCGCGATCGGCGCTTGTACCGGCCGCCACCCGTCGCGTCCGCGCGCGAGCTCGCCCACGGTCTTGCGCACCAGCGCGAGCGCGCCGTCGACATGGCCGGCCGCATGCATCAGCTGCGCGACCGGGCGCGGATTGCCGATCCGGATCTCGATCCGGCGCCCGCGTTGCGCGAACACCTCGCGCGGCAGCAGCGCGGTACCCAGCGGCGAGTACAGGCTCGACAGTCCATAGAACAGCGCCGAGTTGCGGCCGCGCAGATGCACGGGCAGCACCGCTGCGGCGGCCTTCTGCGCGAACTTGAGGAAGCCCTTGCGCCAGCGCGTGTCGGCCACGCCGCGCAGCCCCAGCCGCGACACCTCGCCGGCCGGAAACACGATCACCGCCTGCTCGGCCTCGAGCGCGGCATCCACCGCGCGCAAGCTGTCCTCGCTCGGCTTGCCACCGAGGATGCGCAGCGGGACGATCAGCCCGGATACGCCCTCGAACACGCTCAGGAAGTCGTTGGCGACGATCTTGACGTCGCGCCGGATGCTGCCGATCAGTCCGAGCAGGGCCAGCGCATCGACCGCGCCCATCGGGTGGTTGGCCACGATCACCACCCGACCGGTTTGCGAAATTTATTCCTGCAGAAAACATTTATGTAGTAACCTTTGAGCAATACAAGGATATTGTTGTAAAACAGTTACCCGAACTGCCGGAAGAAAATATTTTATGTGAGCC
>JANOEA010000408.1:0-7664 GCA_031412975.1 Pseudomonadota bacterium | reverse complement strand
TTCTCCGACCTGGGCTTCGATGCGGCCGAAGCGCAGCTGATGCTGATGCGCACGGATCTGATGATCGAGCTTGAAAAAACCATCGCACAGCGTGGCCTCACCCAGGCCGCTGCCGGAAAGCTGCTCGGCGTAAGCCAGGCGCGCATATCCGATTTGGTCCGCCGCAAGGCAGATCGCTTCAGCCTCGACATGCTGGTGACTTTCGCCGCCCGTTTGGGACGCCCGGCCAAACTCACGGTGGGCCGTGCTGTTCGCAAGGTGCAATAGGCGGAACGAAGCGTCGCCGCCGAAGATCGCGCCAGCTTTCGACGTCTGTGCCCAATCCGGGACATCCACGATTCTTGCTCGCCGGAGGGCGACGGAAGATTTGGGCGGTTCGCGCCGCAAACGGCTGTTTCGATGAGCTTTTTTGCCAATCAGGCGCCGGTCTTCGTGAGCAGTTCCGGCACGCGTTGACTGCCCACCCCATCCGTGAAACCATGCAAATCCTCCATCTCATGGTGGATTTGCAATGTTTGCGCGACGCCTTTCTCAAGGCTTGAGCACCGCCCTCGGCCGTAGCCCGGTTGTCGGGCTGATTGGTCCGCGACAGGTCGGCAAGACCACGCTGGCGCATGCGCTGGCCGACGGGCGGACTCCACCGCCGGCGTTTCTCGATCTGGAACGTCCCGCCGATCGCGCGCGACTGGCCGATCCGGAGGCGGCGCTGCGTGCGCTGGATGGGCGATTGGTCGTGCTCGATGAGATCCAGCGCGTGCCGGACCTGTTCCCGGTGCTGCGCGTGCTGGTCGACGAGCGGCGGCGCGCGGGCCGTGCGAGTGGGCAGTTCCTGGTGCTCGGTTCGGCATCGGTCGAGTTGTTGCGGCAGTCATCCGAGTCGCTGGCCGGACGGATCGAATATCTGGAACTGGCGCCGTTCGATCTCGGCGAGACCGGCGCGGACTCACTCGATCGCCTGTGGCTGCGTGGTGGGTTCCCGGAGTCGTTCCTCGCGCGCGACGACGCGAGCAGCCTCGCCTGGCGGCAGCAGTTCGCGCAGACCTACCTCGAGCGCGACATTGCCGCCTTCGCACCGCGCCTGCCGCGCGAGACCTTGCGCCGCTTCTGGACGATGCTCGCGCACGAGCAGGGCAGCGAGTTCAACGCGTCGAGACTGGCGGCAGGGCTGGGCGTGTCGGCGCAGACGGTGTCGCGATACCTCGATCTGCTGGTCGACCTGATGCTGGTGCGCCGACTGCCGGCGTGGTTCGAGAACATCGGCAAGCGCCTGCGCAAGGCGCCGCGCATCTACCTGCGCGACAGCGGCATGGTCCATGCGCTGCTGGGCATTCAATCGATGGATGCGTTGCTCGGGCATCCGGTCTGCGGCGGCAGCTGGGAGGGGCTTGTCGTCGAGAACCTCGTGGGCGCGGCGGGCGCGGCAATGCAACCGCACGGTTATCGCACCAGCGCGGGCGCCGAGATCGACCTGCTGCTGGTGGGCGGCCGCGAGCGCATCGCGGTCGAGATCAAGCGCTCCACCGCACCCGCGGTCTCGAAGGGATTCCACCTCGCTTGCGAGGATGTCGGCGCAACGGCGCGCTGGGTCGTGTATCCCGGACAGGCGTCCTATCCTGGACCACACGGGGTCGAGGTGCTGCCGTTGATCGATGCCATGCGGCGATTGCGAGGCTAGGCCTGCCTCGATGGCCGAGTTCAGTCGAGGATCGCCGCCTCAAGCCGCACTCAAATTCGCATACGCCACCACCAACCGCTTGGTGCCCGCGTCCGCAAAATGCACCATCACCACGGTGTGCGCGCCCGCGCCTTCGTAGCTCATCACCACGCCTTCGCCGAACTTCGCGTGGCTGACCTGCGCGCCGAGTTTGAACGGCAGCGATTCCGCGGCACTGCGCAGCCCGACGCCGCGCCCGGCTACGAAATCCTCTGCGCTGCGGCCGAAGCTCGACGGGCGCGAGACCTGCACCTTGGGGCGCACTTCGCGCAGCACCGCACTCGGCAGCTCGCTCAGGAATCGCGACGGGCGGTTCCAGGTTTCCATGCCGTGCAGGCGGCGCGATTCGGCGTAGCACATCACCAGCTTGCGGCGCGCGCGGGTGATGCCGACATAGGCGAGGCGGCGTTCTTCTTCGAGGCGCCCGGATTCGTCGAGCGACTTCTGGCTCGGGAACAATCCGTCTTCCCAGCCGACCAGGAAAACCAGCGGGAATTCGAGGCCCTTGGCGCTGTGCAGGGTCATCAGCTGCACGCAGTCTTCCCACGCTTCGCCTTCGGCCTCGCCGGCTTCGAGTACGGCCAGCGACAGGAACGCGGTGAGTTCGCTCAGGCCCGCGGCTTCATCGTCGCTGGTGAGCACGAAGCGGCTGGCGGCGTTGACCAGTTCTTCGAGGTTCTCGACCTTGGCCTCGGCCAGGCCCTTGCTGTCGTTCTCGTAGAAGGCCTTGAGACCGGAGCGTTCGATCGCCTCGGAGAAACGTTCGGCCAGCGCCAGTTCGCGGGTATCGAGATCCAGCGCGTCGATCAGGGCGACGAACCCGGCCAGCGCGTTCCTGGTGCGCGCCGGGAACGTGCCGGCTTCGATCTCGGCCAGCGTCGCACTCCACAGCGAGACATCGGTGGCGCGTGCGCGCTGGCGCAGCTGGTCGAGCGTGCGATCGCCGATCCCGCGCGCAGGCTGGTTGACCGCGCGCTCGAACGCGGCATCGTCGTGGCGGAACGCGACGAGGCGCAGGTAGGCCAGCGTGTCCTTGACTTCCGCGCGTTCGAAGAAGCGCTGGCCGCCATAGACGCGGTAGCGGATCTCGTGCATCAGCAGCTGTTCTTCGAACAGTCGCGATTGCGCATTGGAGCGATACAGGATCGCGCAGTCGTCGGCGCGGCCGCCGTCGGCGATCCACTGGCGGATGCGCTCGATCACGAAGCGCGATTCGTCTTCGGCGTTGAATGCCGCGTACAGATCGATCGGCTCGCCGTCACCGGCTTCGGTGAACAGCACCTTGCCCAGTCGCGTGGGGTTGTTCGCGATCACCGCGTTGGCCGCAGCCAGGATCTGCCCGGTGGATCGATAGTTCTGTTCCAGCCGCAGGGTGCCCGCACTGGGGAAATCGCGCAGGAACTGCTGCACGTTCTCGACCTTCGCGCCGCGCCAGCCGTAGATCGCCTGGTCGTCGTCGCCGACCACGAATACCTTGGCCTGGGTGCCGGCCATCAGGCGGATCCACGCGTACTGGATCGTATTGGTGTCCTGGAACTCGTCGACCAGGATGTGCTGGAAGCGGCTGCGATAGTGCGCGAGCAACGCATCATTGCCGAGGAAGGTCTCGTGCATGCGCAGCAGCAGTTCGGCGAAATCGACCAGGCCGCCGCGACGGCAGGCGTCTTCGTAGGCGCTGTAGACGTCGATCCACGTACGGGTCGCGGGGTTGTAGCCGGGATCCAGATCACCGGGGCGTTTGCCCTCGTCCTTGGCGTTGTTGATGAACCAGGTGCCCTGGCGTGGCGGAAAACGCGCTTCGTCGACGCCGAGCGCCTGGATGGTGCGCTTGACCAGCCGCTGCTGGTCGTCGCCGTCGAGGATCTGGAAGGTCTCGGGCAGCTTCGCTTCCTTCCAGTGCTGGCGCAGCAGTCGATGCGCGATACCGTGGAAAGTGCCGACCGTGAGCCCGCGCGATTCGCGGCGCAGCAGCGACTCGGTGCGCTGGCGCATCTCGCCGGCGGCCTTGTTGGTGAAGGTCACCGCGAGCACGCCGTAAGGCGACACATGGTCGACCTCGGTCAGCCAGCCGATCCGGTGGGTGAGCACGCGCGTCTTGCCGCTGCCCGCACCCGCCAGCACCAGATAATGGCCGGCGGTGGCGCAAACGGCCTCGCGCTGCGCGGGGTTGAGCGCATCGAGCAAATGGGACACATCCATCGCTCCATTGTAGCCGGCTGCGCGTGCGACAATCCCGCGCATGGCTGCCGTGCTCACGCCGTTTTTCCATGCCGCGACCTGGACCTGGTCCTGGGTGCTGGAAGACCCGCAAATGCGCGCGGCCGCGATCATCGATCCAGTGCTCGACTACGATCCCAAGTCGGGACGGGTCCAGACGCTGCTGGCCGATGCGTTGATCGCGCACGTGCACGAGCGCGGCCTGCAGGTGCAGTGGATCCTAGAGACCCACGCGCATGCGGATCACCTGAGTGCCGCGCAGTACCTCAAGCAGCAGCTCGGCGGGCAGGTCGCGATCGGTGCGGGCATCGTCGCGGTGCAGGCGCATTTTGCGCAGGTGTTCGATCTGGGGCCGATGTTTCCCGTCGACGGCAGCCAGTTCGACCGGCGCTTCGCCGATGGCGAACGCCTCTCGGTGGGCGGACTGGACATCGAGGTGATCGCCACGCCCGGGCATACGCCGGACGGGGTGAGCTATCGGGTCGGCGACGCGGTGCTGATCGGCGACACGCTGTTCGCGCCCGACGTGGGCACTGCGCGCTGCGATTTCCCCGGTGGCGATGCGCGCGCGCTGTGGCGATCGATCCAGCGCCTGCTGGCGCTGCCGGGAGACACCCGGCTATGCCTCGCCCACGACTACCCACCGGGCGGTCGCGAGCCGCGTTCGAGCGTGACGGTGCGCGAGATGCGCGAGCGCAACGTGCACGTGGCCGGCAACGATGAAGCGGCCTTCGTGGCGCTGCGTACTGCCCGCGATGCGACTCTCGCCACACCGCAGCTGCTGTATCCGGCATTGCAGGTGAACATCCGCGCGGGGAATCTGCCCGCGGCCGAGGAAAACGGCACAGCGTACTTCCGGATTCCGGTGACCGGCGGCTGGTAGCCGCGGCCCCTGGGGCAGACGCGGTCCACCTCATCACCCGGTTACCCTGAGCGCAGGGCCGCAGGCCCGCAGTCGAAGGGAGCGCAGGGCCGCAGTCGAAGGGCCACCCTGCCGCGCTCCCCACCACCCGTTCATCCTGAGCGCAGGGCCGCAGGCCCGGAGTCGAAGGACGGCGCTGCGCGCCTGCGCTCAGGACGAACGGATTTCTGGGCGGGGCGGGTGAAAGGCGCCGCGGTCTTTCGGCTCCCGCGCGGCGCGCGCCATTCACGGAACCGCGACAACGTCATGAATTTACGCTAATTTAACGCCTGGCCTCCGTGTTGCAAGGGCCCGCAACCCACCATCCGTACATCCGTGGAGGAACTCCAATGAACAAGAATTATCTGGCGCTTTGCGTCGCTGGCGCGCTGATGATCTCGGCCGCGCCCGCGTTTGCGATCACCGATGACGAGGTCAATGCCTCGCTGCAGTTCAGTTTCGTGCCGCCGGGTGCGCGCAGCCTCGGCATGGCGGGTGCGTTCATCGGTCTGGCCGACGACGCGACCGCCGCCTACAGCAACCCGGCGGGCCTGTCGCAGCTGGTCTCGAGCGAAATCTCGTTCGAATACCGCGGCGCGCGCTACAACACCGAGTTCCTGTCCGGTGATGGTCCCGTGTTCGACAGCGCCGACAGCAGCGAAAACGGTCTGGGTTTCCTGTCGGTAGTGCTGCCCTATGAGAACTGGTCGTTCGCGTTCTATCGCCACGAGTACCTGCGCTACAGCACCGACTTCGAAGGCGCGCTCGACCACTCGTCGGTGTTTCCGTTCATAGCCGACATCGAAGTCAAGGGCGTCAACATCGGCGGTGCGGTGGCTTATAAGTTCAGCAACAACTTTTCGATCGGTGCGGGCGTGGCGTATTCGGACTTCGAGCTGGACTCCGTCAACGTCCGGCCCACCGAAGACTTTGCGACCACGCAGCGCGGCGACGACTCCGACATCGTGTTCAACGCCGGCCTGCGCTGGAATGTCTCCGACCGCCTGTCGACGGGAGTGGTCTACCGCGATGGCGGAAACTTCCGGTACACCGCCGACCTCGTCAGCGTTCCGGGTCTGCAGTCCGCCAACGGCTTCCCCAAGGACGACATTGAATTCAACGTACCCAGTTCGTACGGTGTCGGCGTGAACTTCAAGGTAACCGATGCGTTCGGCATCGCGCTGGACGTCACCCGCATGCAGTACTCCGATCTGACCGGCAATGTGCGCACTGGCTTCGGTCTCGACGGCCCGGAAGCCGACCTCAGCGTCAAGCCCTTGCAGATCGACGACGGCACCGAGATCCGCCTGGGCGGTGAGTACGTGTTCGCCGAAATGCAGAACCCGTTCGTAGTGCGCGCCGGCGTATGGCGCGATCCGGAGCATACGGTTCGCTTCCGCGGCGAGCCGGATCCGACCAGCGGCAATGCGATAGCGAATGCGGAGCTGTTTTCTGCCGGCGACGACGAGATGCATTACACGCTGGGCTTCGGCATCGCTTTCGAGAATTTCCAGATCGATGCTGCGGCCGACTTCTCGGATCGCTACGACGTGTATTCGGTATCAGGCGTGTATCGCTTCTGAGCCAAGCGACTGCGGTCACGAAAAGCCGCCGGGCAGCAATGCCCGGCGGCTTTTTCGTGGATGGAAAAAGCTACCTCCCAAGAGCCGTTCATCCTGAACGGGTGATGGGGTGGGCCGCGCTCGGTCGGTGAGGGTGTCGGACGCGAATACTCAATGCACCCAGCCGCCGCCGCGCCGCCGCGGCACTGCGCGCGGCGTGCTGACCGGTGCCGGCTCGATCCCGGCCGGGTGTTCCTGCCAGTAGCGATACACCGCGCCGACTGCGTCCGGCATCGCCATCAGTGCGGCTTCGTATTCGGTCTCCGACAGCGGTGGCAACGGCCCCCCCTCGGGCGGCTCGAACAGATCTTCCTCGGCGGCCAGCGCGATGATCGGGCCGAGCAGTTCGAGCAGGCTCGGGTCGGCCGACATCCGCGCTTCCCACGCCTCGGCGGCTAGGTCGACGCCGAGGCTGAAGCCCTCGCACCAGCCGCGCGCGGACAGACGGCCCGCTTCGCCCCCGGTCTCGGATTCGATCTCGGCCAGGATCGGGTGGAACTGATCGAGCTCGATGCTCGCGACCACCATCCGGTTCAGGCGCAGGATCAGGCGCACCGCTTCGGCTGCGGAGTCTTCGCTGTCGAACGCTCGACCGTCATCGACGATCAGCGGCATCCAGGTTTCGGCCGTGATCTTCTCGGGCCCGATCGCGAGCGCGACCAGCAGGCCCTGGATCGCATCGACCAGCAGGCCCTCGGCGCCATCCTCGCGCTCGACCAGGATGCTTTGCAGGGCATCGAGGTCGTCGCTGTCGATCGGCTGTTCGAGTTCGTCGCTCATCGTCCGCTCCCGCTCAGGCCAGTTCGACCCACACCGGCGCATGGTCCGAGGGCCGTTCCCAGGTGCGCGGCCCGCGGTCGATGCCGGCCGCGCGCAGATCCGCGCGCAGCGCGCTGCTGACCAGCACCAGGTCGATGCGCAAGCCGAGATTGCGCCGGAACGCTCCTTGCCGATAGTCCCACCAGCTGTAGTGGCCGCCGCCGGCCTCGAGGCTGCGAAAACTGTCGTGCAGGCCCAGTGCGAGCATCGCCCGCAGCGCCTCGCGTTCGGGCGTGGAACACAGGATCGCCTCGTGCCACTCGGCCGGATCGTGCACGTCGCGATCGTCCGGCGCGATGTTGAAATCGCCGAGCACCACCAGCTTCGGATAGCGCTTGATCTCATCGGCCAGCCAGCGCGTGACCCGTGCGAGCCAGTCGAGCTTGTAGGC
>JANOEA010000407.1:0-37613 GCA_031412975.1 Pseudomonadota bacterium | reverse complement strand
GGGGCGCCGCTCGCTGTATCGTCGCCGGAGGGTTCGCTTGCAGCCATCGTTGGCTTGTGTCTCGCCATCTGGCATTGGCCGCGGCATGACAGCCCCGGCTACTTCGGAGCGATCGCCATGCCGGCTGCTGTGTTGTCGTTTTTGCTCGTCGTTGCGCTCGTGCCACTGGCGCGTTCGAAGTTCTTGTGGGCATCATTCGTACTGCAACTGATCAGCGTCACTGGAATCATTGGATGGTTATTTGCCTTTTCGTACGTTGCGTGGCTTTGGCGCTTCCGGCGCGGCCCCGCAACCTAACAGTGTGTTCAGCCGGACCGCGGGGGACTCAGCGGTGTTGAACCGATCCCTGTCGGCCGCGGCCGGCTAACACGGCGTTAGGCGGCATTCGAGCTGGTGCAATAGCCGCACCCGAATACGATGTCGCGTCGCTGACGCAACACAGCATGGAGCCACCACATGCAATGGCCAACGATCCAAGAAATCTCGACGATGACGCCGCTGCCCGAAGGCTATCGCTATGAGTACTTAAGGCGAGCCGATATTGGTCCACTCATCGAAGGCCTTCGAGAGTGGTTCCCCAGCGTGGCAGCTGGTGTCGAGGGTTGCTATTTCACTGAGCCGTTCTATCTCGACAACGTGGTGATAGACGATGAGACCGATAGGGACGTCCTCGTCTGGCTGATCAAAAGGGGAGACGAACTCGCAGGAATGGCATCCTGGGAACGTGAGAGCGTCGCAATGACGCTGTACGCTCGCCTAGGTGCAATCGCGCCTGCGCATCGGGGAACCGGGTTGGCTGTCCTGACAATGGATGTCGGTGAGAAGATGGGGCGCGCCATGGGTGCAGGGTTCATCTACGGACTGGCCACGATGAAGATGCCGCAAATGCAGCGAGCTCTGGAGCGTGCGGGGTATCAGCTAATCGGCTTCGTACCGGGCGCCGACCGTGATGAAGTGTCACCGGGCGTAGTCAAGCGCATCTTTGAAGCCGTCTATGCAAAGCAACTGGCACCAGCGGAAGAGTTCTCGCGACCAGAAGACAAGAATATGACGCCGAATGTGAAACGCCTCTTCGACATCATCTTTCCTCCAAAGTAGTTGGTGCGCGTGCGTCAGAGTGCCGCCTAACAATTCAGTCAAGCCGACGCCGCTTCGCGGCGCGGTTTAAATCAGGCGTTAGGCCACACAAACCACTCTCTCGGCGCGCCGCAGAATTAAGTTTCCGGTGCGCCGCGCGTTACTGATAGTGTCTCTCCCCTAAATGGACCGGAAGCGCCGCAGAATGGATATGTCCTAGTGAACACCACCTTGATCCGAAATGGACTGCTTGCCGCGGGCCTAATGAACATCGTCGGAGTTCTGCTGTTTTCTCGTGGATTCACAAACGCCGCAATCAATGAAGCCGACCCGGTGGTGATGTCGAACTTCGGGCTCCTGATGATCATCGTCTGGGGCTTGGCTTACATAGGCTCCGCGACAATCACTTCCAGCATTAAGTGGGTAGCTGGAGTGTTTGCGCTGGAGAAGCTCGTTTACGTAGCGGTCTGGCTCAGATGGTTATCGGAGAACAATCTAGCGCAGCTTTACTCCAAGGACTTCTTTGCCGGCGCGTTCTTCAGCATCTATGGCGCAAACGACCTCGTCTTTATGTTGTTCTTTGTGTGGGTATTCTTCGCAAAGGTGCACACCGAGTAGAACGCTTGAGCGTGAACAGTTCGTTGTTTACTATTGCTTCCAGATATGCGAATGCGGCCTAACCCCTCGCTCAAGCGGAGCGCCATCGGCAGGCCACCAGGCCCGGGCTGGCGGTACGCGGTACATTTTCGCCAGCCCGGGCGTGGTGGCCTGCCGTCGTCGCCCGCTCAGCTCGAACGTTAGGCGTCAGATGGAGCGTCCGTGGCCAAGCTAGTCGTCGCTGAAAACAGCACCTGCTCCTGTGGTGCGGCTGGCTTCTCGCTTCATGCCAAAGCGCTTGGCCGCTTCTACTGTCATTGCTTGATCTGTCAGGCCCTGTACAAAGCGCCGTTCGCAGACGTCACAGTATTTTGGGCCGGTTCGGAAAGCCTGAGATCGCAAGATCGGGTTGAATTCAGGCGGTATCGCCTTCCGCCAGCACTTCAACGGGGAAAATGCCGCTCATGCGGTTCACCTGTGCTGGGCTATCTGCGTCTCGCTCCCTTTGTCCGACTGCTGTTCGTGCCAACCAGCAATCTCAAACCAGGTGGCGGCATTCCGGAGTCCTTCGGGCACATCTTCTATCACCGCCGGGTACAAGAGGCCACTGACTCCTTGCCTAAAGCATCAGGTTACTGGCATAGCCAGTTGGCAGTCACAAAACATATTCTCTCGGGAGCATTGCGCTGGTGACGCCTAACAAATTGCTCCAGCCGACATCCGGCTCGTCGCTTCGCTCCTCCCCGGCCGCGGCTGAACTCAATCGTTGGGCGTCAAAGGAAGGACTCTGCATTTGCTAAGCCTCGACAGTCCCCAGTGGTCTGAACTTTGCCACGCGTATGGTCGGGCCGGGGATATCCCGAGCGTGCTGCACCAGCTCGCTGCCCTGCCAAGCGACGCAAATGATGCCGAGCCATGGTTCTCACTTTGGAGCGCGCTTGCTCACCAAGGCGACGTATTTCAGGCCTCGTTTGCTGCGGTGCCGTATGTGGTCCATGCCCTTGGGAGCTCACCAACCACGGCCCCAGAGGTCTTCCTTCAGTTTCCAGCCTGGGTCGAGGTGTGTCGCCTTAACAAACGCCTCGAAGTTGAGCCAGCCTTGGCGGAGGCCTACTTCCAGTCATTGAGGGAATTGCCGATGCTTGCCGCACTCGCCCTCGGTCGCGAGAATTGCAGTGCCGACATGCTACGTTGCGCCTTGGCAGCAACCGCAGCGGCAAAGGGCCAGCCGGAGGTTGCCGAGGCGGTGCTGGAGTTGACACCTGAGGTAGCAATCGGGTTCTTGCAGTGGCACTTCACATCATGAGCTTGGCCGTGTTGCCGCCCAACTATGCGCTCAACTGAACCTGCGGGGTCATGCTTCGCTCAAACCGATCACTTCTGGCCGCAGGCCAGTTAGCACGGCGTTAGGCACCAGGGGCGCGAATGGGCTCTCTTGAAGGCCAACTTGAGGCAGTGCTTCCACTTGGCATGCATGTGCCTTCGCCGATTCGAAGCCTGTTCGAGTGGATTGAGTCGCGTGGCCTATACGTCGATCGCTCCTCCAGCGAGAGAATCGGATTTCTTTTTTCCCCAGACGAGATTCGCGCCCAAACCACACAACTTGGACGACCCGGAGGAACCAAGATTCTCTTCGCCGCTGAAGGAAACCTTCACCTAAAGCATTGGTTCGGACATGAGCGTGCCGACGTTCTGGATCGCTTGTGCGTGTTTGCAACTACTGGGGGAGAGGGCTCAATGGCGGCCTTCTGGCTTGACGATCAGGGGCGCCAAGTCGTTGTCCATCTGGGCTCAGGTTCTGGCTCAACGATGGTGTGCGTACTTGCTGAGCACCCGATCGACTTTCTCAGACTAATGGCGGTTGGTTACGAGGAGCTTTGTTGGGGTAGTCAATTCGCGGTTCCTCCGGTGGAGGCCCATGGAGAGTTCACCGTCGCTCCGAACGAGCAGTTTCGAGAGTGGGTCACCGAGGCATTCAACGTTCTTGTTCCAGAACGAGGAACTGATATCGTCCCGTACCCGGACGACATGGGCATCCCGCAGTCTAAGGATCGGTTCAATCGCTGGGTAAGCGAAAATGTGGCCTAACTGTGTGCTCAACCGGACCTGCGGGGACATGCTTCGTTCAAACCGACCACTGCTGGCCGCAGGCCAGTTAGCACGGCGTTAGGCGGCAATTGGAGGACCGATGATGCAACGAATGGTACTGGCTCTTGCACTGATGGCTACCTGCGTATTTGGTTACGCTTGCGATTGTGTTGAATCACCCGTTGAGGTAAACACTGCGGCCGCTTCGTACATTTTCTATGGTGTCGTCGCCGACGCGGATTCGCATGAAGGTGAAGCTACAGGGGCAACGTTTGAAGCCTTGCAGTGGCTGAAAGGCCCGGACAAGAACACTACCCGCGTAGAACTTGCTCCTGGAACGACAGATTGTGACCTTTACTTTCGTAAGGGCGACAAATGGTTGGTTTTCGCTAGCGGATCACCGCCAAAGGCAAGACAATGCGGGGGCTCCCGGCTCTTGGAACAGGCGGTGAAAGCTATTTCTGATGAGGCTGCGGGCTAGCATGGGTGGCTCCATTGACCCGGTCGGTGACAACCCGCTTTCAATGCTGGGTTTTGCACTTACTCTGTGAATCCGCGCTTGACCGGAAAGGCGAGAGTCATTGAAAATTGGGCCGCATTCTTCAAAGAGCCGACGGCACCGTTCTCTTGGGAGCCGGACCAAGTTGAAGGCCTGGCTTCAGGAACTCTCGCGATCAGCACAGGCCCGGTCCGTGATCCAGCCGGCAACGTCATTGCGCGGTTCAACTCCATTTGGCGCCTTGAAGCCGGAAATGTCTGGCGCGTCGTGTTTGATAGAGGCATTCCGCCCACGGACGGGCCGAAGTGACGCCTAACCCTTCGCCCAAGCCGAGCCCCAACGGCGGGCCACGCGGGCCCGGTCGGCGGTACGCGGTACATTTTCGCCAATCGGGCCCGCGCGTCCTACCGTCGGTGCCGGCTTGGCTCAAACGTTAGGCGTTACAAACCATCAATTGAGGAGTTCCAGATGCTCTCGAGGCGCATGTTAGTAGCGGCTGTAGTTGGTGCGGGCCTGCTTCTCGCTGGTGGGCCAAGCCGGGCGCAGTCCCTGACCCCGTTCGTTCCAGGCGAGTTTGAGATACCGCAACAGCTTAAAACGCAGGAGTTCAAGCTTCGAATGCTGACTGTCAGTGACGTCGTAAAGGACTACGACGCAGTCATGACTAGCGTCGAACACCTTAAGACGATCTGGCCACATAGCGGATGGCCAGACGAGGATTTGACGCTTGAGCAGGACCTCATCGATCTAGGCTGGCACCAGAGGGAGTTCCAGACGCGCCGGTCGTTTGCGTACACGGTTGTGACGCCATCCGGGTCACAAGTCACCGGATGCGTCTATATAAATCCAACCCGTAAGCGCGGGTACGACGCTGAAGTTTACTTTTGGGCACGCCAAAGCGAGTTGGCTGGTGGGCTGGAGGCTCGCTTGCACTCGGCTTTGAAGGTTTGGCTCGCGGAGGAGTGGCCATTCAGGAAGGTTGCCTTTCCCGGTCGGGACATCAAATGGGACGACTGGGAGGCCATCCCCAATGAAAAGCGGTAGGTACCAACAGGTTGCCTGACTGTGCAATCAAGCCGATTGCGGAACAGGCTCGTCGCTCAATTCAAACTGTCGTGCCGCAACGGCTTAACACGGCGTTGGGCAGCAGGCGTAGCGCCTTCCTGGGCCAGGGCCAAGAGGTTGCGTTGTCGCTTTAATGTGTATACATTAACGCTGTGCTGATCACCTATGACCCTGCGAAGCGAGCGAAGACGCTCGTTGAGCGTGGCCTGGACTTCGAGGATGCTCGGGAAGTCTTTGGTGGCCTCACGATGGAGGTCGATGACGACCGACGCGACTATGGAGAGCGGCGCGTCTTGTTGGTTGGCTTTCTGCGAGGACGCATGTTGATGATCGGCTTCACCCCTCGTGGCTCCGCACGCCACGTCTTCTCGATGAGAAAGTGCAATGCCCGCGAAATCCGCCGCTACACGCCGTACCTCCAACAAGCCTGACCGGGAGCTCCCGGAGCTATCGGACTCAATGCTCGCCCGGGCGGTGCTCAAGCGTGGCGGCAAGCGTATTGGTCGCCCGCCGTCCGCAAGCCCGAAGGTCGCGATCAGCCTGCGTTTGCCCGCCGAGGCCCTGGTTCGTTGGAGGGCAAGCGGCGCCGGATGGCAGACCCGCATGGCGCAAGTGCTCGCCAAGAAGGCGCCGTAGCTGCTGCCCAACTATGCGTTCAAGCCGACCGCCGAACACGTGCTTCTTCCTTCCTGTCGCGCCTCGCGCGACGGCGGCTTAGCGCGGCGTTGAGGCTGTAGAAGAACTGTAAAGCTAAAAGAGGAGCGCAGCAGGGTGGCCTCGTACGTTCGATTCTTCGGCGGTTTCGTCGCTCAAACGGAAAGCATGGAACTCTCGTGGCCGATGCCCGGCAAGTTTTCGAGCCGAGTTTCCTGCAAACGACTTATCCTGCAGCCTGGTCAGGCGTCACCAAGGACCGACATGCGCGCGCGCTACGCTTGAATTCTCCAGGATCCGCGTGAGCCGCTGGCGATTGCGCTTGGTGGTCATGCTCTTGGCATGCGCTTCGGTCTGCTCCGCGCAAGACGGGGTTCGCTCTGGTCCGCTCTTTGATGCACTTGCCCGTATGGACGAGGAACTCTTCGATGCAGCCTTCGTGAACTGCGATGCGAGCAGGTTCCGAGCGCTCTTCACAGATGACGCAGAGTTCTCTCACGACCGCACTGGCCTGGCGGCTGGCGAGGCGGCTAGAACCTTGAAGTCCTGTCCTCGGGACAATGGCGTTACGCGAACCCTGATACCGGGAAGCCTTGAGGTCTACCCCATGCACGGATACGGCGCCGTCCAGATGGGTCGCCATGTCTTCGCCAAGAAGGGAGAGCCTGGCTCCGAGGTGGCCAAGTTTGTGCATCTATGGAAGCAGGAGGACGGTGTGTGGCGCCTTGCAAGGGTGCTGAGCTTCGATCACAAGCCACAGTCCCAGGCTCAGTAACCACGCACTGGCGCGCAGTGACGCCTAACGCCTCGTCAACCGGACCCGCTTCGGCAGGGCACCTTGGCCCTGTCGGCGGTACACGGTACATTCTCGCCAACCGGGCCAAGGCGCCCTGCCTGCGCGGGCCGGTTGACTCGATCGTCTAGGCACCACAGAAGGCGCATCCGTGGCCAATCCAGCAATTCCCCCCAGCCTCCCCGTCACGAACGAGACCGTCCACGAGTTCTACGAGTGGTTGTTTGCCCCGTGGGTGAAAGAGCTGGGACTACGCGATTTCGCAGTGTCGCCTGGACAGGTCGTAGCCACACTACCGCAGAACAAGAGCCTTCAATTTTCCAGCGGCGCAGTATGCGGGCAGGTCATCATGTCGGCCGTGGACACAGTTGCGTCGTTGGCTATGTCAACCAGCGACAGGCCTCCGAAAGGCACCGTGTATCAGCATACTCACTTCTTGCGGCCGGCCATGTCTGAAGACCTGCAAGTTCAAGTCACTGTCTTGCGGTTTGGCAAAGCGTCCGCGTTCGCAGAAGCCAAAGTCGCCTTTCTGGGCAGCGGCGAACTGGTGGCGCATGCAACTCTCGAATTCGCGTTCTAGCCGGCGTGTGGTGCCTAACCCTTCGCTCAAGCCGAGCCCCAACGGCGCGGCGCGCTGGCCATCAGGCGCCAAGCCTGCGGCCCATTTTGCGCTTGCAGTCCAGCACGCCACGCTGTCGGAGCCGGCTTTGCTAAAACGTCAGGCCGCAGAAAACACGCTGTCCCTCACCACCACCCGACCTCGGAGGCTCCATGAAACGAGTCACTGGCATTGGCGGCATTTTCTTCAAAGCAAAAGACGCTCCGGCACTACAGGCTTGGTACAAGCTGCACCTCGGAATCGATGTCCAACAATGGGGTGGCACAGCTTTCACCTGGGCCGACCAAGACGGCAAGCCGGTTGCCGGAACAACCATCTGGTCCATTGGCTCGGCGCAAGGTGATCAGTTCGCGCCAAGCACTGCTACCTTCATGGTCAATTACCGGGTGGAGGACCTCCACGCCATCGTCAGACTCTTGCGCGAAGAAGGCTGCAACGTACTCGAGAAGATCGACGACTCAGAGTACGGAAAGTTTGCCTGGGTCATCGATCCGGAAGGCAACAAGGTGGAACTTTGGCAACCGCCTGTCGGCCAATGACCAGCGCAGTCCGCCTCAGGAAACTGCGGCCTGACCCCTCGCTCAAGCGGAGCGCCAACGGCAGGCCACCAGTGATCAGGCCGATGGAGGAGGACCGTGGTTTGTGCCGCTGGCTTTCTCGTGGCCGATCGTTGAACGCTTTCGCGATCTCCTCGCGGCGGACGCATCGCGGGGCGCGGCGGTCGAATTCGGGAACGACGGGGTCCACGATCTGGCGCGGGACGAGGTCATGGCGCGGGTTTGACCCGGGCCGGGTGCCGAGGATGGGTGAGAGCAGCGCACCAGCGTGCGGGAGATCGGCTCACCCATCGCCGTTGCGACCAGGACGAGCGGCGCGTTGGCGGCTGTCTGCGACGCTGTTTTGTTCAAGACACTGATCCGCGATGGCAGATGCAGCATTCGTGTTGAGCCAGGCAGACAGCCCGGAGCTGCTCGCAACAGCGCGCAGCTTGTTGCGCGAGTATGCCGAGGCGATCGGCACGGATCTCGCGTATCAAGGTTTCGCGGCCGAGCTCGCGGCACTGCCGGCTCCTTACCTGCCGCCCGGTGGCGCGCTGCTGGTTGCGCACCTCGCCAGCCTGCAGGCAGCCGGTTGTGTCGCCCTGAGGCCGCTGGATGGCCGCACGGGAGAACTGAAGCGTCTGTATGTGCGGCCGGCCTATCGCAGCGCGGGTCTGGGCAAACGCATGATCGAGGCGGTAGTCGATGCGGCGCGCGTTGCCGGCTACCGTGAGCTGCGTCTCGATACGCTGCCGAGCATGACCTCGGCCCTGACGCTCTATCGGCGTTTCGGATTCGTCGAAATACCACCCTACAGCAACGTGTATCTGCCAGGGACTCGCTTCTATGCGCTCCCGCTCATGGCCTGACCGGCGATCCACGCCGAGGCGCGCTGGCGCGGCTGGAATCCGCACGGCAAGCCTCACTCATGGTTCGCCAGCGCCCACGCCGCGGGAAGCACCATGTCCAGGCTCCGCGTAGAAGGGTTACCATCTCGCTCGATGGCTTCGGCGGAAGTTCATCCAGAAAACAAAGCCGCTGTTCTTCGGCGCGGTGCAGATCAAGAGATCCTTCGTCAGCCTCCATCGGATGCCGGTCTACGCCAAGCCTGAACTGCTCGACGGCTGATGAATAGCACGCTTCTGCCGCAACTGCCGCAACGATCCGGGGTTGCGCATCGTGGGACGTTCCAGCTCCATTCGCGAGCTGACCGACAAGGGGGTGTGACATGAAGTGGATCAGCCTGGGTTTTGCCGCGGTGCTGGCACTGTCCTGCACGCCGACCTTCGCACAGCGCCTGCAGCTTCCCGAAGACCCTGCGCTGAAGGAGCAGATCCGCAAGCTCGACCTCGCGCACGCAGAGGCGATCTTCAAGGGCGACACGAGCGCGCTGCAGCAATTGCTGCCGGACGACCATACCGTCAACCATCCGACGAATCGCATCGTCGAAGAGAAGGCCGAGTTGCTGAAGCTGATCGGCGATGGCGTGATTCGCTACACCCGGTTCGAGCGCAGGCCGGAGACCTTCCTGTTCTACAAGGATCTGGTCGTTGTGATGGGCGACGAGACCGTGGTGCCGGCGCCCGGCGCACCCAACGAAGGCAAGGCCCTGCGTAGGCGCTATACGAACGGATGGATGCGGCAGGATGGAACCTGGCGGCTGGCGTTCAGGCATGCCAATAACGTTCCAGAGACATCCGGGAAGTAGCGGCGCGGTGGAAAACTCCTCCCCGCTCCAGTACTTCACCTCATATGCCAATCACCGTGCCTGAATCCGGCCCCACCGACTTCGACTTCATGATCGGAGACTGGCGAGTGCGCCACCAGCGTTTGAACTCGCGGCTGACGGGCTGCATCGAGTGGACCGAATTTGCGGGCACCTCGTCCACGCGGAAGATCCTCGGTGGCTTCGGCAACGTCGAGGACAATGTGCTGGACTTCCCGGACGGACAAGTCAGGGCTGCGGCATTCCGCTCCTACGACGCGACATCGAAGCAGTGGGCGATCTGGTGGCTTGACGGTCGTGCACCGCACACGCTCGACGTGCCGGTCGTCGGCGGATTCTCGGGACCGATCGGATGCTTCCTCGCCCACGACAGACTCGATGGGAAACCGATCACCGTGCGCTTCATCTGGAACGCCAATCCGGGCAGTCAGCCACGCTGGGAGCAGGCCTTTTCAGGCGACGACGGCAAGACCTGGGAGACCAACTGGATCATGGAATTCACGCGTGCGTGATGCATGGGCCATGGTCGAGGGACTTCTCGCCACACCGGTGTGGCGTTGGTGAATCCGGAAGCATGAGTCGAACCGCTGGTCCTGGCAGCGATTCAGCAGCCCCGCCGCGACATCGCCACCGACCTGCCGCACACGATATCCTTGCGGCCCGGACAACCACGGGCCCAAGCGGATGGCCGAATCCACGGCCGCACTGCATACCACGGCACAACTGCTGGGTCGCATCCGGGGCGGCGACGATGCTGCGCGGACCGCGCTCGTGGCGCGGATCGAACCGCTGTTGCGGCGCTTCGCGCAGGGTCGCGTGCCGCAATTGCTGCGCCACCAGGAAGACACCGCCGACCTGGTGCAGCTGACCTGGCTCAAGGCGCTCGACAAGCTCGATGCGATCGAGCCGCGCGAGCCCGGCGCGTTCTTCGCCTACCTGCGCACGATGTTGATCAACGCGCTGCGCGAGTCGTTGCGCCGGCACGGCCGTTCGCCGGTGGTGGCCGGCGGCGACGTGCAGGAGATCGTCGAATCGGTACTGCCGGCGGCCAACGTGGATCCCTCCGACTGGATCGCGTGGGAGCAGTCACTGGCGATGCTGTCGCCGACCCATCGCGGGCTGGTGCTGATGCGCTTCGAGTTCGGCATGAGCTTCACCGAGATCGCCGCCGAGACCGGCGAGTCGGCCGACGGCGTGCGCATGAAGCTCAATCGCGCGATCGCGCGGATGGCGGGCGCCGTGCATGACGACACCGACTGATCCACTGCAGCAGCTTGCAGCGCGGATCGCCGCCGGCGAGGCGATCGACCCATCGCAGGTGCCTGCCGGACTGCTCGGCACGCCCGAACTCGAGCGACTGCTGTCGCTGGCACGGGTGGCCGGCGCGCTCGACGCCAATGCGGCCAGCCCATCGTCAGTGCCGACCGCGTCCCCTGACCGGATCGGCGCATGGCGCCTGGTGCGCCTGCTCGGCACCGGCGGTATGGGCGAGGTGTGGCTCGGCGAGCGCGTCGACGGCGCGGTCGAGCAGCTGGTGGCGCTCAAGCGCGTGCGCGCCGACCTGCCGCAGTTCGGCGCGCGACTGCGCGAAGAGCGGCGCATCCTGGCGCGTCTGGAACATCCCAATATCGCGCGCTTCATCGACGCCGGGGTGGATGCCAGCGGCGCGCCATGGCTGGCCATGGAGTACGTCGATGGCGCCAGCATCACCGACTGGTGCCGGCAGCGCGCGCTGCCGCTGCGCGAGCGCCTGCGCGTGTTCATCAAGGTGTGCGCCGCGGTCGAACACGCGCACCGCCATCTCGTGGTGCACCGCGACCTGAAGCCCAGCAACGTGCTGGTCGACGCCAGCGGTGAACCCAAGCTGCTCGACTTCGGCATCGCGAAACTGCTCGACGGCAGCGGCAGCGAGGTCACGGCCGCGGCGCTGACCCCGGCCTACGCGGCGCCGGAGCAGCTGCGCGGGGGCGAGATTTCCACCGCGACCGACGTCTATGCGCTGGGCCTGCTGCTGTTCCGCCTGCTGGCCGGTGCGCTGCCGTCGACCCGCGCGGGCGGCAGCGCTGCCGCGGTGCTGGCCCAGCTGGACGACGAGGAAACGCAGCGCCCCAGCGCGCGGGCCGGCGACACGCAAGACTTGCCCTATGCGCCGCAGGCGCTGACCGGCGACCTCGACGCGATCGTCGCACAGGCGATCCGTGCCGCGCCCGAGGCGCGCTACGGCTCGGTGGCCGCGCTGTCCGCCGACCTTGCGCGCCATCTCGACGCACGTCCGGTGCGGGCCCGCGCGCCGACCCGCTGGTACCGCTTCACGCGCTTCGCCACCCGCCAACGACTGCCGCTCGCGCTGGGCATGCTGGCCGCCGCGGCGCTCATTGCCGGGACCGCGGTGGCCCTCTCGCAGGCCGCGCGCGCTGAACGCGAGGCGGCCTCCGCGCGGCGCGAACTGGCCCGTGCGGAACGCGTGTCGGAGTTCCTCGCCTCGCTGTACCGCGAGCAGGACCCGTTGACGCGCAGCGGCGCGCGCAGCAGCACCCCGCAGGCGACGCTGGCCGACGCGGTCGCGCGGGTGGGCCGCGAACTCGGCGACGAGCCGGCACTGGCTGCACGCCTGCTGCGCGTGCTGGGCGAGGCGCAGTTGAACCTCGGCGAACTCGGCGCCGCGCGCGCCACGCTGGACCATGCGCGCACGCTGGCCGAGGGGGTCGGCGACATCCTGCTGGGCGCCACCATCGATGCCGCATCCGCCGCACTGGCCCTGCGCGAGCTGCGCCAGGACGATGCCGAGCGGCTGTTCGCGCAGGCGCACCGCGCGGCCGTGGCCGCGCGCGGCGCCGACAGCCTCGAGGCCGCGCGGATCGACGCCAGCCGGGCGCTCAGCCTGGTCCAGCTCAGCCGCTTCAAGGACGCGCGCGAAGCCGCCGAGCGCGCCGACCGCGTGCTGTCGGAACGCCTGCCCGCGAGCAGCGCCGAGCGGATCAACGCGCGCGTCACCTTCGGCATGGTCACCGAGCAGCTGCGTGAGGACGCCGTCGCGCAGGCGGCGATGCGCAGCGCGATCGCGGCCATCGAGTCCGCCTACGGCGCCGACGACGCGCGGCTGGTGGTGCCGCTGCAGACCCTCGGCGAGGTGCTGCGCCGCGCGCGGGCCTTCGACGAGGGCCGCGCGATGCTCACGCGCGGGGCGGCGATCGCGCGCGCGCAGTTCGGTACCGCCCACATGACTGTGTCGAACATGCTGGTGCGGCTGGCCACGCTGGAGCGCGATGCCGGCGACGCGCGCCGTGCGATCGCGGTGCTCGACGAGGCGGAAGCCGCGCTGCCTGCGGGCGAGATCGGCGCGCGCGCGCAGCTGCTGGCCATTCGCGGCGGGACCTGGATCGAACTCGGCGACGGCGCGCGTGCGGAAGTGGACCTGCGCGAGGCGGTGCGCCTGCGCCGCGACAGCGGCGGACTGCGCAACGGATTGGCCTGGTACAACCAGGCCCAGCTCGGCGAGGCGCTGCTGCTGCAGGGCCGCCTCGACGAGGCCGACGCGTTGCAGGCCGAAGCCGCGCGCGAACTGCGCGCCCTGCTCGGTCCCGATGCGTACCAGAATGCACTGATCGCGCAGCGCTGGTCCAAGACGCTCGACGCGCGCGGCGATGCACGCGGTGCGGCCGCGCAGTGGCGGGAAGCGCGCCGCCTGGTCGAGAAGACCTACGGCAACGCGCATCATGGCTATTTCGAGATGAGCGTGGCGCTGGCCGCCTCGCTGTCGACGCTGGTCGATGGCAGGACGGAAGCGGCTGCAATCCTGGACGACCTGCTGGCGCGCAGCGACACGCCGGACTTCGCCCCGCACTATCTGGGCGCTGTGCTGCTGCGCTGCCGTCTGCACGTCGCAGCGGGCGAGCGTGCGCGGGCAGTTGCCTTGGCGCGCACCGCACTGCAGCGCCCCTTGCCCGGCCATGACGCCGAACGCCGCGCCAGCCTGCAGGCGATCGTCGACGGCCGCTGAGACGATCTGGACGGTAGCGCGTTCGGTTTTGCCGTTCGGCGACATTGAATACAGGCACCCGAACCTGGAGCCTGCCGATGCGCGCGCCATTGCTGTTCATCCGGATCACATTCATCGGCCTGCTGGCGGCCTGCTCGACGGCGCGTGCCGACCTGCTGGGCAGCGCCATCTCGGTGCAGGGCGTGCTCGCCGACAACGGGCAGCCGGCCGAGGGCGTCTACGATCTGCGCATCACGCCCTATCCCGACCCGACCCTCGGCGCGCCGCTGGGGTCAGCGCAAGTGATCGACAACGTGCTGCTGGTGCAGGGCGCGTTCACCGCCAAGGTCGATTTCGGACTCTCGCTGTTCCTCGGCGACGCGGTGTTCCTGGAAATCGCCGTGCGACCGGGCAACCAGAGCGGCGCCTTCGAGGTGCTCGCACCCCGCCAGGAGCTGACCGCGGCGCCGTATGCACTGAAACCTGCGGCCGGCAGCGTGACCGACCTCGAGATCACCACCGGCGCGGTCGGCGCGCCGCAGATCCTCGACGGCAGCGTGCGCACGGCCGAACTGGCCGATGCGGCGGTGATCGCGATCAAGCTCGCCGACGGCGCGGTCGGCACGGCCAAGTTGGCCGATGGCGCTGTCGCTGCGACCAAGATCGGCGATGCCGCAGTCACCGACGCGAAGCTCGCCAGTGGTGCGGTGACGGCCGACAAGCTCGCCACAGCGGCAGTGCAGACCGCCGCGCTGGCCGATGCGGCGGTCGTAGCCGGCAAGCTCGCGCCCAACGCGGTCGACAGCAGCCGGATCGTCGACGGCAGCATCGCCGCGGTCGACTTCGCCCCCGGCGTGCTGGCGCAGCCGTCGTGGAATCTCAACGGCAACGCCGCGGGCGCCGGGCAGTTCCTCGGCACCACCAACGGCACCGCGCTCGACCTGAAGAGCGATGTCGGGGTCACGATCAACGGCGCGCGCTTCAACAACAACACCGAACTGACCATCCGCGGCTCGCCGGCGACCGCCGATACCAATGCGGATCTGGGTCTGTGGCCGCGCGGCGGCACCGCGTTCTTCAACATGGCGGCGATCGGCAACGACCCCGCCAGCGCCTATCTCGCGATCTCCTCGGTCGGCACCAACCCATTCACCGGCTATGTCTCGCGGCTGATCCTGACCTATGGCGGTGCGCTCGGTATCGGCGGCGCCGATCCGACGCCGGTGGCCACTTTGCACGCCACCCGCAGCGACCTCGGCGTCGATGCGCTGGACCTGTCCGAGGCCTACGAGTTCATCGCCGAGGACGTCGACGCGCAGGCCGCGCTGCTGAGCAACAATTCCGGCGGCGCCGGCTCGACCCTGCTGCTCGGCGAGATGGTGTCCAACGCCTATACCAACGGCTGGGGACTGTGGCGCGCCACCGGCGGCAGCAGCAATGTGCCGCTGCATTTCAGCTATGGCGCATCGAGCGCGGCACCGGGCAATCCATCGCGGATGACGCTCTACAGCGACGGCTCGCTGTTCGCCGGCGCAGTCGCCCCGAGCGCGGTGCCGACCACCTCGTTCATTTTCGCCGACGGCGGATCGGCGACACCATTCAATGCGACCGGCGCCAACCAGTTCCTGATCCGCGCGGGCGGCGGCGTGGCGATCAACCGCGCGCCGTCGAGCAGTGCGGCCGAACTGAGCGTCGGACCGGATGCCGTCGACGCCGAGGTCGACCTGATTCTCGGCGCGGCCAGCGGCAACGCCGGCGCGACCAACATCTTCCTCGGCACGCCGAATACGCAGTCGTACTTTTCGATCCGCACCGCCGGCGCGCCGCCGGGCGACCTCGCCTCACTCAGCATCAGCAATCGCAATGGCGCCACGGCGAACTCGCCGTTCATGCAGTTCACCATCGACGCCAGTCCCTTCACCCGCCGCCTCGGCCTGTTTCGCGGCAATCCCGACGGCAGCTTCTTCCCCGCGTCGTTCCCGATCCACGTCGGCGAGGCCAGCATCGCCAACAGCGGCAACGGCGCGCACCTGACCACCGGCGGCGTGTGGACCAACGGTTCCAGCCGTACCTTCAAGGAAGGCTTTGGCGCGATCGATACTGGCGAGATCCTCGAGCGACTGCTGGCCCTGCCGCTGCTGCAATGGCGCTATCGCGGCTCGGATACCGCGCTGCATCTGGGCCCCATGGCGGAAGACTTCAAGGCGGCATTCGGTCTTGGCGGCGACGAGCGCTACATCGGGACCGTGGATGCAGATGGCGTCGCGTTGGCCGCGATCCAGGGCCTGCACCGCAAGCTGGAAGACGAGAATGCGATGTTGCGGCGCGAACTGGCGCGACTGGCGCAACGGCTCGATGCATTGGAACGCGAGGATGGCCGCCGTGCGCTTGGTGACTAGTCGCTGCATGCGGGCTTGGGTCCTGCTGGCGGTGCTGTGCAGCGGTGCGGCCGCCGCGCAGACGCTCGGTGGCGCGTATCGCCTGGACCGGGTCAGCGTCGATGGCGCCGGCGGCGGCGTGTCGGAGGGTCCGCAGTACCGCATCGTGCTCGCGTTCGGGCAGCACGATGCGGACACTGTCGCGGCGGGTGGGCCCTACGCCTATCGCGGCGGCGTGTTCGCGAAGGTGCCCTTGGATACGCTGTTCGTCGATGGATTCGAGGATTGAGTCCTTCGACTACGGGCCTGCGGCCCTGCGCTCAGCCGTAGCGCAGGCCGCCACATTACCCGTTCGTGGTGAGCGCAGGCGCGCAGCGCCGGAGTCGAACCAGCAGCAAGCCGCTAAACTGGCGAGATCACTATTGGAGCATCCATGGACCAGCGCCCGTTCATCGACCTCGGCTCGGATACCAAGTCGCGACCCACCGCCGCGATGCGGCAGGCGATGGCGAACGCCGAGTGCGGCGACGAGGCCGCCTTCGAAGACCCCACCGTCAACGCGCTATGCGAGCGCGTGGCCGGACTGCTGGGCAAGGAAGCAGCGGTGTTCATGCCCTCGGGCACGATGTGCAACCAGGTCGCGCTGAGCGTGCTCGGGCGCCGCGGCGACGATGTGGTGTGCGACGCGAGCGCGCATATCGTGTGGTACGAAGTCGGCGGCACCGCGGCCAATGCGGGGCTCAACGCGCTGACCATCCAGGGCGATCGCGGGCGCTTCAGTGCCGAGCAGCTGCGCGCCGCGCAGCGCCTGCCGCGCATGCGCCATTCGCCGCGGCAGACCGTGCTGAGCATCGAGCAGACCTGCAACCTCGGCGGCGGCGCGGTGTGGTCGCTGGCGCAGATCGAATCGGTGTGCGCGGCAGCGCGCGAGCTGGGCATGAAAACGCACATGGATGGCGCACGCCTGATGAATGCGGTGGTCGCCAGCGGCGTCGATGCCGCGCGCTTCGCAGCCCCGTTCGACTCGGTCTGGATCGATTTCTCCAAAGGCCTCGGTGCGCCGGTCGGCGCGGCGCTGGCGGGCTCCAAGGACTTCATCGCCGAGTGCTGGCCGGTGAAGCAACGCTTCGGCGGCGCGATGCGCCAGGCCGGCATCATCGCCGCCGGCGCCCTGCATGCACTCGACCATCACGTCGAGCGGCTCGCCGAGGACCACGCCAATGCGCGTCGGCTCGCCGAAGGCCTTGCCCACATCGAAGGGCTCACGCTCGATCCGCGCGAAGTCGAAACCAACCTGGTCTATTTCGAGCTCGATCCCGCGCGCGGCGCCGACGGCGCTGCGTTCTGCAAGGCGCTGCTGACGCGCGGCGTGCGGATGGTCGCGCTGGGCCCCTACCGGGTGCGCGCGGTGACCCATCTCGATGTATCGGATGCCGATATCGAGACGGCGCTCGCCGCGGTGCGCGCACTGCAGGCGGCCTGATCGCCGCCGCAAGCGGTTGACCGCGTCGGCCGTGCAACGCATCCTGCGGCCTGGTCCGCACAGGTTTCGAGCATGTACCGCACCCTCGACTCCGACAAGATCGTCGCCACCCTCGACCAGCTGCGCGCGCGGATCTTCGCGCGCTTTCCGCAATCGAGTCTGTCGCGGGTGTGCGCGGAGCTGGCCGAGGTCGCGCGCGAGAACAAGGCGCGCGCGGCGCGCCTGGCCCAGCCCAACTGGCGCCTGCGCGGCGGGGTCGCGCTGTTCCTGCTGATCGGTGCGGCCTTGATCGTGTATGTCGCGCGCGTGGTTGCCGCCAGCGAGACCCCGGACAAACTGTTCGGTCTGCAGGGACTGGAGACCATCCTCAACATCGCGGTGCTGGTCGGCGTCGGCGTGCTGTTCGTGGTGACCTTCGAGAGCCGCCTCAAGCGCAGCGAGGCGCTGGAGGACATCCACGAGCTGCGCTCGATCGTGCACGTGATCGACATGCACCAGCTGACCAAGGACCCCACCGCGGGGCGTGGGCATGGTTCCGATACGGCCGCCTCGCCGCCGCGGCTGCTGTCGCCGTTCGAGCTGACCCGCTATCTCGACTATTGTTCGGAAATGCTCTCGCTGGCGGCCAAGGTCGCCGCGCTGTACGCGCAATGCTCGTCCGATGCGGTGGTGGTCGATGCGGTCAACGATCTGGAGCGACTGACCACCAATTTGAGCCAGAAGATCTGGCAGAAGATTACCCTGATCAGCGAATCCGGTCGGATGAGCTATCCGCCGGGGCCTGCCGCGCAGCCCTGAATCGCGTGACGACGCGGCAGACGCACTGATCCCCCAGTCGCGCCATTACGCGTTGCCGCCAACCCGCGCCCGTCGTACCCTGCACTCGGCAAGCCGCCTGCCGGGCGGCGCGATCATCTCCATGGCCGCACGGATCGACCGCCAGACGGGAAGCATGCAGCGCGCGGGACTGGCATTCGCCGTTTCGCTGGCGCTGCATGCGTGCTTGCTCGGCGCGGGCATCTGGCTGATCGGTGCCACCGATGGCGTGGCCGACGGTTCGCGCACGCTGGCAGTCACGCTGGCCGCGACGCCGAGTCGTGCGATCGCTACCGAAGCATCGCTGGACGCAGTGACCGCAGCCCAGCCGATCGCGCAGCCGGGATCGCCGCTGACACCAACCCGAGTGGTGGAGGCAGCGCAAATCGCGGTCATCAGTACTGCGGCAGACGCAGAGACCGAAGCCGAGCGACGCCTGCGCGAGGCGCTCGCCGCACTGACCGCCGGCAGCATCGACCCGCCGGGCCACTCGCAGGCAGCCCCCACCGAACCGCGCGAATCGCGTGGCGACACCATGGCAGTCGCCGATCGCGCGGCCGCCACCACCAGCGGCGCAGATGCCGCGCAGCACGGCTTCGTCGAACTGCACGTGCTCGACTGGCTGGCGCAGCACCGGCGCTATCCGCGCGCGGCGCGGCGTGCCGGCGTCGAAGGCACGGTGCACGTGCGCTTCGTGATCGATCCGCTGGGGCGCATCGATGCGACCGCGATCGAAACCAGCTCCGGAGCGCGGGTGCTCGATCGCGCCGCACTCGCGCTGCTCGACAGCGCCTCGCCGGTGCCGGGCCTCGCGCAGTTCGGGCTGGTCGAGCCGCTGCAGCTGCGCCTGCCGATCGACTACCGCCTGCGCCGTCCCGCGCGCGCAGGCTGAGCGCGGCGCGCACGCAGCGCCGCTGCGCTGCGCCCGCGCACTCCGCGAAGCCCGGATCCGACTGCACCCGATGACCCGGCCCGACCCCTCCGGTGATGAGCTGCGCCTCGGCGCGGCCTATGCGGCGCATCGCGGCGATCTGCGCCGCTACCTGCGGCGGCTGGTCGGCGACGAAACCCAGGCCGACGACCTCGCGCAGGAAGCCGGATTGCGCCTGCTGCGCGCAGGCCGCGAGGGCGAGATCCGCGAGCCGCGGGCGTGGCTGTTCCATGCCGGCGCCAATCTCGCGCGCGATGCGCTGCGCCGACGCACCACCCGCGACCTGCTGGTCGCCGAGCTCACCCACGCCGGCCACGACTCGCCCGCCACGCCCGACGAACTGGCATCGATGCAGCAGGAACTGGGCGCGCTGTCGCGGGCGATCGAGACCCTGCCACCGCAGGCGCGCAGGATCCTGCTGCTGGCGCGGGTCGAGGGCCATTCGTACAAGGAAATCGCGCGGGCTCTCGGGATCGCGCCGAAGACGGTCGAGAACCATCTCGGGCGTGCGGTGGCGCGGCTGGCAGAGCTGTTGGGCCAGCGGCCGGGGGGGAATGCATGAGGCGGGTGGATTCGAATCGGACCGGCAACGCAGTGGCGCTTGCGTGGGTACTCGGTGCGATCCGGTCGGGGCGGTCGCGCGCGCGGCGCGCTCCTACATCGGCGTTTCGAGGCCATTCTCCTGTAGGAGCCCACCCTGTGGGCGACCGCGGCGCCACGTCAGGTCGGAAGCCGCGGTCGCGCGCATGGCCCGCTCCTGCAGATAGCGGGCTGACGCAGGTGATGCTTGGGGGATCGCCCGTCGTGGCGCGTCGTGGAATGCAGGCAGGGGCTTTGCGATGAATCACAGCATGTATCAGACGGCCGCACACTGGCAGTTGCGCCTCGAATCGGGACCCCTGGGTGCCGACGAGGAAGCTGCGCTGTCGACCTGGCTGGCCGCCGACGACCAGCATGCGATCGCGCTGGCCGAGGCCGGGATCGCGTGGCATGGCAGCGCGAACGCGCATCCGGATGCAGCCGGCGCGCGCAGCGGGGCGACACTGCGTCGCGCAGCGCCGGCTTCGCGCTGGCAAGGTTGGATCGCCGGTGCGCTCGCCGCACCGCTGCTGCTGGTCGCGCTGTCGCTCGCACCCGGCTGGTGGGCCACGCTGCGCGCCGATGCGCGCACCGGGGTCGGCGAGGTGCGCGAGTTCACGCTCGACGATGGCTCGCGCGCGGTGCTCGACAGCGACAGTGCGATCACGATCGTCTACCGCGCCGATTCGCGTTCGATCCAGGTGTTGCGCGGCGCGGCATGGTTCGAGGTGCGACCCGATGCCGCGCGTCCGTTCCGGGTGAGCGCCGCCGGGATCACGGCCACGGCGATCGGCACCGCGTATGCGGTCGACAGCACGCAAGCCGCGGTCGATGTGGCGGTGACCCACGGGGTGGTCGAGGTCGAAGCCGCGCAAGGTGGTCCGCTGGCGCGTTTGGCTGCCGGCATGCGCCTGCGCACCGACGGCGCCGCGGCACAGCCACAGCCGATGGACTCGCAAGCGCAGGCCGCACTCGCGTGGCGCGAACAGGTGCTGTCGTTCGAACAGGAGCGCCTCGACCACGCGCTGGACCGCCTCGATCGCTACCTGCCGCAGCGCGTGCTGCTGCTCGATGAACACAGCGCCGGGCAAGCGGTTTCAGCGGTGTTCCCGCTGTCCGACGCGAACCTCGCGGTCGACGCGCTGGCGCGTTCGCACGGGCTGCGAGTACGTCGCCTGCCCGGCTTGATCATCGTCGGCGGCTGATTCCGAACCGCGACATTCCAGACTGACTCACCCGATGAAACCGCCGATGCGTTCGCACACCGCGCTGCTGCTGTGGCCCCTGTTGCTACCCGCGACCGGCGCCGCCGCCGACCTGCCGTCACGACTGCAGGTCGATGCGCTGGAACTGCCGCGCTGTCTCGAACAGATCGCAGCGGGCACCGGCGCGCGCTTCATCATCAGTCCACAACTGGCGCAGGACGCGCCGCGCTGTCGGCCCGTGGATGGTGCAACCACCACTGCAGCGGCACTGGACGCCGCACTGGCCGACAGCGACGTGGCGTGGCGCCTGCGCGACGACGGGGTGTTCCTGCTCGCGCGCAATGGCGCGATGCAGAATGCGAGCCTGGAGATGCTCACCGTCGAGGACACGGCGATCGAGGGTGATGATGTAACGCTCGAACGGCAGGCGCCGCGCAGCGTGCGGCCGGCGATCAGCGATCTGGCCACTACCACGCGCTACGACGCCGCCGAGCTTGAGGCAAAGCCGCTGCAACGCTTCAGCCAGCTCGGGCGGCAGGCGCCGAATGTGTACAGCGGCGGCCAGGCGTTGAGCATCCGCGGGGTGGCGCGCGACAACGACTTCTTCAGCGGAAACAGCACGTTCTTCGACGGCATCGACATCGGCAGCCTGCTGCTGGACGACAACCTGCTGGCGATCGACGAGCTGGCCGCGCTTGAGTACCAGCGCAGCGCGACCGCGTTCGAATACGGCGCGGGTGCCGCCGGCGGCGTGGTGCGCATCGATACGGCCGACCCAGCGCTCGATCCGAGCCTGCGCCTGCACGCATCGGCAGGCGGGGAGTCCTCGCGGTCGGCCGCTGTGCGCTACTCGGGTCCGCTGGTGGAGTCGGTCGGGCTGTCCGGCGTATTCGAGCTGGGCCGGGCGGACGATCCCCGCTTCATGCGCTTCAGCGACTCCATTCCGGATCAGCAGAATCCAACCGACGACAGCGACCGCCGCGATCGCGCGCGCATCAAGCTGCTGCTCGAACCCGACGCGCTACCCGGACTTTCGGTGGCGCTGAGCGGCTTCCACCTCGATGGCGAGGCACCCGACCGCACGGTGGCCTCGCCGTTCCAGGGTGCGCCGTTCAACGCCTTCGACCGCGTGAGCTTCGATCTGACTGCACGCGACTGGGACCTGTCGGCTACCGGCCTGGGCATTCGCGCAGCGCACGACTTCGGCGTCGTGCAGACGGCGGTGTGGGGCTCGGGCCTCGAACTCGATCGCGACAGCGTGACGCGCGACGTGAATTCTTCGACATTCCGCACTTTCGATGTTGAGGATCGCTCGCGGGCCGGCGTATCGCTGCGGGTCCCGCTGGCCACCAACTGGTCGATCTTTGTCGCCGGCGAGCGCCAGGACAGCGACCTTGAGGGCGGCACCACGTTGCAAGGCAACCTCGATGTGCCAGCCGCTGCAGCGAGCACGGACACCACGATCAATACGCTCGATTTCGATACCCGCGCCGCGACGCTCGAGCTTGCGTATCGCTCCGAGCGTTGGCGGGCAAGTGCAGGCGCCCGCTACATCGACGAAGATTTCGTCAGCGCCGCGATTCGCTACCTCGACTTTCCGCCGCAGCCGCCGCGCACCCTCGGCGATGACCCGCTCGAAGCCAGCTACGATTTGTGGCTGCCCAGCGCATCGCTCGCATGGTCGGCCACGCCGACGCAGGAGTTCGGCGCCACCTATCAGCGCAGCTATCGCAGCGGCGGGCGATCGAGTTTCGTCCGGGTCGGCGACTATGCACCGGAGCGGCTCGACACCGCAGAATTGTTCTGGCGCGCCGAGTGGTCGGACGCGGGCGTGCGCACGCGACTCGCGGTATTCCGCACGGACTGGAAGAACCGCCGCTTCCTCGACACCTTCCTGCTGCAAACGGGCGAGTCCTTCCGCACCAGGATCGACGGCCTCGAACTCGAAGCCGAGGGCGATTTCAGCGCGACCCTCGCGTGGCGGGCCGGCATCGGTTTGCTGGATGCGGGCCACCGCAGCGGCGAGCTGTTGATCGGCAACAGCCGCGTCGACCTGGCCGGGCGCGATGCCCCGGATGCGCCGCGCTCTACCTTGCTCGCCGGGCTGATCTGGCGCAATGACAGTGGCTGGTCGGCCGCGATCGACGCCTACCGCGCCGCATCGGCAAGCTCCACCACCCTGCTCGCCAGCGATGTGCCCGGTTTCATCGAGCCCACCCGGCGCGACGCTTACACCGTGGTCGATGCGCGCGTGGGCTGGCAGCGCGGGCGGATCGGCATCGCGCTGACCGCGACCAATCTGCTCGATGAAGAATACGTCGACCATGTCGACGATAGGACCGCCTTCAAGCGCATCCTCGGTGAACCGCGCCACCTGGAATTGGGCGTGACCATCGCGTTCTGATCGGACACCGCGTGCCGTGGTCCCTGTGGCAGGCGCGGCGCGCTACAACCCCAGTACCAGATCATCCGCCTGCACCCGATCCAGCCGGATCCGGTTGGCGAACAGCGAGAACGCGAGCATGCCCGCCAGGCCGTTGGCGCGCGAGTTCCAGTGCGGCAGGTACAGCGGCGGCTTGAGCCAGCCGGAGTCGAAATACGGCTCCAGCGCGATCACGTCGTGCAGGGCCAGCTTGCCGGCGAACAGATAGCGGATCAGCTTCAGCCGCGAGTTCTTCAGCGCCCAGCGGAAGAAGGTGTGCACGCTGAGCAATCCGTGCAGGTACACCGTGTCCTTGGTGAACGCGGCCCCACCGCTGAGCGGCACGCCGCGGAACACGCGCTGGGTCGAGGTGAAGCTGTCGGCCTCGGTCTGGCCGGAGCCGAGGAAGTACTTGAACACGTCGATGAAGTCGGCGCCCTTGAGCGCCATGTCGATCGCGATGATGCGCATCGAGATGCGCTTCATGCGGCCGATGTCGATCGCCCCGGTGATCAGCTCGGCGAAGGTCGCGAGGCCTTCCTGGGTCGCGGTGATGCGCGGCGCGTTGATGCCCAGCGTCGGCAGGTTGTCCTGCTCGCGGCCGTTGAGCGCGGTCAGCGAATGCACGAAGGCTTCGTGTTCGAGCAGCTGGTGGCGATCGTATTCGGAGAACGCGGTGGCCGAACGCAGGCGGATGCGCGTGGGGCCCGCCGCCGCTTTCGCCATCAGGTTGGGATCGATTTCGACGCGCACCTTGTGGTGCACGAAGAAGCGGGTGATCTGTTCCTGCAATTCCTGCTGCAGCACTTCCGCCGACAGGCAGTAGTCGGCTTCCTGCGCGGCCAGCTCGTGCGACAGCTCGTCGGCGAGCGAGATGAAATGCCGTGCGGCGTCGATGTTGTGCACCTCCGAGCCCGGCAACAGATCGCCGGGTTTGCCGAACAAGCGGATCGAGTGCTCGGTGACCTCGGCGGTACCCAGCGCATCGAGCAGTCGGGTGGTCACGTCCAGCGATTCGGCGGTGCGCCAGATGTAGTCGGCCACCGGATGGTCGCCGTAGGCGTGCGCGGCTTCCTGCACGGCCTCGATCTCATCGCGGGTGCCGCAGTAGTCGGCACGCGCGTACTCGACCTGCGGCAGGCCGACGCGGCCATGCCGCCAGCGATCGAGGAACTCGGTCTGGATGCGCGCCGGCCAGCTCACCGCCGACAGCAGGCGGATCGGTTTGGCGGCCTGCACCAGGCGGCGGTCGAGCGCGGCCAGCTCCTGCAGGACCAGCGCCTCGCCGTCGAGCATCTCAGCGCGACCCGTATTTGTCGATCAGGCGCTTGCCGAATGCGCGGTTCGCGACTTTTTCGGCTGCCTTGCGCTGGCGCTGGTTGGCGCTGCTGTCGCGCGCGCCGGCGAGCTCGCCGCTGAGCTTGACCCAGTTGGCGTAGCGCTGCGGATCGAGAGTGCCGGCGTCGAGTGCGGCACGGATCGCGCAGCCGGGTTCGGACTGGTGCCCGCAGTCGCGGAACTTGCAGCCGCCGGCGACCTCCGCGATGTCGGCGAACTGGCCGATGTCGAGATCTTCGGTGCCGGTGAGCTTGAGCTCGCGCATGCCCGGGGTATCGATCAGGCAACCGCCGCTGGGCAGCGGGATCAGCGCGCGATGCACGGTGGTGTGGCGGCCGCGGCTGTCGGTCGCGCGCACCGCCGCGGTCTTCTGCCTGTCGATGCCGAGCAGGGTGTTGGTCAGGGTCGATTTGCCCGCGCCCGACGAGCCGACCAGCACCGCGGTGCTGCCGCTGCGCAGCCACGGCTCGAGCACGACCGCGGTCTGCGGGTCCTTGGCGTTGACCGCGAGCACGACCGCACCCGGGGCCAGGCGCTCGATGTTGCTCCGCTTCGCATCGGCGTCCTCGGCAACGTCGACTTTGGTCAGCACGATCACCGCCTGCGCGCCGCTGCCCTCGACCAGCACCAGGTAGCGCTCGATGCGGCGCGGGTTGTAGTCGTCGTCGAGGCCGCAGACCACGAACACCACGTCGACATTCGCGGCGATCAGCTGGGTCACGTGGCGTTCGCCGGCGGCGGCGCGGGCGAGTGCGCCCCGGCGCGGCAGCACGCGCTCGATCATCGGCGGTTTGGCCGGCGACAGCACCACCCAGTCGCCGACCGCGGGGCGGCCGAGCGGATCGACGCCGGCGCGGACCAGCGCCGCGGGCGCCTGCACCGGATAGATCGACTCGCCATCGTCGACCCGATAGCCGCTGCGATGCTGCTCGACCACCCGCGCGACGGTGTTGCCTGACGACAGGTCGCCGGCCAGCGCGTCGGTGTCTTCGGCGCGCCAACCGATGCGGGCGAGTGCGGGGCTGTGGATTGGACCGGTCACGGCCGGAGTCTAGCCCGGATCATTCGCGCATGGTCGCGCGGGCACGTATGGCTGCGCGCGTGCGGTCGTCGCACGGTTTGCACGCGGCACCGGTTATCAACCAGGCGGTCGTGGCGCAGCACGGCGCCATTCGACATCGATCGATTCACTTACCGCACGGCCACCATTGGAGATTGCATGCGTACGTTCGGACTCATCGTGTTGTGGCTGGGCGGGCTCGGATTCCTCGCATTCGGAATCGCGTTCCTGGTCGCCCCGTTGCCGACGATGGCGATGGCCGGGGTGCAGTTGTCGGGCGACGTGGCCGCCACCGAACTGATGGCGTTCTACGGTGGGATCGAGCTGGCGCTGGGCGCAGTATTGATCGCATGCGCACTGTCGGCGGGCAGATTGCGCGACGGGCTCAAGCTGAGCCTGATCGTGTACGGGTCGATCGCGGCGGCACGGATTGCCGGCATGCTCAGCACCGGCGCGGACTCGACTTTCCTGCGTGCGGCACTGGCACTGGAGGCGGGGCTGGCGATCATGTCCGCAATTGCGCTGTTTTCGGGTGGCAAGGCGCGATGAAGCGGCGGGGCGGAGTTTAGGCGGCGGGCCAAGGCCCGCCCTACGGGGTTGTGCGGCGTGCGGCGGGCCAAGGCCCGCCCTATGGGGCGGCGGCATGCGGCGGGCCGAGGCCCGCCTTATGGGCCGGCGGCGTGCGGCGGGCCAAGGCCCGCCCTATGACCACGATGTTCCCCAGTCAAGCGGGCAAAGGGTCGGCACGTCCATGTGCCGACTGGGGGGACGTCGGGGCCGTCGAGCCCCGGTCAGAGCTTCGCGGTGCCGCTCTTGGGGTCGGGTGCGACCGGCGTGAGCGCCTGTACCAGCGTGCCGTCGAGCAATGCGTTCTGACCGACCACGACCACTTGGTCGCCTTCCGCAAGGCCTTTGAGGATCTGCACGCGATTGTTCGCGGCCAGGCCCACCACGACTTCGCGGCGGGTCGCCTTGCCGTCGGCCACCACGAACACGTGGCGTTTGCCGTCGGTCTCGATCAGCGCAGCGCGCGGGGCGAGCAGCGCATCCGGAATGCGCTCGTAGGTGACACCGAGGCGCACGAACAGCCCCGGACGCAGCGCGTAGTCGCTGTTGTCGATCGCCACCACCGCACCGAGAGTGCCGCTGGCGGTATCCACCACCGGTGCCATGCGCTCGATCTCCGCGTCGAACACGTGGCCCGGGATGGCATCGGCGGCGAAGCGGACCGGCGCGCCCGGACGGATCAACCCGGAGGAGCGCTCGGGCACATCGATGCGTGCCTGCAGCTTCGAGAAATCGGCGATCGCAAACGCCTGCTCCTCGCGCTTGAGCCACTGGCCATCCTTGATGAAGCGGCGCGTGATCACGCCCGCATAAGGCGCGCGGATCGCGGTCTTGTCCAGATCGAGCCGCTTGAGGTCGACCACCGCGGCCTGGGTCTGGCCCTCGTAGCGGGTCTTGTCGTAGGCCTCGCGACTGATCATGCGGCGCGCGATCAGGGATTCATTGCGCCGCTCGTCGTGCGAGATGCGCTCGGCGACGCTTTCGACCTGGCGCAGTTCGAGTGACTGCCGGGTGTTCTCGACCCGCGCGAGGATCTGGCCGGCCACCACGCGATCGCCTTCCTCGACCGCGATCGCGACCACTTCGCCGGCCATCTCGGCCAGCAGGGTCGCTTCGCGCACGGCCTCCAGCGAAGCGGTGGCATCGTACGCGGGTGCCAGCTCGCCGCGCACCACGGTGGCGACTTCGACCGGCGTGCCGCGCACGATCTTCTCCGCCGCGACGACCTGCGACTGCGCCGCGCTGCCACAGCCCGACAGTGCGACGACAGAAGCCGCCAGTGCCGCAGCAAGCGCGGCGCCGATCACTCTCTGCACCATGTCATGCTGCCTTGGGCAGCTGCGTCGCGGGGCTGCGCGCGGCCACGGGCGTGGCTACGTCGGAGGCATCGATCGCGGTCGCCGCCGAGACCGGTGCCGTTACCTCGCGCGCATTGTTGGCAACGTCCGCGAGGGCGCGCTCGAACATCGGCAACATGGCATTGAACAGGGTCTTCTCGAAGATGTGCATGGTGTGCTCCGTTGCGGTGATCAATTGGTGTTGTAGGTCACTATAACACCAGCTCAGAAACTTCCCATATGCCGGAAGTCATGTCGGTTTTTCGTTGTGTTTCAGTAGGTTCCCGGCGTATTGCAGACTACGCGCCAACACTGCGCCGCGCCTCTGCCAGAAGATGCAGTGACTTCCGGAATGGTTGCATATGAAAGCAACAACTCCTTGACACGGTTGCGGCCGACTGATGTCAGAGATCAGGCAAACCCAGGCCTGGTGCAGATCCTCGACCGAAGTCGGCTAGCATCGTGCCCGGTTTCACGACGATGATCCCGGCATGCCCCAGCGTCCTTTCGCGGCCAGTCCGCGACTTTCCGAAGTCCGCTACGAGATCCGTGGCGAACTGGCCCACCGCGCGCGCGAGCTCGAGAGCAAGGGTCACGAGATCCTGCGCCTGAACATCGGCAACCCGGGCGTCTACGGCTTCGCGGTGCCGAGCCACTTGCGCGAAGCGCTGGCCAACAACATCACGCGCAGCGAAGCCTATTGCGTCGAACAGGGCCTCGGCGAGGCGCGTGCGGCGATCGTCGCGCAGCAGCGCGCGCGCGGCGCACCCAACGTCACGGTCGAGACCACCTTCATCGGCAACGGCGTGAGCGAGTTGATCGACATCGCGTTGCGCGCCCTGCTCGCACCCGGCGACGAAGTGCTGGTGCCCTCGCCCGATTATCCGCTGTGGACCGCGAGCACCATCCTCAACGGCGGCACCGCAGTGCACTACCCATGCAGCGCGGACAACGGCTTCCTGCCCGATCCGGATGCGCTGGAAGCGCAGATCACCCCGCGCACGCGTGCGCTGGTGGTGATCAATCCGAACAATCCGACCGGGGCGGTGTATCCGCGCGCACTGCTCGAACGCATCGCCCAGATCGCGACCCGTCATCGACTGGTGCTGATGTGCGACGAGATCTACGACCAGGTGCTCTACGACGACGCCGAGTTCGTGCCGATGGCAAAGCTCGCGCCCGACACATTGGTGCTGTCGCTGGGCGGCCTGAGCAAGGTGCATCGCGCCTGCGGCTATCGCGTCGGCTGGCTCACGGTCTCGGGCGATGTCAGGCACGCCGCGGAGTACCTGCACGGCCTGGTGCTGCTGGCGGCACTGCGTCTTTGCAGCAACGTCACCGCGCAGTGGGCGATCGTGCCCGCGCTGACCGGTCCGGACACGATCTCGGCGCTGACCGGTCCCGGCGGACGCCTGCATGACTCGCGGCGCGCGGTGCTCGATGCGGTCGCACGCAGCCGCTTCCTGTCGGTCGCCGATCCGCAAGGCGCGCTGTATGCATTCCCGGGCATCGACACTACCCGCACCGGTCCGATCGACGACTACGCGCTGGCGCTGGAGTTGCTCGAGACCGAGCAGGTCCTGCTGGTGCCCGGCTCCAGTTTCAACGTGCCGTATCGCAATCATTTCCGGGTCACGCTGCTGCCGGCCGCGTCGATGATCGTCGACGTGTTCGGCCGCATCGAGCGCGTGCTGGAGCGCCACGCCGCGCAGCGCGACGGCAAGCGCGCCGCAGTGGCCTGACGCAATCCGAGCGCGTCCCGGCGTCTGCGCGTCGATGGCTCCGTTGGCCGGCATCCCGCTGCGCTGGCTGGCACTCGGCGATTCGTACACGATCGGCGAAGCCGTCGACGCGGATGCACGCTGGCCGGAGCAGCTGGCCGCCACGCTGCGTACGCATGGCATCGAAGTCGCATCCCCGCAGTTGATCGCGTGTACCGGCTGGACCACCGACGAACTGGCCGCGGCGATCGCCGCGAGCGCGCTGGCGCCACCCTACGATCTGGTCTCGCTGCTGATCGGGGTCAACAACCAGTACCGCGGACGCGATCTCGACGAGTACCGCGTGCAATTCACCGAAATGCTGCAACGCGCGATTGCGCTGGCCGGCGGTCGCGCAGGGCGCGTGCTGGTGCTGTCGATCCCCGACTGGGGGGTGACACCGTTCGCCACCACGGGCGATCGCGACCGTGTGCAGATCGCGCGCGAGATCGACGCGTTCAATGCGGCCGCCTGCGGCGTTTGCGCCGCGCACGGCGTGGCGTGGGTCGATATCACGCCGCTGTCGCGCGATCCGGGCGCGTTAGCCGCCCAGCTCGCCAGCGATGGTCTGCACCCCTCGGCTGCACAATACGCACTGTGGGCTGCGGAAGCATTGCCGGCGGCGCTGCGGGTGTTGCGCGACTGATCTGTGCGGATCGCTGCCGCAAGTCATCGGTGCTGCGGTCGCCGGCATGCCGGCTCCCACAATGCAGTCGTCGGCTCGGTGCAAGCCCTGTTCAACGCGTTCGCAGCGCAGGACCGAACGGCTCGCCGCCCCAGGGTTAGGCCTTGTGGGAGCTGCCATGGCAGCGACTGAGGCAAGTCATCGGTGCCGCTGTCGCCGGCATGCCGGCTCCCACAATGCAATCGTCGGCTCGGTGCAAGCCCTGTTCAAGACGGGTGGCAGCGAGGCTGCGGCTACACTGCGCGAATGACCCGCGCGGCCCACGACGAATCGTTCATCGCGCAGCCGGACGATGCGCCGCAGGTGGCGCTGATCGAACAGCCCGACGAGGCGCTGACCGTGCGCCTCGCGCTGATCGACCGCGCGCGCACCCGGATCGACGCGCAGTACTACATCTGGGAGAAGGACTTCTGTGGCCGCCTGCTCGCGCAACGCCTGTTCGTGGCGGCCGATCGCGGGGTCAAGGTGCGGGTGCTGCTCGACGACGTCGAACTCACGCCCAGTGGTTTGCCGTGGCTGGCGCTGGACCTGCATCCGAACATCGAGGTGCGGGTGTTCAATCCATTCCGGACCCGGATCAGCCAGGGTTGGCGGCGGGTGCTCGAAGGATTGCTCGACTTCTCGCGCCTGAACCAGCGCATGCACAACAAGTCGCTCACCGTCGACGACGTGGCGACCGTGATCGGCGGGCGCAACGTCGGCAACGCCTACTTCGGGCTCGACCCGCGCGCCAACTTCCGCGATCTCGACGTGCTGGCCACCGGCAGCGCCGCCGGCATCGTACGCACCAGCTTCGAGACCTTCTGGGCGAGCGGCCACGCGCGGCCGCTGCCGGAGCTGGCGCGCGTACGCTTCTCGCCCTTGCGCCTGCTCGCGCGACGCCGCCGCCTCGACCGCTTCGCGCGCCATGCGCTCGCCGGATTGCACCTGGGCGAGTGGAAGGCAGACACCGTGCACGGCGTGTTGTCGCGCATCTGCGAGCGCCTCAAGCGCGCCGAGGTCGAGGTGTTGACCGACAGCCCGGACAAACTGCAAGGCGCCGCCTCGCCGATCGCCGAGCGCTTCGCTGCCTTGCGCGCGAGCGCGCAGACCGAGCTGCTGATCGAATCGTCCTACTTCGTGCCCGGCAAGGAGGGAGTCGCAGCACTCGCCGCGCTGGTCACGCGCGGCGTGCGGGTGCGGGTTACCACCAATTCGCTGGTCTCGACCGACGTGCCGCTGGTGCATGGCGGTTACAGCGTGGCGCGCCATGCGCTGCTGCGTGCCGGCGTGCGGCTGCACGAGGCGCGACCGAACTTTCCGATCGGCGTGCGCGGGTTCCTGTATCGCAAGCGCTCGCGCGCGGCGTTGCACACCAAGGCTGCCGCGATCGATCGGCGCACCGCATTCGTCGGATCGATGAACCTGGATCCGCGCTCGACGCGCCTGAACACCGAGATCGGACTGCTGATCCACTGTCCGACCTTCGCGGGCCAGGTGGCCGATGCGCTGGATCGCAGCGCGGCGCCGGACCTGTCGTGGGAGGTGACGCTCGACGCCAGCGATCGGCTCGCGTGGTCGACCGTCAAGGACGGCAGGCACACGCAGGTATTGCGCGAACCGCGCGCGGGCTGGAGCCGGCGCGCGCAGGCATGGCTGGTGCAGTTCCTGCCGGTCCATCATTGGCTGTAGGGCGGGCCTTGGCCCGCCGCACGAATCCCGATCACACGTGGGGCGGGCCTTGGCCCGCCGCACGAACCCGATCAACGTAGGGCGGGCCTTGGCCCGCCGCCACGCTCGCCCAAGCTCAGATCGGACAGACCTTCGCTTCGCTGCCCGGCGTGCCTGCCGGCACGATCCGGCGCACGAACGCGCGCGCGGTCGCGGTCAACCCGGCGGGGTCGCGGATCGTGTAGACGAAGAAGTCGGTGCCGCACCAGTCGACGTTCGGCGTGTAGGTGACCGTGCCGTCGGCGTTGACGCGGGTGCTGCCGCGGAGTCCCGGCGTGGCCGAGACCACGGTGAGTGCGTCGCCATCGGGATCGGAATCGTTGCGCAGCACGAACACCACCACCGGGTTGCTGACCGTGGTGGTCGCCTCGTCGTCGACCGCGATCGGTGCGCGATTCAACGGCGGTGGAATCGGCCGTGCGGTGACCGTCACCGTCACGGTCGCCTGCGCGGTGCCGCCATTGCCATCGCTGATGCTGTAGCTGAAGGTGTCGGTGCCGACGAACTCGGCGCGCGGCGTGTAGCTGACCCCGCCGGCGACGATCGCGGTGCTGCCGTTGGCCGGCGTGCCGACCGTGGTGACGGTCAAGCGGTCGTTGTCCGGATCGCTGTCGTTGGCGAGCACGTTGACCACGGTGGCCGGCGATCCGCTCTGTACCGTGAGCGTGTCGTTGACCGCCAGCGGGTTGCGGTTGATGAACTCGACCGGGCCCAGCGTGGTGCTGGTGTCGACTTCCTCGAAGCGATACACGTCGACGGTGCGCTTGTGCTCGGCCGGATTGCGCAGCGCGCGTTCGATCCACGGAGCGGGGGCCTTGACCGGCTCGCGTATCCATTCGACTTTCGACTCGGTGGCCTGCACGGGCGGTGCAGGTTCGCTGCGTTCCTCGACGGTCAGGAAGCCGATCGCCACCCGCCGGTTGCGCGAGCGCTCCTCGCGGGTGTTCGGATGTTTGGGCTCCAGCTCGCCCTTGCCGCTGGCGTCGATCTCGTCGACCGCAATGCCTTCGCCGGCGAGAAAATCGCGCACCGCCGCTGCACGGCGCTCCGACAACGACTGGTTGTGCGCTTCCGATCCGAGGTCGCAGGTATGCCCGATCACTTCGATCCGCGAGATGCGCTGCGCGGATTTAAGGCTCGCGACCACCGCGGTCAATTCCGCGCGGACCTCGTCCGACAGCACCGCGCTGTCGAGCGCGAAGAACTGCTCGGAATCGATCCGCACCTCGTTGCGCACCACCACCGGATCGGCCGCGCGCTCGACGCTGACCTCGCGCGCGACCTCGACCATGCGCACCGGTTCGGTCGGGCGGAATGCGCCACCGATGTCGTAGCGCCAGAACAGCCACGCGCGGGTGTCGGAATCGTCGAGCACGAAATCGCCGTCGCGCTCGTAATGCTCGACCTCGAGCGACAGGCTGTGCCCGGAATCGTTGAAGAACTTGTCGACCCCTGCCGAGAACGTGAGCTGTTCGGAATCGTAATCGCCCCATTCGTAGTCGACGCCGCCGCGCAGCCGCGCCAGCGCGCCATCGAAGAAGCGACCGACCCGTGCGCCGGCACCATGGTCGTAGGCCTGCTCGAAACTGCGCGTGGTGGTGGTCAGGGTGCTGGTCTGGCGGAACGGGCGACCGTTCTGGGTGCCGGCGATCACGCTGGTCTCGACATCGACGAAGGTGTCGGTGAGACGCTCGTCGGTCAGGGCCTGCGACAGGTAGCCATCGAGGAAGTAGCGTTCGCGCTCGAGGCCGAGGCCGATGCTGAGCTTGCGGTCCTCGAACTCGTTCTGGTCGACCGCGACAAAGGCCTTGGCCACCGTCACTGCATCGGGCCGCTCGATGGTGTCTTCGCGGTTCATGCCGCCCCACAGCCAGTGGTAATCGAGCTTCAGGCCGCCGGCGCCCGCGCGCCCGATCCAGCCCTGGCCGATCCACGACGAGTCGCCGTCGTTGCCGAACACCTGCAGGAACTCGCCTTCGACATCGCCGTCATCGTCGATGCCCAACGAGATCCGCGTATCGCTGCCGACATAGCTCAGTGGAACCACTGCGGTGGGCTGCGGCGGCGGGGCGCCGGTCGACTGTGCGGCAACGGGTGAGGCGATTGCCGCGGCGATGGCCAGCGACAGCAGGCGTGGGCGCATGGTGCTACTCCCCTGGAAGTGTGGTGTTCGATCCCCTGCGCAGGATAGCGCGGGGCCACGCGGTTGACGCAAATCCGTCTCCTGCATCGTCTCGCAACCCCGACCGCGCTATCCTTCGACCCTTGCAGCCCCCGTTTCGGAAGCCCCGTCATGAGCTTGGATCCCGCAGTGCGTTCCCAGATCGACCAGTTGCTCTCGCAGCATCGCGTGGTGCTGTTCATGAAGGGCACGCGCAGTACCCCGCGCTGCGGGTTTTCGGCCGCCGCGACCGGCGCGCTGAATGGCCTGGTCGCCGACTACCACACAGTCGACGTGCTGGCCGACGAGGACATCCGCAACGGCATCAAGCTGTACGGCAACTGGCCGACGATCCCGCAACTGTATGTCGGTGGCGAACTGGTCGGCGGCTCCGACATCATCCTCGGCATGCTCAATTCGGGCGAACTGCATCAGGTGCTCGGGGTGCCGGTGCCTGACCGCACCCCCCCGCAGATCAGCATCACCGAGCGCGCCGCGCAAGCGATCCGCGATGCGATGGCCAATGCCGGCGACGACCGCCTGCACCTGACGATCGACGAGCGCTTCCGTGCGGCGTTCGCGCTGCAGCCGGCAGCGGGCACCGAGATCTGCGCGGAATCGGCCGGGATCGAGGTGCTGTTCGATCTGAACAGCGCGCAGCGCGCCAACGGGCTGGAGATCGACTGGACCGAAAACGTGCAGGGTTCCGGGCTGGTGATCCGCAATCCGAACGCACCGACGGCATTGAAGGCGATGACGGTCACCGCGCTGAAGTCCGCGCTCGACGCGGGCGCGGTCACCGTGATCGACGTGCGGCCTGCAGCCGATCGCGCGCGTGCGCCGTTCGCGCCGGCGCGCGTGCTCGATGAAGATTCGATGGCCACCCTCGCCGCGCTGCCGAAGGACACGCCGCTGGCCTTCCTGTGCCATCACGGCAACTCCAGCCGCTCGGCGGCGGAGCACTTCCGCAGCCTCGGGTTTCGCGACGTCGCCAACGTCGAGGGCGGCATCGACGCCTGGAGCCAGCAGGTCGATTCGTCCGTGCCGCGCTATTGAGCGAGCTGGCCGACGGCGGTTCCGGCGGCTGCCGGTCCGCCAGACACGGCACTGGCGCGTCGGGGCCGGGCAACTTTCGTCCAATCTTCCGCCGCGCTGCACCATGACAGGCTCCGGCACTTGACCCACAATCGAGCGACCGGAGCCTGGGCAGGGTTTCGTGGCCGCAGGAGCAGTGGATGAAGTCGCGTCTGGTCGTGCCCATCGGCATGGCATTGTGTTTGGCCGCATGCGCAACCTCGCCCGCCGATCTGGCGGTGGCGGCATGCCGCTCGGCGATTGCCGAACGTCTCGGCGGCAAGTCCTACACGCTGGCCGACGCCGACCTGAAGTCCAGCTACAAGACCCTCGATACCGGGCTCGCCGAGCTGACCGCGCCGGTGTACTTCGACAAGGGTCTGCCGGGAGAGTCGCGGCAGGACGTCACCTGCCGCGTGCAGGCGGGCGCTGCCGCCGATGCGCCGCCTTCGGTGATCGGGCTGACCTTCCAGTGGTAGACGCGGCAGCGGCTGCGCGGCGGTTCTTCTTTTCTGCCTCACCCCACTGAATCCGCACGCGTCGTCCCTGCGCTGCGTTCGGCTTGCCTTGTGGGAGCCGGCATGCCGGCGACTGCGACGATCGGGCCATTCCGCCGTCGCCGCCATGGCGGCTCCCACAAGGTGAGTCCGCGGTCGCAGCAATGGCGGTTCACCCAAAGTGGATCCACGGTCGCTGCAATGGCAACAGCCCCGTGTTTCCGGGCCCGACGCCGAAGCTTTCGCGACTATTCGTCGAAGCGCAGGTGCTTGACGCTCTTGCCGTGGCGCCGGATCAAGCGCAAGGCTTCGATCCCGATGTTGATGTGGCGCTCGACGAAATGCTCGGTGACGCGGCGATCGGAGGCTTCGGTCTTCACGCCTTCCGGGATCATCGGCTGGTCGGATACCAGCAGCAGCGCGCCGGCCGGGATCGAGTTGGCGAAGCCGGCCGCGAAGATGGTGGCGGTCTCCATGTCGATCGCCATGCAGCGCAGCTTGCGCAGATATTCCTTGAACGCCTCGTCGTGCTCCCACACGCGGCGATTGGTGGTGTAGACCGTGCCCGTCCAGTAGTCGTGCCCGAGATCGCGGATCATCGTCGAGACCGCGCGCTGCAGCGCGAACGCCGGCAGCGCGGGCACCTCCGGCAGCAGGTAGTCGTTCGAGGTGCCCTCGCCGCGGATCGCCGCGATCGGCAGCACCAGGTCGCCGAGCTGGTTCTTCTTCTTCAAGCCACCGCACTTGCCGAGGAACAGCACGGCCTTCGGACCGATCGCGCTGAGCAGGTCCATCACGGTGGCCGCGTTCGCGCTGCCCATGCCGAAGTTGATCATCGTGATGCCGTCGGCGGTGACGCTGGGCATCGGCCGGTCGCGGCCATCGACCGCGGCATCGCTCAGGCGCGCGAAGCTGTCGACATAGCCGCCGAAATTGGTCAGCAGGATGTGCTGGCCGAAACTGTCCAGCGCCTTGCCGGTATAGCGCGGCAACCAGTTGCTGACGATTTCCTGCTTGTCGCGCATGGACGGGATCCGAAGTGGGCCGCAGGCATTGTACGCGGGCGCCGCGCACGACCGCCGACCCGTCGGTTGCGCGAGCGCGGCCGGTGGTTTGCGCAACGGCCTGTTGCGATGGCACCCGATGTGCGTAATATCACCCCCATCATGCGCATGCATGGGTCGCACCGCCGACTGCGGTCGTTGATGCTGGCACGACTTCCGCCATGAACCTGCGCCCTGCCGACTGGTACTTCGACTTCATCTCGCCGTTCGCGTGGTTGCAGTGGCAATCACTGCATACCCTGCGCGATCGCCTGCAGATCCGACCGGTCCCGGTGGTGTTGGGTGCGCTGCTCGCGCACTTCGAGAACAAGGGCCCGGCCGAAATACCCGCCAAGCGTGCGTTCACCTATCGCTTCGTGTACTGGCAGGCGCAGCGCGACGGCCTGCCGCTGCGCTTTCCGCCGACACACCCGTTCAATCCGTTGCCGGCGCTGCGGCTGGCGGTGGCGCTGGAGGCGCAGGACGCGGCGATCGATGCGATCTTCCGCGCGATCTGGGAACATGGCGAAGCGCTCGACAGCCCGGCCGCACTGTCGGCCATTGCCGCGCGGTTCGGCATCGACGACGTGGTGACCGCGGTGTCGGCACCCGCAGTGAAGGACACCCTGCGGCGCAATACGGACGCCGCGATCGCGCGCAACGTGTTCGGCGTACCGAGCCTGACGATCGACGGCCAGGTGTTCTGGGGCAACGACGCCACCGCGATGGCCGCCGATTGGCTGGCCGACCCCGCGCGCTTCGACACCCCGGAGTGGCATCGTCTCGGCAGCCTGCCCGCGAGCGTCAGCCGCGCATGAGCCGCCGAGCAGGCAGCAGTCAACGACCCCCACGTAGGGGGGGGGGGGGGGCCCCCCCACAGCACCCCGACACCCCAAACACAGAAAGTGGCAAAAAGGGCCCAGGGCCCCCC
>JANOEA010000406.1:0-6016 GCA_031412975.1 Pseudomonadota bacterium | reverse complement strand
ACGGCGCACGCGGCCAAGATCGACTGCGAAATGCGCTTCGATCTGAAAGGCTGGTCGGTGTTCTACAAGCGCTCCACCGGAACCGGCACGATCAAGTGCAACAATGGCCAGAGCATGCGCGTGCGGCTGGAGGCGCGGGGCGGTGGCTTGAGCCTCGGCAAGTCGCAGATCGAGAACGGCGTCGGCGAGTTTTCCGAGGTCGACGACATCAGCGAGTTGCTCGGCAGCTACGCCAGCGCGGAAGCCAGTGCCGCTGCCGGGAAGGCGGCGAAGGGGCAGGTGGTGACCAAGGGCGACGTGTCGCTCGCGCTCAGCGGCACCGGCAAAGGCTGGGAACTGGGTGTCGCGTTCGGCAACCTGATCATCAGCAAGCGCTGAAGGGTCGCAAACCCCGGTCGCCGTATTCTGGATGATGCCGCGCCGCGCCGGCCCTGGGGTGAAGCGCCGGCTTGCCGCGGGGTCCGCCATCGGCGCGTTCGCGGTGGCCTGCTGGGTGCTGTACCCGGGCTGGTATTCGTTCGATTCAGCGTCGCTGCTGTTGCAGGCGCGGACCGGAGCGTACTCCGATCTGCAGCCGCCGCTGCTGGCGCTGGTGTGGTCGCAGCTGCTCGCGCTCGGTGCCGCGCCCGGCGCACTGCTGGTGCTGCACCTGTTGCTGGCCACTGCGGGTTTGTTCCTGCTCGCCCGCGCCGCGGCGCAACCGGTCGCGCCGCTGCTGCCGATGCTGATCCTGTGGCCGCCGTTCCTGGTTCTGTTCGGGCATCTCTGGTCCGACGTGGCGCTGGCCGCGGCATTGCTGCTGGCGGCTGGATTGCTGGCGCTCGCACGCACGCGCCCACGCGCTGCGTGGTTCGCGCTGCTGCCGCTGGCCTATGCGATCGGCGTGCGGCACAACGCGCTGCCTGCGGCGCTGCCGCTGTTGCTGCTCGTCTTCATGCGAGTTCCACGCGCACGCTTTCGCGGCGCTGCGCTCGCCCTGATCGCACTTGGCACCGCCGTGGTGCTCTACGCTTCGGCCATCGCGCTGCCACGACTGCTGGTCGCCGAGCACACGCCCGCGTGGACGCCAACCGCGATCTGGGATCTATCGGCGGCCTCGGTCGCCAGTGGAACGCTGCTGCTGCCGGCGGGTGTGCACGGACCGGGGCTGGACGCGGATCAACTGCGGCCACTGGTCAATCCGGATACTTCGATGACGATTCTGCTCGGCACCGACAGCGGCATCAATGCGGGCATCGACACCCCGCTGCCGGCGCCGGTGTTGCGCGAGCTGCGGCAGGCCTGGCTGCAACTGCCGTCGAGCCACACCCAGGCGTGGCTGCGTCACCGTGCGGCAGTTGCGTGGTCGCTGTTCGGGCCGCAGCGCCGCGCCAAGGCACAAGAGCTGATGATCGTGCCGCGGATCGTGTCGGTGGTCGACAATCCAGTCATCGAACCCAACCGCACGCGCGCCAACGCGGCGCTTGCGGGCGCCGTGCTGCGCTGGCGCGATCAGGCCTGGTGCACGCCGATCCTCTACCTGCTGCTGGCGTTGCCGGCGCTCGGCTGGGCACAGCGACGCGGCTTCCGCGGTGACCGTGGGCTGGTGAGCGCGCTGGTAGCCAGCGCGTGGCTGTACGCGCTGCCGCTGGTGTTCATCGTGCCGTCGGCCGAATGGCGCTACACGCTGTGGCCGATGCTGGCATCTGCGCTCGCGGTGCTGCTCAGCTTGGGTCGCACGCGGGCGACCGGTTGAGCGCACCGCACCGGTCTACGGCTGGAAGCGGAACTTCTCCTGCAGCAGCGGCTGGCCTTCGACCAGCTTGCCGTCGCCGCCGAGCAATTCCCAGCCGATCGCCTTGCCGCCGTTCGCATAACAGTCGAGGGTCAACATCATCGCCGCGTCGATGCGCTCGCCGAGCTGCTTGTGCAGGCGATTGAAAGCGCTGGGCAACTCGCCGGCTGTCGCGGGACGACTGCAGCGCTTGTAAAGCTCGGCCAATTGCCCGTCGATCGGGCTTGGCGGATTGCTGCTGACCAGCATGCCTTCGTCCACGGTCCATTGGCGCAATACGTATCCTGCCGCGGCGTCGTCGTAGGCCGCGGTGACCATGCCCGTATCGACGACCAGTCGATGCACCACGGTCTTGCTGCCCAGCGAACCGCGCAGGAATTCCATCACCTTGGCGCCGGAGCGGATCGGCGCTTCGATGCCGAGGCTGGGGCCGTACTCGACCGGCGGTGTCACCCACCCGGACTCCGGCGGCGCCTGGTCGTCGATCACGCGGCCAGTGGAGTCAAAGGTCAAGCTGCGGAACTCAGGCTGCTCGAAGGCAATGGTCGTCTGCACCATCGATTCGGGCAACGCCAGCGAGGTCACCACCAGCGAAAACGGTGGCTGTGCGGGAGCTTCGGCGAGGCTGCGACCGCGTTCGATCAGTTCCGCGAGTCCCGCGCGGTCGTAGCCGTCGCGCGGCAAGCGTTCGTCGGGCAGGTCGCTGTTGCCGGAGATCTGCGCGGGAACCAGGAAGGCCCCGCCTTCGGCAATGCTCTCGCCACCGCCGACGCACGACAGCGCGATCATCACGCCGTCGCGTCCGCCGGATTCGACCATCACGGTGACCCGATCGTCGACGAACTTCAGCTGCAGCCACGGGCGGCCCTCGTTGAAGCCCGCGAGCGTCTCCACGCACGCAACGCTGGCGTCGAGCCAGGCATCCAGCGAGTTCGCGGTTGCGGCAGGAGCTGCGGCGGCCACGCCGAGCAGCAGAGCTCCCAACGGCAAATGTGCTCGACGCGCCATGGCAGACCTCGGGTGCGGGTGACGGGCCTTGATGCTAGGCGGCAGCCGGGCGCGCGTCCAGTTGCGCTGCAGCGCTTGCGATGGCAGGTCGGGGGCGACCTGTCCTATCATCCGGGCGGACGTGCCGGCGATGGCCGGATTCGCACGACCAATCCCGCGAGACTCGGCACCCGGCACGACACTTCGTCCGGATAGCAGCCCGCGCGACAGCCGCATCTGCGCGGCGGTCGGTACCCCTGGAGTGCTGATGCCCGTCACGATTCCGCGCAATCTGCTGTCCGCGTTCATCGGCTATTCGGTTCTGGCCCTGCTGCCCGTGTTCGCGCAGGACACGCAGTCGAGCGCGTCCGACTCCGATCCGGCGAGCAGTGGCGAGACCGACGCGGCGCCAGGTCCGATCGACGCCCGCGTGCTCGATCAAATCGAGGTCACCGCAAAGGGCACGGCTGCGGATATTCCGAGCGCGCTCGCGACCGATCTGGTGACCTGGCAGGACGCGGTGGGATCGCCGATGGATTTCCAGGACCTGATCGTGCGCGTGCCCGGCATCGGTGCGACCGGGCAGAACGGCATCTTCGAGACCTTTTCGATCCGCGGCAGCGGCGGCAACGGCATCCTGGTACTGGTCGGCGGCACTCCGATCACCGCACAGCGGCGCGCGGGCGTGCCGGTGGCATTCGTCGAGCCGTCACTGCTGGGCGAGATCAACGTCACCCGCGGACCGGCGACCGTGCACTTCGGCCCCGGTGCGCTGGGCGGTGCGATCTCGATCGAGCCGCGCTGGTTCGACGGCGGGAACATGCTCGCGACCTACGTCGATTCAGGCAGTGAGGCGAGCATCACCGGTGGTTTCGGGACCGATTCGTTTTCGATAGGCGCCGCGCGCCATCGCGCCGGCGACAGCCAGTCGGCGAACGGCACGCCGCTCAACACCAGCTTCGAACGCAGCAGTGCTAGCCTGCAATATCGCACCAGCTTTGGCGACTTCGGGCTCGATGCGCTGCTGCTTCCTTCGCAGACCGAGGACATCGGTAAATCGAACAGCCGCTTTCCAGCGCGCGATACGAGCTACCCCGAGGATGAGCACCTGCTTGCCAGCTTGCGTCTGGCGCACGCCAATGGCTTCGCCGCCAGCGTTCACGGGCACGACCAGTCCCTGCTCACCTACAACCAGCGACCAGGCACGCCCGACACCTTTGCCTTCATCGAGAGCACCGATGTCGGCGGCACCGTGCAGCAGACCGTCGAGCGCGGCGACTTCAGCCACAACTTCGGCATCGAAGTGCTCGGTCGGCGCGACGTCAACGGCTTCGACGCCCGCGGCACGCTGGCCAATCGCGTGTTCAGCCTGCGCGATGCGCGCGAGGACGGCTGGTCGCTGTTCGGAATCAGCGACTGGCAGGTCACGCCCGCGGTCGCCCTGGAACTCGGCGCGCGCTACGGGGCGGTCGAGCAGCAACAGTCCGCTGCGGACTCGCGCGAGTCGGACACCGCGTTTACCGCCGGTGCGGTGTGGTCGCCCGCTGATCGGGGCCGCTGGAGCCTGAACCTCGCCTCGGGCTATCGCTTCGCGACTTTGGAAGAGCGATTCTTCAGCGGCGTCACGCCGCAAGGCGAGATCGTCGGCAACCCCGAGCTCCGTCCGGAGCAATCGTTGGGCATCGATCTGGGTTATGCATGGCAAATCGGTCCGGTCAACGCGCAAGTCCACGCGTGGCGCACCAAGGCCGACGACCTGATCCAGTTGTTCGCGATCGCGCCGGGCGTCAACGGCTTCACCAATATCGGACGAGCACGATTGCACGGCATGGATGGCATGCTGGCATGGCGTCCGCTGGCGAATCTTTCGCTGGTTGCCAGTGCGACCCTGGTGCGCAGCAAGGACGAACTTACCGGCGATCCGCTGTACGGCTCACCGCCGGTGACTGCTTCGCTCGAGGCGAAGTACGACATCGGCGAGGTCACGCTGGCAGGGTTCTACAGCCACCGCTGGAGCATGCAGCGACCCGGCTTCGAGGAAGTAGAACGCGACGCGGTCGACGTGCTCGACCTGGACCTGTCGTGGCGCATCGATCCCGCCTGGGAACTGCGGCTGTTCGTGCGCAACGCCTTCAATCAGGACTATTACGCGACCGCCGACGAGCTGTCCGCGCTCGCGCAGGAACGAGCGGTCGGGTTGAGCGTGAGCTGGAGCTCGCCGTAGGCGGCAGTCGCTTGTGCGGACCGCTTGACACCTGAGGCGCACGGGGCTGCAATCGCGGGCAGGCCTGTGGATCGAGACCGCTCATGCCTACCTCGAAGCAGCTGCGCGATTTCGAGACCCTGATTCGCGAACAGCCGACGTGGCCCCGCGCGCTGTGCTTCGGCGATTCGTGGATGAACTATCCGCCGCATCCGGTCGATCTGGACAAGCAGTTGCGCCGCCTGTTCCGGCGCACCGCGTTCATCAATCACTCGAAGGCCGGGCGCGAGAGCAGCCAGGTCAAGACGCTGTTGCCGGAATTGCGCGACCTGCTCGGCTCCTACCGTTTCACCGCGCTGCTGGTGTCGATGGGCGGCAACGATGTGGTCGGCGACGAGCTGGCCGAGTACGTCAAGCCGGCCGACGAGCCACAGTCGAGCGGCAGCAGCGACTGGGGCGTGGTGCCGGCCAGCGTGCGCGACCATCTGCGGCTCAGCGCGTTCGGCGCGGGACTGCGCTTCCTGGTCGAGGACTTCCGGCGCGTGATCGCGGTACGCGACCAACAGTCGGTGCGCACCGAGATCGTGGTGCACAACTACGACTACATCTTCCCGAGCGGCAAGTCCTTCAAGCTGCTCGGGGTGAAGGCCGGTCCGTGGGTCAAGCCGCATCTGGACGCCGTCGGCTTGAGCGATCCGCAGCGCCAGCGTGAGCTGGGCACATGGTTGATCGACCAGTTCACCCGGGTGCTGGAGGAGCTGAGCTCGCAGACCCCGCGAATGCGGCTGGTCGACAGTCGCGGCGCATTGCCGAAGGTTTCGGACTGGGACAACGAGATCCATCCCAAAGCCGCGGGCTTCCGGCGGATCGCGGCAACCCGCTGGAAGCCGGTACTCGGCGGCTTGCTGCGCTGATATCGGTGTGCGACCGTTCGGTGCGGCGCGGATACATGCCCTATGCTGTGGATCGGCAGTCTCGCGTTGGAGCATGCGTCATGGCCACCGGTTGGGCTGGCGACAACGCCGTCAACGAACAGATCGAGGCGACGATCA
>JANOEA010000405.1:0-2325 GCA_031412975.1 Pseudomonadota bacterium | reverse complement strand
GGCAAGCGTGACCGGCGCCGTGTCCGGATTCGTGTCCGGGCGCGGGTCAGCGCTGTCCGCGGACGTACCTCAGGCTTCGGTTGCCACACCCGGCAGTCCCGGCGCGCGGCGGTCCGGCCTTGTAGTTCAATCGGTTAGCTTTGCGCTCACGGGTGCGGGCCGGCTTCCAAACCCTTGGCATGGCGGCTGCATCGAAGCCAGCGAGCCTTGATGGAGATTCACCGATGCGCCTGTCCACGCTGAATGGTCGACACCTGGTGTCGGGGCTCCTGCTGGGCCTCACGGGCGCGCTGGTGACCACCGGCAGCATCGCTGCCGAGTCGCTGCAGCCCGCCGAGGTGGCAATCGCCACCTGCCCGGTCGCTGGCGGCGTGGATGCCACATTGGCGGCCAATGCCGAGCGTGCGGTCGCACCGCCGCAGGTCCCGCAGTCCAGCGCTCGCCCGCTGGACTGGCGCGCGATGCTGCCGGCCGTGAACTTGCGCGGCCGCTACTGATCGATCTTCCCCACCCTCGCCGGGCCCACGGACGGGCCTTGTGGGGTTTTCGCAAAAGCTCAGCGATCGAGCCGTTCGATGCCCTGCAGTCGCCCATCGAGCATGCGCAGCAGGCGCAGGTCGCGATCGCGACCGAGGTCGTAGACCCACTCCTCATGGCGCACGATCCGCCGCCGCGCGATGCCGTGCTCGTCGCGGCGGGTCAGGTCGGCATAGCGCTGGGTGCGCGATGCGGGCGCACCGCAGCGCGCGACGATCACGCCCGCCGGCGTGCCGGTGGGCAGCGCATCGAGCCGGCAGTCGCGACCGAGCGTGGCATAGCCGTAGCCGAGCGATTCCTCGCCGACCAGCCGATCGTCGATGAACACCAGCTTGCGCAGCAGCCGGTTGGGTCCGAAGTTGTAGTACCACGCCTCGATGGTGCGCTCGGTGCGCTGCTCGAGCGGACCGTTCTCGCCGGTGATCAGGAACTCGCTGTAGCCATCGGTCCAGTACGGCTCGCCGCAGCGCTCGCGCACCTGGATCGCGTGATCGCCACGACCGATCAAACGACCATCGCAGCGCAGCGCATCGACACTGCCGCTGGCGAGCAGCAGGGCGAGCCACAGCATGCAACGCGACAGGCGCATCAGCCGATGCCCGCGCGCGCGCGCAGGATCGCGGCCAGCACGTCGGGCGCGTACTCGAACGAGTCGTAATACAGCCGCGATTCGCTGAGACCCGCGCCGATGAAGGCGCGGCGTCCGGCTTCGATCAGTCCGGGCGGTCCGCTCATGTAAACATCGAACCCCGAAAGCTCGGGGAAGTTCCGCAGCACGGCCTCGTGCACCAGGCCGGTCTGGTGGCGCGCGGCTTCTTCAGGCGAGGGCTCCGACAGCACGGCGGTGGCGAACAGCGCGGGGTGGCGCTGCGCCCACTGCGCGGTGAGCTGCGGCAGGTACAGCTCGGCTTCATTGCGCACGCCGCGGAAGACGTGCAACGGGCGGGTCGAGCCCAGATGCAGGAAATGCTCGACGATGGCCTTGATCGGCGCGAACCCGGTGCCGCCGGCGACCATCAGCATCGGACGCTCGGAATCCTCGCGCGGCACGAAGGTGCCCAGTGGGCCTTCGACCCGCAGCACCGCGCCGACCGCCAGTTCGGTGAACACCCACTCGGTGAAGCCGCCGCCGGGCACGTGGCGCACGTGCAGTTCGATGTGTTCATTGTCCTCGGGTGCATTGGCGATCGAGAACGCCCGACGCTTTCCCTCCGGCAGCAGGATGTCGAGGTATTGTCCGGCGAGGTAGCGCAGGCGCTCGCCGCGCGGCGGGCGCAGTTGCAGGCGCATCACGTCCGGCGCGAGCAGGTCCCTGGCGGTGAGCTTGAGCGCCATCTGGCGGCGCGGGAAGTCGACCACCGAGGGCACTTCGCGTGCGGCGATCAGCAAATCGCCCAGCGGCACCGCCTGGCACAACAGCGCCTGGTGGTGCGCGCGTTCATCGCTCGACAATCCATCGGGCGGCTGGCCCGGATAGTGGCACTCGCCACTGAGCACGGTCGCCTTGCAGCTGCCGCAGCGGCCGCCAAGGCAGGAATAGGGCAGCGCCAGGCCCGCGCGGCGCGCGCCGTCGAGCACGGTTTCGCCCGCGTCCACGCTGAAGCGCCGTTCGCTGCCGGCGAGGGTGATGGTGTAGGTCATGGGTGGTCCGAAGGGCTGCGCCGCATAGTCTAGAGCGCGAGCTGCATGGTGGGAGTCGCGATGGCGTGGACTGCGACTACACCGGTTCTGCATTGTGGGAGCCGGCGACGCGGCTCGGCGGCTCGCTCAAGCTCGCGGCGCAGCTGC
>JANOEA010000404.1:0-15393 GCA_031412975.1 Pseudomonadota bacterium | reverse complement strand
CGGTCGACACGATGCCATCGTTGGCGCCCATCACCGCCGCGCGCAGCCAGCCTATGCTTGCGGTGCGGTGCTTTTCGCGATGCGGCATGTCGATTCCATTATTGCCCGGAGAGTCGACTCCGACGCGTTTATCGTAGCGCGGACCAAGACAGGTCGCAGATGCCATACCGGGGGACCCGATCGGCCCGGGCAGGACGCGACTGCGCGAGGAGCGGGCCAGGTTCACGGTGCATCGCCCACACTCCTCGCAACCGTTTTCCGCAGATCAGAATCGCCAAGTCGCGATCGGCCACAGATCGAAGGCCGCGAGCAGTCCCGTGAAAGCCAACAACGCCAGCGCGGCGCTCAGTCGACCATGCGATGCGCCTGACTTGCCGCGTTGTCGCACTATCCGCACTACTTCCCATAGCGCCCCGAGCGGTAGCGCCAGCGAGGCCAGCGCGAGCATCATGCTGGCTGCCGTGGGATCGCCAAGCCGCTGCCAGGGCTGCAATGCCAACGCACCGAGCGCGAGCAGCAGCGCGAGCGCGACCACGAAGCCGGGCTCGCGCCACGCGCCGCGCACGTTGCGGCGTCGCCACAGCGGTGCGAGCAGGAAGTACAGCAGCGCGAGGCCGCCGCCTCCGGTGATCGCCCACAGTGTTGCGAACTCCAGCATGCCGATGCGCCGCAGCGTCAGGTAACTCGAGCTCATGGTGTGCGCGCCGTCGGTGGCCCGGGTGAGGACGAAGGTGGCCTGCTGGCGGTCGTCCTGGCGGTAGCGCTGCTTGCCGAGCGGTTCGAGTGTGCGTACGGGGCCGGATGCGGGGGCCAGGGTCGGCGGCGTGGCGTGCAGGTCTAGCACCCAGCTGCCGAACAGATGATCGGCGAGGGTGGCGATCGACATGCGCGAGGGCGCGGGCACGTAGCGGCCGCTCCAGCGCTGCTCATCTGCTGGCGCGGGCTGGTTCGACGGTGGCGGCAGGGGTTTTGCCACCTGAAGTGCTTCGACGAAGCGCGCGTCGAAGCGGTCGTAGCCTGCGCCTTCGCGGTCGGTGTTGTGGGCGACGAAGAAGCCGCGGCTGGATTGCGGGAATACGCAGAACATCGCCCGCCAGCCGGCAGTGCTGCCGCCGTGGCAGCGGCCGACTGCGCCGTGGCGGTCGCGGGTGAACAATCCGAGTCCGTAGCCGCTGGCGAGGCCTGCGTTGGCGGCATGTGTGCTGCTGGGTTGACCCATCGCGCGCAGCAGGTCGGCGCGGATGATCGTCGCGCCGTTCACCGCGCCATCGCCGAGCAGGAAGCGCATCAGCGTGGCCATGTCGGCCGCGGTGGTAGTGAATTGCGCGGCCGGGCGCACGGCAGCCACGATCAGTGCGACAGGTTCGCCGTCGTCGAGGTGGCCGATGGCGAGCGGCGCATTGCGGTCGGGATCGGGAAAGACCGTCGTCGAGTCCTGCATTCCGATCGCGCGCAGCACTTCGCGATCGAGGAATGCTTCGTAGCGTTCGCCGGACAGCGCTTCGATCAGCATTCCGGCGAGATGGAAACTGGTGTTGGAATACGAGAATGCGGTGCCCGGTGCGCTGCGCACGCGCAGCAACGTGGCGTCGCCAGTGAGCGCGTGTGCCAGCGGCTGGTCGGGCGTGTTGCGCGTGCTGAAGAAATGTCGCAGCCGGATATCGTCGAGTCCGGCCGTCATGTCGATCAGGTGGCGCACGCGCAGCGGATGGGTTGACGCCCACCGGTTGTCGATCGCCACGCCGGGCAGCCAATCAGCGAGCGGGGCATCGAGGTCGAGCCGGCCCTGCGTGGCGAGGCGCAGCACGCCGAGTGCGGTGACTACCTTTGCGATCGATCCGACCTGCACGCGATGGTCAGGGCGCATTGCGACGTTGTGCGAAACGTCCGCGAGACCCGCCGCGGCGAGGATGGTCGTTTCGCCGTCGATCGTGGCGTAGACCGCGCCGGCGAGTTGTTCCTCTGCGAGCAGCCGTGCGAGGTCCTGATCCAGGGTCGTCGTGGCGCATGCGGGGGCGCTGGCGAAGGCCAGCATGGCGAGCAGTGCGCGGGCTAGCCAGCGCCTGGCGACGTCGGTGGGTGCATTACGACTCACGTGCGTACGCGCGGCTCTGTGCGTGCCGCCGCCACGCCGGGCACCAGGCTCGCGGTCGACACGATGCCATCATTGGCGCCCATCACCGCCGCGCGCAGCCGGCCTGTGCTTGCGGTGCGGAGCTTTTCGCGATGTGCCATGTCGATTCCATCGTTGCGTGGAGAGTCGACTCCGGAGCGTCGATCGTAGCGCGGACCATGATGGCTGAGCAGGTGTACACACTGAAGTCCGCCGACGATCTGCCGCGGGCATCAAGCTTGCCGCAGTGATATCAGTTTCTGATATCATGCCGTCGTGAATGCCAAGCAATCAAAGACACTGGCGGCCGTGTTCTCGAAGCCCACGCCGGCATCGATCGTGTTCTCCGACATCGAGAGCCTGGTCAAGGCGCTGGGTGGCGCAGTGGTCGAGCGTGCCGGCTCACGGGTCAGGATCGAGTTGGCAGGCAATCAGTGGCGGTGCCATCGACCACATCCCGGAAAGGAAGCCAAGCGCTACCAGGTCGAGGAACTGCGCGAGTTGCTCGAACGCGCCGGAGTGAAACCATGAATACGATGACGTACAACGGCTACACGGCGCGGATCGAGTTCGACGAACGCGACGGCATCTTTGTCGGGCGGGTTCTCGGGCTGCGCAGCATCATCAGCTTTCATGGCGAAACTGTCGCCAAGCTTCGTCGTGAGTTCGCCGCTGCGATTCGGGACTATCTGGCAGATTGCGCGGAGCAGGGCGTGAGTCCGGAGAAACCGGCGTCGGGCAAACTGCTGCTTCGAGTCCCGCCTGAAGTCCACAGCAAGGCACTGGTTGCTGCGCAGTCCAAGGGCAAGAGCCTGAACCAGTGGGCGACCGAGGCGCTGCAGCGCGCAATGGCGGAGGGCGGGTGAGCAGCAATCGCTGGGGAGTTCGACGCTCAGAAGGCCGTCTCGCGCTGCTCCCTGCCAACAACCTGGTCCGCGTGTTCAGCAGCCAGGATCGACGCAAGCGATAGTCGAGGCGCTCCGCGCGAATGCCCCAGCACAAGATACTGATCCTCACCCTCGGTTCGCAGGGCGACGTGCAGCCTTGTGTTGCGGTCGGATATGGGTGGTGTCGCTCCGATTTCTGGTGGGGCGGGTGGCGGCGGGCCGAAGGCCCGCCCTACGAGGGTGGCGCTCCGATTTCTGGCGGGGCGGTGTGGCGGCGGGCCGAAGGCCCGCCCTATGGTGGGGGAATCGGTGCGGGTTCAAGTTTGGTGGCGTCGGCTTGGGCCTTGCCGCTGAACTGCGCGCCGCTGACGTCGGCATCGGTCCAGCCGCGGTCGAGATCGACGCCGGTCATGTACCAGGTGTGCGCGTCGATGCGCAGCGGGCCGCGCACGCGCTCGTGGAAGCGGCTCGGCAGCAGATAGGGGCCGACCTGGGTGTAGGCGAGGAAGGTGGTATCCACGTGCGCGCCTTGCGTGGTCTCGAAGCCGTTGAGCGTCATGTGCACGCGATACAGGCGCGCGGTTTCCGCATCGATCCACAGCACTGCGTCGTCGCTGGCAGCTTCGCCGAAGCCGGGCTTTATGGTCACGAAGAGGCGCCGATAGCTGCGGCCGTCTTCGCGTGTGTCGGGCATCCGGGTCCATGCGACGCCGCGATGGAGGAAGAACGAGGGTCCGAAGTGGAACATCAGGAACGCGTCGTTGGTCATTGCGGTCGCGCGCGGTTTGACCGGGTCGGTTTCGCGCTGGCCGTTGTAGTAGACGCTGATGCCATCCGGCGTGCGCACCACCTGCTTGGTGCCGAGCGGGCCATCGTGGCGCACCGCGTACAAACCATCGCGCGGCCGGTAGCGCTCCTGCGAGGTGACCCGGAACCCGGCGTCGCTGACGATCGGCTGGATGCGCTGGATCAGCGAATACCAGTTGCCATCGGTCGAGATGTTGATGTCGCCGGGGTACTCGCGGATATCGCCGCCGTGTGCCGCGAGGGTCTGCTCGAAGACCTGCTGCGCCGACAGGCCGTCGTCGACGCGCGCGCTCGACCCGGCTTGCGGGAAGCTCGCGCAGCCTGCGAGCACAGCCAACAGGACCAGCATTACAGCGGAATGAAACAATCGCGGAATGGACTTCATCGTCGACAGCTCAACCCAGAGTCGGTGAACGTGCCGTGTCCGCAAGTTCCTCAGGTGCCGGTGAACGCCGGCTTGCGCCTGTCGAGGAACGCCTGCGCACCTTCGCGCATGTCGGCGGTCGAGGCGCACACCGCGAAGGCCTGGCTTTCGTAGTCGAGCGCGGTTTCGAGGCTGGATTCACCCGCGATCAGAACCGCGCCGAGGATGCCGCGCATCGCGTGCGGGGCTGCGCTCGCGAGCTGGCTGGCCAGATTCGCGACCTCGGCATCGAGCGCATCGGCCGCCACCACGCGGTTGACGATGCCCAGCTCGCATGCGCGCTGTGCGCCGATCGGCGCGCCGAGCAGTGCGAGTTCCAGGGTTGCCGCGCGGCCAGCCAGCCGCAACATCCGCTGGGTGCCGCCGAAGCCGGGCATGATGCCGAGGTTGACCTCGGGCAGTCCGATCTTCGCGTTGTCCGAGGCGATCCGCAGGCTGCAGGCCATCGCCAGCTCCAGCCCGCCCCCCAGCGCGAAGCCGTTTATCCGCGCGATGCTCGGTTTGCCGAGTCGCTCGATCTCGCTCATCAGGGCCTGGCCGTGGCGCGAGAACGCCAGTGCCTCGGTCGGCGTGGCGCTCGCGAACTCGGTGATGTCGGCGCCGGCGACGAAGGCTTTGGCACCGCTGCCGGTAAGCACCACCACGCGCACGCTGTCGTTGGCGCGCACGTCCGCGAACGCGGCGCGCAGCTCGGTGATGGTGTCGCGGTTGAGCGCGTTGAGCTTTTGTGGCCGATTGATGGTGAGCGTGCGGATGCCGGCGGCGTCGGCGACCAGCAGATTGCGGTAGTCCATCGGAGCGATCCTGGGAGCCGGGCGGGGCTGCAAATTCTATCTGCCAGCTGAACTCGTGGTCCGATTTACGATCCATTCGGGGTGCCGGCGTGGCGGGAGGCGGGTGCCTTGGTTAGAATGGCCGGTCACCGGGCGCCGGCCGACGCCGCGCCGTAACGCATTGCTAACGAATCCCCTCTGGAGATAACGCATGAGCTTCCGCTGGATGTTTGCCGTAATCGCGCTTGCAGGCGCTACCGCGGCGCACGCGCAGGGTGGCACCCCTGCCGCCCCCGCCGCCCCTGCGGCACGCCCGGCCGCGCCCGCGCAGCCGGTGGACCGCAACAAGGTCAGCTACGCGATCGGCTACGAGATCGGCCGCGACTTCATCGACAAGAAGATGGACGTCGACGTCGCCACCGTGATCCGCGCGCTCCAGGATGGTTATGCCAAGCGCAATCCGGCCGTGCCGGAAGAGCAGATGCGCGAAGCGCTCGGCGTGATGCGCGAGAAGATGATCGGCGAGGCGCGGGTCAAGTTCGAAGCGCTCGCGCGCGAGAACAAGGTCAAGAGCGACAAGTTCCTGGCCGAGAACAAGGCCAAGAAGGGCATCGTGGTGTTGCCCTCGGGCATCCAGTATCGCGTGATCGAAGACGGCACCGGCAAGCGCGCCACGCCGACCGCCGAAGTGACCGTGCACTACCGCGGCTCGCTGTCCTCGGGCCTCGAGTTCGACAGCTCGTTTGCGCGCGGCCAGCCGGCCAGTTTCAAGGTCGACAGCGTCATCGAGGGCTGGAAGGAAATCCTGCCGATGATGAAGGTGGGCGACCATTGGCAGGTTTTCCTGCCGCCGGAGAAGGCCTATGGCCTGCGTGGCCAGGGTCCGATCGGCCCCAACGAGCCGCTGGTGTTCGACATCAAGCTCGTCGACGTCAAGTAATTGCGCTCGCTGCGCCCCGCCATCGCGGCGGGGCGCCTTCGCGGGCCCGCGTGCCCGCAGATCCAGTCCGGACAACATTGCCATGTGGGGCGAAGTCGCCAAACCCGTGTTGACCCCGTGCATCGGCATCTGCACCCTGGGTGAGGACGGACTCTGCGACGGCTGCCACCGCAACGCGCAGGAAATCGGCGCGTGGTCGTCGATGGGCGACGCCGAACGCACGCGGATCATGCTCGAGGTGCTGCCCCGGCGCGAGGTCGCGCGCAGCGGATGAGCGTGGATTCCGAATTGCCGGCGCGCTTGCGTCAGGTTTCCCACCCGCTGTCATCCCCACCCTGCGGCGACGCCTGGAACCAGCGCGAGTTGGACGATCTGTTCGGTCCACAAAGCCCGCTGTGCGGGGCCGCGGTGCTGCTGCCGATCGTGCTGCGCGATTCCGGCGCGAGCCTGATCCTGACCCGGCGCACCGAGGGCCTGCGTCACCACGGGGGCCAGATCAGCTTCCCGGGTGGCCGCATCGAGCCGAGTGATGCGAGCCCGCTGGCGGCGGCCCTGCGCGAGGCGCATGAGGAAATCGGGCTCGAACCGGGCCTGATCGAAGCGGTCGGTTATCTGGACCCGCTGGCCACCATCACCGGATTCAAGGTGGTTCCGGTGCTGGGCATCCTGCACGACGTGCCGCAGTTGCGCACCGACCCATCGGAAGTCGCGGAAGCCTTCGAAGTGCCGCTCGCCTTCGTGCTGGACCCGGCCAACCTGCAGGAGCATGCGCGCGAATTTCGTGGTCGCTTGCGCCACTACCATGTGATCCAGTGGCAGCACTACGACATCTGGGGTGCGACCGCTTCGATGATCGCCAATCTCGGTCGCCGCCTGCGTGGGGAAATCGCATGAACAACCTGCCCGTGGTGATCGCGCCGCACGCTGCCGCGCAGGCGCTCGCGACGGGCGCGCGCGCGGTGGATTGCCGCTTCGACGTCGCCGCCGATGCGGATCCCGCGCGCGGTGAGCGCGACTGGCGCGCATCGCACCTGCCCGGCGCGGTGTACGCGCATCTGGATCGGGACCTGGCCGATCTGTCGGTGCCGGGGCGCGGCCGACATCCGCTGCCCTCGCAAGCCGCGTTTGCGGCAACCCTGTCGCGCTGGGGACTGCGCCCCGATGATGCGGTGATCGCCTACGACGACGGCAGCGGCGCGATGGCGTCGCGGCTGTGGTGGCTGTTGCGGTTGGCCGGACACGCGAACGCGGCCGTTCTCGACGGCGGGATCGCAGCCTGGCGTGCAGCCGGACTGCCCGAAGATGCGCAGGCACCTGCTCCCGCGCCAACCCAGTGCGCGGTGCATTTCGACCAGGCCGCGATCGCACACAGCGTCGAGATCGAGCGCATGCGCGAGGATCCGTCGAAGCTGCTGCTCGACGCACGCGCCGCGCCACGCTTTCGCGGCGAAGTCGAGCCGATCGATCCGGTCGCCGGCCACGTGCCCGGCGCGCGCAACCGCCCGTTCAGCGAGAACCTCGATCCGAACGGCCGTTTCAAGGCCGCAGACAGCTTGCGCGAAGAGTTCGGCGCGCTGCTCGCGGGCCGCCACCCGCAAGACGCGGTGCTGATGTGCGGCTCGGGCGTGACCGCATGCCACAACCTGCTGGCGATGGCCCACGCCGGGTTGCCGGGCGCGCGCATCTACGCAGGATCCTGGAGCGAGTGGATCGTCGATCCCGTGCGACCGGTCGCGCGCGGCTGAACCCGGCGGAACGCTGCACGAACTTTCACCGCACGCACGTCGATTTGTCATCTTCAACGGGCATGTTGTGGGGCTTTATCGATCCCGCGCCCATCCCATGCAATCGATCCGTCGCGTGTTGTTGCCGGCCATGCTGCTGGTGTGCCTGCTGGCTCCGGCACATGCGCTCGCACAGGACAGCGTGCTGCGCATGCACGGGTCCAATACGGTAGGGCAGCGGCTGGCACCGGCCCTGGTCCGGGCGTGGGCCGGCTCGCGTGGTTTGAGTGAAGTCTCCAGCGACCGCGCGGTGGCCGAAGAAATCCGCATCGTGTTCGCCGATGGCGCGCGACGCATGACCGTGCAGGTGCATTCGCACGGCACCGGTACCGGCTACGCCGACCTGGTCGAGGGTCGCGCCGACCTGTGGATGGCCTCGCGGCCGGTGCGTGCCGATGAAGCCGCGCGCGCCGCGCGGATCGGCACGCTGGATTCGCCCACCCAGGAGCATGTGATCGCGCTCGATGGCTTGGCGATCATCGTGCATCCCGGCAACCCGCTGCGCGGCCTTGCGGTCGAGCAGGTGCGCGCGATCTTCTCCGGTCGCACCACCGACTGGTCGAGCCTGGGCGGCCGACCGGGCGCGATCAACCTCTACGCGCGCGACGACAAGTCCGGCACTTTCGATTCGTTCCGCAGCATGGTGCTTGGCGACAACGCGCTGAGTCCGCGCGCGTCGCGCTTCGAGTCGACCGACGCGCTGGCGGCTGCGGTGGCAGCCGATCCGTCCGCGATCGGCTTCGTCGGGCTCGCCGGCGTTGGCGCTGCACGCGCATTGTCGATCTCCGACGTGGGTACGCGGCCGCTGGAGCCGGGTCGGGTCACGGTGGGCACTGAAGACTACGTGCTCGCGCGGCGGCTGTTCATGTACAGCGCGCGCGAAATGTCGGCGGCGGCGCGCGACTTCATCGAGTTCGCGCACGGGCCCGAGGGCCAGCGGGTGGTCGAGCGGATCGGCTTCGTCTCGCAGGACGTGGTGGCGGTCGACGTGCCGCCGCGCTCGGATGTACCAGAGGATTATCTGGGGCTGACCGCGGGCGCGCGGCGGCTGTCGCTGAACTTCCGCTTCGGCGCGAATGCCGCGCTGCTCGACACCAAGGCGCTGCGCGACATCGATCGCCTGGTCGACTTCATGCGCCGCGGCGAGAACCGCAACCTCGACCTGATCCTGATCGGATTCACCGACGGCCACGAGATCGACCCCTACCAGGCGATCAGTCTGTCGAACGATCGCGTGGATCTGGTCGCGCTGCGCCTCGGGCGGCTCGGCGTCGGTGCGCGGCGTGCACGCGGAATGGGTTATGCCGCGCCGGTCGCCAGCGACGACAGCGAGCAGGGTCGCGCGCGCAATCGCCGCGTCGAGGCATGGGTGCGTCCACGCGAGGCAGCCGGCGCGTCGATGGCCGCCAACGCGCCCTGATCAACCGCCGGACTTCGCCTTCAGTCGCGCGAGCATGCCACCGAGAGTGCGCTGCGCTTCCTCGCTGAACCAGCGCTCGATGAAATCTTCGACCGGCTCGGATGAAGCGCGATCGAGCGCCGCGTGCAGGTCGGCGCGCGCCATCCTGCGGGTCTCGGCCAGTGCTTCCGGCGGAAGCGACAGATGTAACGCGCACCACGCCAGCGCACGCGCCACTACCGCATCGGGCTCGGCCAGTTCGTCGACCATGCCGATCCGCGCGGCTTCCTCGGATTCGATCATCGCGCCGGCCACCATCAGGCGTTCGGCACGCTGCGCGCCGACCGCGCGGCGCAGCGCGAACTGGATCACCGCGGGCACCGACAGGCCGACCTGCACCTCGTTCAAGCCGATCTTGAACGCGCCGCGCGCCATCACCCGGAAGTCGCAGAACAGCGCGAGCACCGCGCCGCCGGCCGGGCTGTGTCCGGTGATCGCGGCGACGATCGGCAGCGGGCAGCGCCCGATCGCGCCGCACAGCGCGTTGAACTCGCGCCAGAATCCGAGCATGCCTTCGCGGTCGAGTGCGAGCAGCGCGGGAACGTCGAGGCCGGCCGAGAACATGCCCGGACTGCCGCTGAGCACGATAGCGCGCGCACCTTGACCCGGTGCGGCAATCACCGCTTCACGCAGCGCCTGGACCAGTGCCGGATTCAGGGCATTGACCGGCGGCCGCGCGAGGCGCAGCTGCAGGACCTGATCGTGGCGAGTGGTCTCGAGCATGGGCAAAGCCATCATTCGATCGCAGTGTCGGGATGGCGATGATACGGCCAATCGAGGGCACGGGCTGGCCTGTCGATCGCGCCGACGCGGCGGCGCTCGGCGACGCGGGCGCGCCGTTTACGCACGTCGCGGGCGCAGGTGTCGATCGAGGCGACCGGCCCCGCCCGCCGGTTGCCGAGGCGGTGCGGGCAGAGGATTGCCGCTGGAGGAATCGCGCCGGCCGCCCATGCGACCGGTGCGACGATACTCAGTTGTCGCCGGGCTCAAAGCCGTTGGCGAACACCGCGTCGGTGAATGGGGAAACGTCGAGTTCCACCGTCCGCTGGTCCTGGTCGAGGCTTGCGGTCACGGTTGCGGTGCCGGCGGTGGTGCCGGTGTAGGCATTGCCGGCGACACCGGCCGTGGTACTGACCATGGCTTGCGCGATGCTGCCGATATCGGCGCTGAATCCGATCGGACTGCTGGGCAACGTGCAGGTGGCTGACACGTCCACCCCGGCCGAATTGCGCCGCAGGTCGGCGTCGACGGTGATGGTTTGTCCCACCAGGAGTTCGGTGCGCTCGGGTACCAGTTCCATGACCAGCCACGGCGTTGCGTCCACGTTGGCGCCGCCGACGAGGTTGATGCCGTTGCAGCCCGTCGCGCCGCCGGGGCCCGCGCTGCAGCCCCACCAGTTGTTCTCGGCGCGTACCGGCAGGTCGAGATCGGCGGCGAGGCCAACGGCGTTGCCGGCGATGCGGTTGCAGCGCAACTCGGCGAGCACGAAGTCGCTGTTGGTGCAGCCGCTGCCGGTGCCGCAGTCGAACAGCACCACGCCGGTCCCCCAGTTGCGGATCTGGTTGCCGTTCGCGGTGAATTCCACGTTGAGCGCGCCGTAGCCGGCGTCCGCCTCGAGGCCGACGCTCAGCGGGCTGCCGTCTCCGACGAACACGTTGCCGCTGAACTCGCCGACCAGCCGCGAACCACTCGGGCTGTTGGCCGCCAGCACGGCGGGTTTGCCGCGAGCGGCGGGCTGCGGCAGGCGGTCCGCCGGCGGATCGTCGAAGATCGCGCCCCAGAACCGCGCCACGCCGGTGTCGGCGGCCCCGGCCTCGAAGATGTTGCCGGTGGCGCTGCCGTTGCTGTCGATGTAGTAAGCGCCGACCTGGTTGTCGGCGAAGGTGTTGCCGTCGAGGTCCACGTCGGCGTCGAACAACAGCGCGCCGGTGGCGACGAAGTTGCCGGGCACGTAGGAGTGGTCCTCGATCGTGTTGCCCGACAGCGCGCCGGTGGCGCCGAACGAAACCTGCACGCCGTTCTGCGCGGCGTCGCCGAGCACCGTGGGTCCGCGGCCGGTGAAGCGGTTGTCGAGCGCGTTGAACACCAGCCCCGCGCCCGAGGCGACCACGCCGCCCTTGCCGTAGTTGCGCACGAGGTTGTTGTCGAGGATCACGGTCTCGGGCGCGGCGTTGGGCAGTGCCAGCACCGCGAACTGGTCCTGGCAGCCGCGCAGGGCAGGCGCGAGCACCAGATTTTCGACCGTGCTGTCGCGAAGGCTGCCGCTGGCGCCGCGGAAGTAGGCGCCGGCGATGCCGGGTGTGCAGCCGGTGATGGTGCCGGCGCCGGGCGCGCCATCGATCGCCAGTCCGCTGATCTGCACGCCATCGACGCCGTCGACCAGCACGATCGCGGCATACGGGAAGCCGTCGCTGACCCAGGTCGTGTTGGCGACCAGCGTGGTGGGGGCGATTCGGGTGGCGCTGCGGCCGGAGCCCTCGAGGTGCAGGTTCGGAACGTTGATCCTCACCTGCTCGTTGAACGTGAGCGCGTCGAGCAGCACGGTGAAGCCCGGCTGCGCGGCGGCGATCGCGGCGCCGATGGTGGGAAACGCGATGTCGCAGCGCGCGTTGAACCGCGACGGCACGCACAGGGTGCTGGCGCCGCCGGTCACCACGATGCGTGCGCCGAGGGTTTGATTGTCGAGCGTGGCGGTGACGTCGGCGTTGAGCGGCGCCGGCGCGCTGAAGCTGGCATTGGCGGCGCCACCGCTGGTCGGGGCGCTGGCCGGGGCCACGCTGCCGGCGGTGGTGGCATAGGCGATCGCGGTAGCGTCGGGGAAACGCGTGCCGGCAGCGACCTCGCTGCCGGTGCTGGTGCGATTGACGTCGGTGGGCAGCGCGACCGCCGTGTTCACCGGCACGATCAGCGCCGAGGGCGTCAGGCGGAACGTCAGCCAATCGCTGCTGGCGACCGGGCCAAGCACGGCGTCGCAGTCGCTGGTGTCGGGACCCTCGTTGCAGGCCCACCAGTTGCGGGTCGCGTCGACGTTGCTGGTGGCGGCGGCGTTGTCGAGGCCGGCCACGCTGTTGCGCGCGATGCGATTGAAATGCACCGCGACCCGCGGCGTGCCGGTGGCAGCCGCTGGAAGGCGCAGCCCGGTGCCGTTGGCTGCGGCCGTGTTGCCCTCGAAGCGCAGGCGGGCGGTGGTCACCGCCGCGGTCTGGTCCAGCCACGAATACCCCACCTCCATCCCGGTGGCGGTGTTGCCGCGGTATTCCACCGTGCTGGTGTCGGAGGAGTGCGAGGTGATGCGGAATCCGAACCGCCCGTTGGCGGCGAGGTTGCCCGGCACGTCGCCGGTGACGCGGTTGTTGCGCACTCGGATGTTGGAAAGGTGCGCGTGGCTGTTTTCCCACAGCCCGCGGACCCGGGTCGGCAGCGCGGTCGGCGCGCCCATCACGCGGACCGTATTGCCTTCGATCACCAGGCCGTCGTAGACGCTACCGCCGCTGGTGTTGGACTGCAGGCCGACCATCGAGGAACGATCGGCACCGACGCCGTTGACGTCGGCGGCGAGTTCGATGGTGTTGCCGGAGACGAATTGGTTGCGACCGAAGGCAAGGTGGATCGCGATGTTCTGGAAGCCTTCCACTGCCGGGAAGGTGCCCGGCACGTCGGCGGCGGGCACGATCCGGTTGCCGGTGATCTGCACGTCGTCGTAGTCGGTGACCGTGCTGCCAGGGCCGCAGCAGAACATGCCGATCGAAAGGTCGAAGCCGATCACCTCGAGGTTGCGGAAGCTCCAGCCGCGGAAACTGCCGTCGGTCAGGGAGAACACGCCCTCGAGGTCGACGCCCGCGAGGTCGCCGGGGCCGAGAATGCGCGCGCTGCCGACGCCGCCGACCGCGGTGACGGTGACGTTGGCGCGGCCCGGCGCGGGCAGGATCGACCAATCGTCGCCGTTGCCGGTCACGCCGTCGGAGCCGCGCTCCCAGGCCGCGGCGGCGAAGGGCTCGCGCCAGTCGAAGCTGCCGTCGAGTTCGACCGTACTGTCGGCAGACACCGATTGCAGCGCGAGGTTGAGTCGCGTGTAGTCGTTGTCGGTCGCCGTGGGCGTGGTGCCGGTACGCGCGACCGATTGCACCGTGATCACAGCCAGCATCGAATTCGCGACCGGCCCGGGGCGCAGGCGCAAGCCTGCGAATTCGCCGCGCGCAATGCGCTCCGGGGAAACCGCCACGCTGGTGGGCAGGTAGCTGGCCGGAACCGCCCGCGCGCTGCGCGCGGCACCATCGACCGGGTCCACGGCCTGCAGCCGCGGTAGTGCAGGGTGGGCTGCGGCGAAGCCGCTGGCCAACAGCGAAGCGAGGGACAACAGGCGCAGGCAAATCGGGGCAGATCGCATCGGGGGCACACGTCTCTGGCAAAGGACCGGGATGCTTCATGCAAGTTTCCTGCCGTCTGCCGGTCAAATGCGGCAGGTGCGTCGCGCCAGCCCCGCAAAGCCAGTTCCGGCAACGATCGCAGTCGCTGTGCAAGGCCGCGCGCGCGGTGGGCAGCGTGCAGCCGCGCGCAGCGGCGCACACCGCATGTGTCGGTCCAGCCGCCGGGCGCGTCAGGATGTGCCGCATTGTGTCATCTGGTCGACCGCCTGCAGCCGGATGACCGCCGGCCGTGCAGGGTGATGGGGGTGGCGCGGCCGGTCCTGATTGGACGATGCCGCGCCGCGATTCACCCCGGGACGCGCCTATAATCAGGGTTTCCCTCCTGCGAGGTTGCCATGCGTATGCTTCTCGCTGCACTGCTGCTGGGCCTTGCCGCCACCGCCTCGGCCGAAGACCTCACGATCGATCGCGCGTGGGTGCGCCTCGCGCCACCCGGCGCGCAGGCGATGGCGGGATTCATGGCGGTCACCGGCGGCTTGCGCGATGTGGTGATCGAAAGCGCGAGCAGTGCGGACTTCGCGCAGGTCGAGATCCACGAGGTGTCGATGACCGATGGCGTGATGCAGATGCGCGCGCTGCCGGAACTCGAGGTGCCGGCTGGCGCGCGCGTCACGCTCGCTCCGGGCGGCGAGCACTTGATGCTGATCGACCCCCGGCGCGAGCTGGCCGCTGGCGACAAGGTCAAGATCAGCTTCGTGCTGTCGCGCGGCAAGCCGCTCGACGTGGAGTTCATCGTCGGGTCCGCGGCACCTGCCGCAAACCCGTAAGAGGGGCGCTGAACGCGGCAACTCGCGCGGAGGCTTTCGAGGCCGTCCTACTCGGCCCCGATCGCCTTGCGCACCGCTTCCGGCAGCGGCGTGCTGCGACCCGTGCGGCGGTCGGCCCAGACCAGTACCGTCGAGCCATCGGCGTAGACGCGCGGCGGCGTTTCGCGCGACAGGATGCGGAACGCGATGCTGACGCTGGAATTGCCGCCGCGTTCGAGCAGTTGTTCGACCACCAGGTCGGCGGGCCATTCGATCGGCATCCGGTAGTTGATGCTCTGTGCGGCCACCACGGGGCCGATGTCTTCGTCCTTCCAGCCGCGCTCGAAAGTGGCGAACCAGCGCAAGCGAGCCTCTTCGACATAGGTTGCGAAGGTCGCGTTGTTGACATGGTTGAAGGCATCCATGTCGCCCCAGCGGACCGAGATCGGCACCGTCAACAGATAACGTTCGTCGCTCATGCAGCCACCTTGCGTCGTTTGATCCCCAGGACCGGCGCGAGGAAGCGGCCGGTATGCGAAGCCGTGGTACGCGCGATTTCCTCGGGCGTGCCGCAGGCAAGGATACTGCCTCCGCGGTCGCCGCCCTCGGGACCGAGGTCGATCACCCAGTCGGCGGTCTTGATCACGTCGAGGTTGTGCTCGATCACCACCACCGTGTTGCCCTCGTCGCGCAGCCGGTGCAGTACCGCCAGCAGCTGTTCGATGTCGTGGAAGTGCAGCCCGGTGGTCGGCTCGTCGAGAATGTACAGGGTCTGCCCGGTGTCGCGGCGCGACAGTTCGCGCGAAAGCTTGACCCGCTGCGCCTCGCCGCCGGACAGCGTGGTCGCGCTCTGGCCCAGTTTGATGTACGAAAGGCCCACTGCAATGAGGGTTTCGAGCTTGCGCGCGAGCGTCGGCACCGGTTCGAACAGCTTGTGCGCATCCTCGACCGTCATCGCCAGCACATCGCTGATGTTGTAGCCCTTGCCGTCGCCGGCATTTTGCTCGGCGCCGACGGGCACGGAGTCTTGAAG